>NZ_LT906479.1:0-306469 GCF_900187015.1 Serratia ficaria | reverse complement strand
TTCTATATAGAAGAGAACGTGCAGGAAGCCTCGGTCGCTACCGCCGACCAGCTGCAGGGCAAGGCGCTGTCCTATAACAACATCGCCGACACCGACGCGGCGCTGGAGTGCGTGAAAGAGTTCGCCGAACCGGCCTGCGTGATCGTCAAACACGCCAACCCGTGCGGCGTGGCGATCGGCGACGACATCCTGGCGGCTTACGAGCGCGCCTATCAGACCGATCCCACCTCCGCCTTCGGCGGTATCATCGCCTTTAACCGCGAGCTGGACGCCGCTACCGCGCAGGCGATCATCAGCCGCCAGTTCGTCGAAGTGATCATCGCCCCGAGCATCAGCCAGGAAGCGCGCTCGCTGCTGGCGGCCAAACAGAACGTGCGCGTATTGGCCTGCGGCCAGTGGCGGCAGCGCGTGGCCGGCCTGGACTTCAAACGCGTCAACGGCGGCCTGCTGGTGCAGGATCGCGATCTGGGCATGGTGACTGACGGCGATCTGCGCGTGGTGTCCGAGCGCCAGCCAAGCGCTCAGGAGCTGCGCGATGCGCTGTTCTGCTGGAAGGTGGCCAAGTTCGTCAAATCCAACGCCATCGTCTATGCGCGCGACAACATGACCATCGGCATAGGCGCCGGCCAGATGAGCCGCGTGTACTCCGCCAAGATCGCCGGCATCAAGGCCGCGGACGAAGGCCTGGAAGTGAAAGGCTCCGCCATGGCCTCTGACGCCTTCTTCCCGTTCCGCGACGGCATCGACGCCGCGGCGGCGGTCGGCATCACCTGCGTGATCCAGCCAGGCGGTTCGATCCGCGACGACGAAGTGATCGCCGCCGCCAACGAGCACGGCATTGCGATGATCTTCACCGACATGCGCCACTTCCGCCATTAATCCTTTTTGCTGCGTGCGCGCCGGCGCACGCTATTCGTGGAGCACCTGATGAACATTTTGATTATCGGCAACGGCGGGCGCGAACATGCGCTGGCCTGGAAAGCCGCCCAGTCTCCGCTGGCGGACAAAGTCTACGTCGCGCCGGGTAACGCCGGCACCGCGCTGGAAGCCAGTCTTACGAACGTGGCGATCGCCGCCACCGACATTCCGGCGCTGATCGCCTTCGCCCAGAGCCATGATATCGGCCTGACCATCGTCGGGCCGGAAGCGCCGCTGGTGATCGGCGTGGTCGACGCCTTCCAGGCCGCGGGCCTGAAAATCTTCGGCCCATCCCAGGCCGCCGCCCAGTTGGAAGGTTCGAAAGCCTTCACTAAAGACTTCCTGGCGCGCCATAACATCCCCAGCGCCGAATACCAGAACTTCACCGAGGTTGAACCGGCGCTGGCCTACGTGCGCAGCAAAGGCGCACCGATCGTCATCAAGGCCGATGGCCTGGCGGCGGGCAAAGGCGTGATTGTCGCCATGACGCTGCAGGAAGCGGAAGATGCGGTGCGGGACATGCTGGCCGGCAACGCCTTTGGTGATGCGGGGCATCGCATCGTGGTGGAAGAGTTCCTCGACGGTGAGGAAGCCAGCTTTATCGTGATGGTCGACGGCGAGAACGTGGTGCCAATGGCCACCAGCCAGGACCATAAGCGCGTCGGCGACGGCGACACCGGCCCGAACACCGGCGGCATGGGGGCCTACTCGCCAGCGCCGGTGGTGACCGATGAGATCCACCAGCGCGCCATGGACCAGGTGATCTGGCCAACGGTGCGCGGCATGGCGGCGGAAGGCAACACCTACGTCGGCTTCCTGTACGCCGGCCTGATGATCTCCGCCGACGGCCAGCCGAAGGTGATTGAATTCAACTGCCGCTTCGGCGATCCGGAAACCCAGCCGATCATGCTGCGCCTGCGTTCCGACCTGGTGGAGCTGTGCCTGGCGGGCGCGGAAGGCAAGCTGGGCGAGAAAACCTCCGAATGGGACGAACGCCCCGCCCTCGGCGTGGTGCTGGCGGCCGGCGGTTACCCGGGCGATTACCGCAACGGGGAGGTTATTCAGGGTCTGCCGCAGCAGGAAAGCGCCGACGGTAAAGTGTTCCATGCCGGTACGCGCATGCAGGGCAATGAAGTGGTGACCAGCGGTGGCCGCGTACTTTGCGTAACGGCGCTGGGCGCAACGGTGGCGCAAGCGCAGCAACGCGCTTATCAGCTGGCGGAAGGCATTCAGTGGCCAGGCAGTTTCTGTCGTAAGGATATCGGCTATCGCGCCATTGCGCGCGGCAAGTGATCTGAACGCCGCCGTTCATGGATATGGGCTCCGCACCGCGGGGCCTTTTTTATAGCTGGCTTTCTTTCGGCTCCCAGCCGCAGAAATCGTCGTTCGCCACCAGCAGCAGCGCACTCCCTTCCGGCGCATCCAGCCAGGCGATGTTCACCGCTCGGCCGCTGTTGCGCGCGCGTTTCTCGACCCAGGCCTCGGCACTGGCGTTTAACCCCGGTTTCAGCCGCTGCCCGTCGCAGGTTTGTACCTCGCCCTGCAGCCAACGCCCCTGCAACAGCTTCACCTTGCCCGCGCGCAGCGCGTCGCTGACCTCAAGGATGCGTCGCGCCTGATACTGATACAGCGCAATCTCGTCGCTGGACAGCGGCTCGCGGCGGGTCGCCAGCTGGCGCTGCATGAAGCTCACCGTACCGTCGTCGGCAAAGCGCAGTCGAATGGAGTCGCGATCGCCATCGGCGTCGGTGCGTTTGATCTGGCGCAGGATGCCGCCCTGGTATTCATACAGCGTGGTGATGGTTCCTGGCCCGCGGTAGGGGCTGTAGACGCTCATCAGCACCTGCGCGCGATGCTGGTCGTCATCTTTACGCCACAGGCGAATCACGCCCCGATCGGCCACGAAGCCGCTGGCGGTAAAGCTGGGGATAGTAGAATGGAAACTGCAGGCGCTCAGGCCGGCAGCGATGCCGACAGCCACGAGCGCCCGACGGATAAACAAAAGGGGCGCCATCGCCCCCCTGTTTAATCTTTTCACCAACACGCAGTATTACTTAACTGCGTCTTTCAGTGCTTTACCAGAAACGAACGCAGGCACGTTGGCAGCTGCGATTTTGATTTCTTTACCAGTCTGTGGGTTGCGGCCAGTGCGCTCGCTACGATGGTTTACCTTGAAAGTACCGAAACCAACCAATTGTACTGCATCACCTTCTTTCAGAGACTCAGTAATAGCAGCCAGGGTGGATTCCAGAGCCAGTTTAGCTTGTGCTTTGGAAAGGTCAGCCTTGTCCGCGATTACATCAATCAGTTGAGTCTTGTTCATAAGTTATCCTTACAGTGTGTTTATCGTTTGCAAAGCATCGAGTGCGACGGATATGCCGATTGACAGCACTCTCCTGCATACACGCACCGATAGCCACTTTTTTTACGCCCCCCAAATGTAGACCAGACAGGGTGCGGATGTGAAGCCTTAAGGCATGACAAATCAGGCGTTAAATCACGTTTTCTTGCCTTATTGCGCTAAATTTATCCCAATGTTACTGACTCCGGCTTCGCGAAGGTCGGATCGCAACCCTTTGATCAGGTCCAAATCACGCTCTTCGCAATCAGCCAACAGGCGGAAAATTTCCCATTGGATGTCCCATTCTTCCTCTACCGCAGGCAAAACCTTCAACTCATCGTCGGTCATTTCTTTACCGGCCTGAGTCATTTCCAACATCGCCACGGTGCGAATTGACGTTTCGCTGATGGCGATGGCGTGCTCCAGCGTCTCCCCGCTGAGCCGCGAATGGATCAGTTCCCCTAATGCGATACAGGCGTCGATTGCCGGATAAACGCCGTAAAGATCGTAATCTTCTGCCGAGGGTATCGCCTCTTCCAACTTTTCCAGCTGGCTGTCGAAGTTGACCTTGGCGTCCTTGACCACCAGCGTTTCCCACACCAGATCCAGAATGCGGCGATATATCGCCGGATCGCCGAACGCGGTTTGCAGGCAGAACATCTGGTAATTCGGGTACATACGCTCGCACAAACTGGCCATAAAGGTCAAATGTTGCCAGCTCTCAAGCTTTTCCAGACGTAAATGAATCGGGTTACGTAGCATTGTTTACTCTCTTACGCGTTATCTGCGCCGCAGTGTACCCGAAATCGCTCATTGCGACACCTCCGGATGCTGCTGCAGCCAGCGCTGGAAGGCCGGGCGGCGCGAAGCGATGGCGTCGGCCCAACGGGTGGGCTCCGGCAGGCGATAGCCCGCCATGCAGCGTTGCACCCAGGCCAATGCGCTGTCGGCGCTGATGCGGTGGCCGGTGGCGATAAACAGCGGGTTGCAGCGCGCCTTGCTGCGCCACACCCAGCCCAGCTGCTCGCCTTGGTCTTCCAGCGGCGCCAGCGCTCCCGCGGCGGCATCCAGCGGCGCAAACTTGCCGCACAGGCGCTTCTTGGCCACGCCGATGGTCGGCACATCGACCAGCAGGCCGAAATGGCTGGCGACGCCCAGGCGGCGCGGATGCGAGATGCCATGGCCGTCGACGAAGATCAGATCCGGTTTTTGCCGCAGCTGCCGCCAGGCGGCAAGCAGCGCGGGATATTCGCGAAACGACAGGAAACCGGGGATATAAGGCATGGTGGTGGCGATGCGGGCGATTTGATACTCCACCAGCTCCAGCGACGGATAGCGCAGGATGGCGATGGCGGCGCGCGTCACCGCCCCCTCTTGCTCGAAGCCCACGTCGGCGCCGGCGATGAACGCCGGCGGATCGACCGGCAGATCATCGTGGCGAATGACCTCGGAGGCGCGGCGCAGCTGCTCGGCGCGCAGGGCTTGAGTCTCTATCACGTCCGCTCCTTAACGGTGGTATTTCGCCGACTGCGCGTGCACCGCCTCGACGAAGGCGCCGGCATTTTCCGGCGGTACGTCCTGATGGATGCCGTGGCCCAGGTTAAACACGTGGCCTTCGCCGTGGCCGAACCCGGCCAGAATGGCTTCCACCTCCTGGCCGATGCGCTCCGGCGAAGCATAAAGCATCGACGGATCCATATTGCCCTGCAGCGCCACCTGGTCACCCACGCGGCGGCGCGCGTCGGCGATATCGGTGGTCCAGTCCAGGCCCAGCGCGTCGCAGCCGGTGGCGGCCATCGCTTCCAGCCACTGGCCGCCGCCCTTGGTGAACAGCGTGACCGGCACGCGGCGGCCGTCGTTTTCACGCAGCAGGCCGTCGACGATCTTGTGCATGTAATGCAGCGAGAACTCGCGGTAATCGCGGCCGGTCAATACGCCGCCCCAGGTATCGAACACCATCACCGACTGCGCGCCGGCCTTGATCTGGGCGTTGAGATACAGGATCACGCTGTCCGCCAGCTTGTCCAGCAGCAGGTGCAGCGTGGCCGGCTCGGCGTACATCATCTTCTTCAGCTTGGTGAAGGCCTTGCTGCTGCCGCCCTCCACCATATAGGTCGCCAGCGTCCAGGGGCTGCCGGAGAAACCGATCAACGGCACTTCGCCCTTCAGCTCGCGGCGAATGGTGCGCACCGCGTTCATCACGTAGCCCAGCTCGACCTCCGGATCGAACAGCGGCAGCTTGTCTACGTCGGCGCGGCTGACGATAGGCGAAGAGAAACGCGGGCCTTCGCCGGCTTCGAAATACAGGCCAAGCCCCATGGCGTCGGGAATGGTGAGAATATCGGAGAACAGGATGGCGGCGTCCAGCGCATAGCGGCGCAGCGGCTGCAGCGTCACCTCGCAGGCCAGCTCCGCGTTTTTGCACAGCGACATGAAATCACCGGCCTGGGCGCGGGTCGCCTTGTATTCCGGTAAATAACGACCGGCCTGACGCATCATCCATACCGGGGTCACATCCACCGGCTGGCGCAGCAGCGCGCGCAGGTAGCGATCGTTCTTCAACTCATTCATTTATGGGGCTCCCTTAATAATCTGCCGGTCATTGTACATTATTCTGCCCGGCACAGCGCCACGGTGTCCTCAATCAGCCGGCGCGCCACGGTGCCGGGCGGCGGCAACAGCGGCAAGCGATCGTAACGGTACCAGCCGGCGTTGAGCAGTTCCTTGGGATCGTGGCGGATCTCGCCCTGATGATAGTCGGCCATAAACGCCATCATCAGCGAGTGCGGGAACGGCCAGGGTTGGGAGGTGACATAGCGCAGGTTTTTGATTTCGATATTGCTTTCTTCCATCACTTCACGCGCCGCCGCCTGTTCCAGCGTCTCGCCCACCTCGACAAAACCGGCCAGCACCGTATGGATGCCGCCGCGATGGCGCACGTGCTGCGCCAGCAGGATCTGGTCGTCGCGCCGAATGGCGACGATCACGCAGGGGGCAATCTGCGGGTAGTAGCGCTCGCGGCAATTTCCGCACAGGCAGGCGCTTTCGCTGCGGCTGAAGTGCATCTCATGGCCGCAGTAGCCGCAATAGCGATGGGAGCGGTAGAAATCCGCCAGCTGCACGCCGCGCCCGGCGAGCTGGAACAAACCGCGATCCAGTTCGAGCAGCTGCCGCACCGAGCCCATGTCGCGCGGCATCGCATGGCGCACCAGCCATACCGGCGCGCCGCCCCACTCGCCGATGGCGCGCGCCATTTTACCCTGCAGGGAAAAAGAGGCGGCCGAACCGAACGGCAGTTCACCGTTCGGTAACCAAAGTTTGCTTTCATGGCTGACTATCCACCAGCCATTTTCATTACCCGTTAATGCAAGTTCCATATCGTTGTTGCACAACCTCAGCTTCACTGGCACTCTACAAATCGGCCTTGTTACATTTTAATAACTTACTGTTACTTTTTATTACTTACGGAGTCAAACATGCTCAACCGTTTGGAAAGCCTGACTCAGCGCCTTGGTGGTAGTAATGAATTAGTTGATCAATGGCTTCAGGCCCGCAAGCAATTGCTGGTCGCCTACTGCACCCTGGTGGGCCTCAAACCGAATAAAGAAAAGCATACGCCGCTGAATGAAAAAGCGCTGGAGAACTTTTGCCATAATCTGGTGGATTATCTCTCAGCCGCGCATTTCCATATCTATGACAGAATTATCAAACAAGTGGAAGGCGCTGCCAGCCCAAAAATGTCTCTGTCGGTAAACATCTACCCCAAACTCTGGGCCAATACCGAGCAGGTCATGGCCTTTCACGACCGCTATACCGAAGTGGATATCGATCAAGACGTGTGTCTGGAGTTCCACCAGGCGCTGTCGGATATCGGCGAGACGCTGGCGGCGCGCTTTACCCTGGAAGACAAGCTGATCCAGCTGGCGGCGGAAGCCTCGCAGCCGCCGCTGTCGGATAAGGCGCTTGATCAGGCGCGTTAGAATTTTGTAGTCTTTTTTATTATCCCTCCTATACTGGAGGGCATCTTGTCGGAGTGCCTAGCGCCTGATTTGTTCAACAAATTGGCCAGGCTGAGACCGTTAATTCGGGATCCGCGGAACCTGATCGGGTTAATACCCGCGAAGGGAACAAGAGTAATCTATCGCCATAGGCAGGATTTCTCCCCATTCGGGATGATCCGATCCTATCGGCCAGCATCATTACTCCCTCCGAGCTCCAGACAAGCAACTTTCCCAACCCAACACACTGGTAGGAACTTGCTATGTCTAACGTTAAGAAACCTCGTGCCCGTAAAGAGCAACGCGAAGCTGCCCAACAGTTTATCGACAGCCTGCAGGGGGTGGCCTTCCCCAGCTCACGCCGTATCTATCTGCAGGGTTCGCGCAGCGATGTGCAGGTGCCGATGCGCGAAATTCAGCTCAGCCCGACGCTGGTCGGCGGCGGCAAGGACAACCCGCAGTACGAACAGAACGAAGCCATCCCGGTGTACGACACCGCCGGCCCCTACGGCGATCCGCAGGCGCGGCTCGACGTGCATGCCGGCCTGGCCAGGCTGCGCGCCGGCTGGATCGAAGAACGCGGCGATACCGCGGTACTGAGCGGCGTCAGTTCCGGTTTCACCCAGCAGCGCCTGGCGGATGAAGGCTTGGATCACCTGCGCTTCGAACGCCTGCCGCTGCCGCGCAAGGCGCAACCGGGCAAGTGCGTGACCCAGTTGCACTACGCCCGCGCCGGCATCGTCACCCCGGAGATGGAGTTTATCGCCATCCGTGAAAACATGGGGCGCCAGCGCATCCGCGGCGAGGTCCTGCGCCAGCAGCATCCGGGCCAAAGCTGGGGCGCCAACCTGCCGGACAACATCACGGCGGAATTCGTGCGCCAGGAAGTGGCCGCCGGGCGCGCCATCATCCCCGCCAACATCAACCACCCGGAATCCGAACCGATGATCATCGGCCGCAACTTCCTGGTGAAGGTCAACGCCAACATCGGCAACTCGGCGGTGACCTCCTCGATCGAAGAGGAAGTGGAAAAGCTGGTGTGGTCCACCCGCTGGGGCGCGGATACCGTGATGGACCTGTCGACCGGCCGCTATATCCACGAAACCCGCGAATGGATCCTGCGCAACAGCCCGGTGCCCATCGGCACGGTGCCTATCTACCAGGCGCTGGAGAAGGTCAACGGCGTGGCGGAGAACCTGACCTGGGAAATGTTCCGCGATACCCTGCTGGAACAGGCGGAACAAGGGGTGGACTACTTCACCATTCACGCCGGCGTGCTGCTGCGCTATGTGCCGATGACCGCCAGGCGCCTGACCGGCATCGTCTCGCGCGGCGGCTCGATCATGGCCAAGTGGTGCCTGTCGCACCATCAGGAAAACTTCCTGTATCAGCACTTCCGCGAAATCTGCGAGATCTGCGCCGCCTATGACGTTTCGCTGTCGCTCGGCGACGGCCTGCGCCCAGGCTCGATTCAGGACGCCAACGACGAAGCGCAGTTCGCCGAGCTGCACACCCTGGGCGAACTGACCAAGATCGCCTGGGAATACGACGTGCAGGTGATGATCGAAGGCCCCGGCCACGTGCCGATGCAGATGATCCGCCGCAATATGACCGAAGAGCTGGAGCACTGCCACGAAGCGCCGTTCTATACCCTCGGCCCGCTGACCACCGATATCGCACCGGGTTATGACCACTTCACCTCCGGCATCGGCGCGGCGATGATCGGCTGGTTCGGCTGCGCCATGCTGTGTTACGTCACGCCGAAGGAGCATCTCGGCCTGCCGAACAAGGAAGACGTCAAACAGGGATTGATCACCTACAAGATCGCCGCCCACGCCGCCGATCTGGCCAAGGGCCACCCGGGCGCGCAGATCCGCGACAACGCCATGTCCAAGGCGCGCTTCGAGTTCCGCTGGGAAGATCAGTTCAACCTGGCGCTCGATCCGGCTACCGCGCGCGCCTACCACGACGAAACCCTGCCGCAGGAGTCCGGCAAAATCGCACACTTCTGCTCGATGTGCGGACCGAAATTCTGCTCGATGAAAATCTCGCAGGAGGTGCGCGACTACGCCGCCGCCCAGGAGGCCGCCAAACCGATAGAGGTGCAGCTGAACGGCATGGAAAAGATGTCGGCCGAATTCCGTTCGCGCGGCAGCGAGCTCTACCACAGCGCCGGCAACCTGCAAGAGGAAATGCGCAATGACTGATATCGCCACCCCGTTCCCCGCTACCCCGCACCGACTGGGATTGTACCCGGTGGTCGACAGCGTCGAGTGGATCGCCCGCCTGCTGGGCGCCGGCGTCAAGACAATCCAATTGCGCATCAAGGATCTGCCGGACGAACAGGTGGAGGAAGACATCGTCGCCGCCATCGCGCTGGGCAGACAATACGATGCGCGGCTGTTCATCAACGATTACTGGCGGCTGGCCGTCAAACACGGCGCCTATGGCGTACACCTCGGCCAGGAAGATCTGGATACCACCGATTTGGCGGCGATCCACCGCGCCGGGCTGCGGCTGGGCGTATCCACCCATGACGACGCCGAACTGGCGCGCGCCATCGCGGTAAAACCGTCTTATATCGCCCTCGGGCATATCTTCCCGACCCAAACCAAAGACATGCCTTCGGCGCCGCAGGGGCTGACGGAGCTGAAGCGCCACCTCGCCGGGTTGGCGGACTACCCGACGGTGGCGATCGGCGGGATCGGCATCGATCGCGTACCGGCGGTGTTGGCGTGCGGCGTCGGCAGCGTGGCGGTGGTGAGCGCCATCACCCAGGCGCCGGACTGGCGCGCGGCCACCGCCGAACTGTTGCGGCTGATCGAGGGCGAGGGGCGGGCTGATGCTTAACGACCAAGAGTTCCTGCGCTACAGCCGCCAGCTGCTGCTGGAAGACGTGGGCCCGGAAGGCCAGGAAAAGCTCAAACGCGCGACGGTGCTGATTGTCGGCCTGGGCGGTCTGGGGTCTCCGGCTTCGCTGTATCTGGCCGCCGCCGGCGTCGGCACGCTGCTGCTGGCCGACGACGATCGGCTGCACGTCACCAACCTGCAGCGCCAGATCCTGTATCGCAGCGCCGATACCGCCCAAAGCAAAGCCGCACTGGCGCGGCAGCAATTGCAGGCGCTGAATCCCCTGGTGGAGCCCATCGCACTGGAACAACGGCTGCAGGGGCAATCGCTGCATGATGCCGTCGCCCGCGCCGATCTGGTGCTGGACTGCTGCGACAACATGGCGACCCGCCACGCGGTGAACGCCGCCTGCGTGGCGGCCGGCAAACCGCTGATCAGCGGCAGCGCGGTGGGCTTCAGCGGCCAATTGCTGATGATTGAACCGCCCTACGAGCACGGCTGCTACGCCTGCCTGTATCCGGAGCTTACCGAGCCGCAGCGCAACTGCCGCACCGCCGGCGTGCTTGGCCCGGTGGTCGGGGTGATAGGCACCCTGCAGGCGCTGGAAGCCATCAAAACGCTGGCCGGCATGCCTGCGGCGCTCAGCGGCAAACTGCGCCTGTTCGACGGCAAGCAGCAAAGCTGGAGCACCCTGCAGCTCAGCCAGGCCAGCGCCTGCCCGGTATGCGGGGGAACGGCATGAAGATCCGGCTCAACGACCAACCGCTGGAGCTGGCGCCGCCGCTCAGCGTCGCCGCCCTGCTCGAACGGCTGGAACGCCACCAGCCGGGCACCGCGCTGGCGATCAATCAAACCATCATCCCGCGCGCCGACTGGGCCAGCCATCTGGTGCAAGACGGCGATGACATCCTGCTGTTTCAAGCGATCGCCGGAGGCTGACATGCTGAAAATCGCCGATACTCCCTTTACCTCCCGCCTGTTTACCGGCACCGGCAAGTTCGCCACGCCGGCGCTGATGCTCGAGGCGCTGCAGGCTTCCGGCTCGCAGCTGGTCACCATGGCCATGAAGCGCGTCGATTTGCGCGGCGGCAATGACGCCATCCTGGCGCCGCTGCGGCAGCTGGGCGTGCGCCTGCTGCCCAACACCTCCGGCGCCAAGACCGCCGCCGAGGCGGTGTTCGCCGCCCGACTGGCGCGCGAGGCGCTCGGCACCCACTGGGTGAAGCTGGAGATCCACCCCGACGTGAAATACCTGCTGCCGGACCCGATAGAGACGCTGAAAGCGGCGGAAACGCTGGTGAAAGACGGCTTTGTGGTGCTGCCCTACTGCGGCGCCGATCCGGTGCTGTGCAAGCGGCTGGAAGAAGCGGGCTGCGCGGCGGTGATGCCGCTCGGCGCGCCTATCGGCTCCAACCGCGGCCTGCGCACCCGCGATTTCCTCGAAATCATCATCGAACAGGCCAGGGTGCCGGTGGTGGTCGACGCCGGCATCGGCGCGCCGAGCCACGCGCTGGAAGCGATGGAGCTGGGCGCCGACGCGGTGCTGGTGAATACCGCCATCGCCGTGGCGCGCGATCCGGTGCAGATGGCGCGGGCGTTTCGCCTGGCGCTGGAGGCCGGTGAGCTGGCGCGCGCGGCCGGGCTGGGCGGCAGCCAACGCGGCGCCGCCGCCACCAGCCCGCTGACCGCTTTTCTCACCCACTCCGAGGAGGCGCAGTGATGACCGATGATTTCAGCAGTCGCCTGGCGCAGCTGGACTGGGACGATATCTCGCTACGCATCAACAGCAAAACCGCACGCGACGTGGAGCATGCGCTGAAGGCGGACAAGCTGACGCGCGACGATTTTATGGCGCTGATTTCCCCCGCCGCCGCCGCTTATCTGGAGCCATTGGCGCAGCGCGCACAGCAGCTGACCCGCCAGCGTTTCGGCAACGTGGTCAGCTTCTACGTACCGCTGTATCTGTCCAACCTGTGCGCCAACGACTGCACCTACTGCGGTTTCTCAATGAGCAACCGCATCAAGCGCAAAACGCTGGACGCCGGGGAAATAGAACGTGAGTGCCTGGCGATCAAGGCGTTGGGCTTTGAGCACCTGCTGTTGGTCACCGGCGAGCACCAGAGCAAGGTCGGCATGGACTATTTTCGCCGGCATATCCCGGCGATCCGCAGCCATTTCAGCTCGCTGATGATGGAGGTGCAGCCGCTGGCGCAGGAGGAGTACGCCGAGCTGAAAACGCTGGGGCTGGACGGCGTGCTGGTGTATCAGGAAACCTATCATCCCGCCACCTATCTGCAGCACCACCTGCGCGGCCAGAAACAGGACTTTTACTGGCGGCTGGCCACCCCCGATCGCTTGGGGCGCGCCGGGATCGACAAGATCGGCCTGGGCGCGTTGATCGGCCTTTCCAACAGCTGGCGCACCGACTGCTACCTGTTGGCGGAGCACCTGTTCTATCTGCAACAGACCTATTGGCAGAGCCGCTATTCGATCTCCTTCCCGCGGCTGCGCCCCTGCGCCGGCGGTATCGAACCGGCGTCGATCATGAGTGAGCCGCAGCTGGTGCAGTTGATCTGCGCCTTCCGCCTGTTCGCCCCGGACGTAGAGCTTTCGCTATCGACCCGCGAGTCGCCGTTCTTCCGCGATCACATGATCCCGGTGGCGATCAACAGCGTCAGCGCCGGATCCAAGACCCAGCCCGGCGGCTATGCCGACGACGTGCCGCCGGAGCTGGAGCAATTCGAGCCGCACGACGGCCGCAGCCCGCAACAGGTTGCCCAGGCGATCAGCGACGCCGGGCTGCAGCCGGTGTGGAAAGACTGGGACGGTTATCTGGGGCGCGGCGCGCAATAAGCTGCAAACCTTGCAGCGCTGCGGAAAAATCCATGGGCGGGCTGCGCAATGCCCGCCAACGCCGCTGGCGCCGCCAATCGCCGCGGTTATAGTGAGCCTGTCGGCCGCCAAACCCGGCGCCGACCGGGGCTGTTACCCTCTCGACGGCCCCGCCTTACCCTCGGATCGCGCCGGATGCCCTCCAGCGCGACTCCCCCTCCTTTACGGCCGCCGCTGCCGGCTACCCGATGGATATTTTGACAAAACAAACTGGTTGGACCACATTTAACCTTTCATCCCGGCGGAATAATCACCATGAACCTGTACCTGCGACTGCTTTGGATCTTGATCTCGTCATGCTGGAAACCGCGCATGTCGATGGATGCGCTCACCAACCGACTGGCGACCCGAGTATGGCTGAACGATATCGACATCAATCTGCATATGAATAACGGGCGCTATATGACGGTGTGCGATTTGAACCGGGTCGATTTGTTTATCCGCACCGGCCTGCTGGCGTTGATGCTGAAGCAACGCTGGTCGCCGATCGTCAGTCAACACACCATGGATTATAAAAAGGCGCTGCGGCCGTTTCAGCGCTACCAGGTCAGCATGGCCATTACCCACTGGGATGAGCGCTACTTCTATGCGACCCATACCTTCAGCGTGGGTGACAGGATCGTCGCGCAGGGCACTTCGCAGGCGGTGATTTTGGGGCGGGAAGGCGTGGTAGCGCCGGAGGTGGTGGTGGCCAGCGTGCGGCAATATCAGCAACGTCGCAGCGATGCCGTGAGTCCCTGATGCTGTAATGGCCCTGGTGTTGGCCGTATGTCTTTTTACTGCCTGCACTCGGCGTGAAGACGAGTGCAGGCAGCTTATTTTGTGAGACTGGCAGCCCCCCCAGGAACGCGAATCACACATATGAGTGCTAATTAATCATATCGACGATAAAATGTGAATGTCTTTTGAGTGTCTTTTTAAATTAAATTGAGTGTTATTTGAGTTTAATTAATAAAATCAAGTGGATATAACCACAGCCACCCTGACTTCATCTATAATCGAGCCGGCAGGCAGCCTCGGGACGCAAAAATGCTCGTGGTCAACATCAGAAAAATCGAGGTGATCATGAAGAAAACGCTAAATTACGCGGATGCAATCAGTACACTGCTGGCCCAGAAAGGGGTTGGCGACAGAAAACACGCATCGACGATGGCGAGCATACTGAACCTCCAGTACAACAGCGCCAAGCAGAAGCTGGACGGCAAAAGAGGCATTACTCTCGACGAGATCAACAAGGTATTTCAATACTTCAATGAATCATTTGAAGGACGCAGAGCCCATAACTGCGTCTTCATCCTCAACAACATACATAAACGATGCAATATTGAGGTTGACGACCAGCCGGTAGAACACCTTGATGATGCGGAAACCTATGCGTTCAGGAAAGACGATCTTTTTATTATTGACACCGGCAGAGATCAAAGCGCAGATGCAGAGCTGTATAAGGTCAGAAAAATAGATTTTTTGCCCGCGCCGAGGATAGCCATACTCGACAACGATCACGACATACTGGAATTGCTAAAGAAAATCACCACGCGATACGGCATTGAAACGGATACCTTCCCAACGGCGACGGCGATCATCGATAGCCTGGAGCCGTACCTCTACGAAGCCTTTATCCTTGATTGGCTATTAGACTTCGGCGAGACGTCCGAAAAGGTCGTAGAAAAAATAAAAGACCGGGTGGCCCCGCCTGCGAAAATCATCATCCTGACCGGCCAGTTAAACCACTATGAGAAAAACATAGGCGATATGATATTAAACTACGACGTACATTTGGTTGAAAAACCGGCCAAGCCGTTGATCATCTCTTCGTTGTTGCTTTCTCATTTATTTTTCAACTGATTTTATTGGCAGGCAAATGAAGAATGACGCCCCTTTGCCCTCGGTCGATTTTACTCTGATGGCGCCTTTCATCCTGGTCACATAATTCTTTATAATGGTTAGCCCCAATCCCAGCCCCTGACGCGTCTCTCTCTCCAGCCCCTGATTAAATGCCTTATATAATTTATCAATATTTTTAACGTTAAAACCGATGCCGTTATCCTTCACCAGAAGATAAAGACGGTCATTACATATTTTCACATTCACGATAACCGATCCACGATGCGTATATTTATCCGCATTACCCAATAAGTTGACGAGTATTCTGTACAGTTTGTACTTATCCGCATGAATTTTACCCGCATAAGACGAATACCGGACAATAAATTTATTGCGTCCTTCCCCGCCCCCCACCGCAGCGACGGCATCGTCAACCACATCATTAAGTGAGAAGAGGGAGTCGTTGACCTTTACCTCCCCCATCTCAATCCGTGAGTAATCCATCACCTCGCGCGTTTGCTCCGCTATTTTATTACCATGGTGCGAGATGAGCCTGGCTTCTTTTTTCAATGCATCCTGAACCAGTTCGTGCTCCATGATATCTGCCGCAATCACGATAGCCTGCGTTGATCCGGCGATCTCATGATAGATTGAGGAAATAAATATATTCTTATTTTTCACCATTTTCTTCAGCGAAAACGCATTTTTCAAGATAAGGAACATCATCAAAAAGATCAGCACCAACGAGAACATGGCGAACAGTTCGGTTTTACCTGAATTATCTTTGATGATATTTTTAACCTCAGTGAAATTCCTTATCTGTATTTTGTAGATTACTTCTTGAATATCGACCAGGGTGACTTCCATCTTGTCCATAAAGGAGAGTATATCGGCTCTTTTTTTCTTGCCATGCAACAGTTCAACGCTGAGTTGATCCAGCTCGGCATACTGTCGCTTCAAAACCGCAACGGTTTTTATAAACTCTTCGTCATAATAAAAAGAGTCGCTTAACGTAGAACGGCTTTCAAGAATGGCAATCTTTGATGCAAATATTTTTTTCTTCAGCATGAAACTATCGTAATTGTCCTCTTCCCCCTGCAATAGCGCAGTTTTCGTCCTTTCGAACGACAAAAAGAGAATTTCAGCGACAGAGTAGTTATCAAGATTGGGCTCAATCTGTTTGTACCGCTCTTTAACGCTGCCGAAGTTTACGGCGATCAATAAGATCAACAGCAACAGCGCCGCAACCAGGGTGGCAAGAGTCCCGATAAGTTTCTTACTCATTTTACTTAACCTCTAGCGCTTTTATTTGCCAAACGGTTTTGGCATTCACCTCAATGTTGCTCAACTCTGGGTGGCTATCGCGAGGGTAGATAATCGCAAATGGCCCTAACTCAGAAATATCCATGAGCTCATTATTTTTCTTATAGGCGATAATGACCTTGTATTTTTCCAGCTCGACGACGGGCATTGAATATGAATAATCATCCCAGGCGAAAGCGCGAACACTGTTTCCCGTCAGCCCATATTTTTTGGCCAACGCGGTAAACTCAACGCCGGTAAAAACAGCCTCGGGCGTGAAGTTGGTCGAGGTTGTAATCGAAGATGATGGCATCGCCTCCAACTCCTGCAGCGTGACTCTGACCTTCTGCCCATCGCTCTTTTTAAGATAAAAATAGTCAATGGCCGCATGGAGGGGGGCGCTAAAAAGACAAATCAGGAATAATGCTATCAGTCCTTTGATTTTCATTATTTATCGCCTTTATGTTTAACCAGTTCCGCCTGGCCAAATTCATCCTTGCCAATGGCAATCCAGCCACGCCGCTGATAAAACGCCTCAGCCCTGGAACCTGGATCGGTAGTCAGATGGATTGCTTCTGCACCATTGTCGAACAACCAGGCCGTCACGGCATCCAGTAAGGCAGAGCCAACACCTTTCGACTGATACTCCGGCTTGACGAATAATCCGCCAATCAGCGGTTCGGGAATAAAGAGACCAAAGCCGACGCCGGCATAATCTTCGCCGTATTTACAAATCCAGCCGCCGCCCTGGTTGATATCACCCAGCGCCTGAGTTCTCTGAAGATATTGGATCTGGTGTGGGTGAAGCGGGTTCTCTTCGACGGAAAATCTTATTTCATACAGATAAGGCAAGTGTTTCGCGGTAAGTTTTTCAAAGGTGAACAGGCTGTCCATATTTGTACAATCCTTAGTTTGTATTTGCGCGCAGACCATTACCCCCTCAAGCAGGGGCTTATTCATAGTAGCAAAAATTGCCCCTTCCGGAACGAGGCAAAAAAAACCGCCCCCGAAGGAGCGGTTTACTGGCAGAGGGTCCGGCAAGCCGGACCCGCGGCGCGTTCAACGATTACTCGTCGTCGCTGCCGCCCAGGTTGCCTGCATTGAGCAGTTCGGCCAGGTTGGCTGTCGCTTCTTCCGCGCTCACCTGCGGAACAACCGGCGCTTCGCCCTGTGCACGACGGCGCATGCGGTCCTGATGATAAGCGTAACCGGTACCGGCTGGGATCAGACGGCCCACGATGACGTTCTCTTTCAGGCCACGCAGTTCATCGCGCTTGCCGGCTACGGCAGCTTCGGTCAGAACGCGCGTCGTTTCCTGGAACGATGCGGCGGAGATGAAGGACTCGGTCGCCAAGGAAGCCTTGGTGATACCCAGCAGATCGCGGGAGAAGGTTGCCGGGATCTTGCCTTCAGCTTCGAGCTGACGGTTGGCAATCTTGACGCGTGAAACTTCAGCCTGCTCGCCTTCCAGGAACTCGGTGCCACCAGCGCTGACGATGGTGCCTTTACGCAGCATCTGACGAACGATAACCTCGATGTGTTTATCGTTAATCTTAACGCCTTGCAGACGGTAAACTTCCTGCACTTCGTTGGTGATGTAGCGGGTAACCGCATGCACACCACGCAGACGCAGAATGTCGTGCGGAGACTCTGGGCCGTCGGAAACAACGTCACCACGTTCCACAACTTCGCCTTCAAACACGTTGAGCTGACGCCATTTCGGAATCATCTCTTCGTAAGCGTCGCTGCCGTCCAACGGAGAGATCACCAGGCGACGTTTGCCTTTGGTCTCTTTACCGAACGAGATAATCCCGCTGATTTCAGCCAGGATCGCCGGCTCTTTCGGACGACGCGCTTCGAACAGATCCGCAACGCGTGGCAGACCACCGGTAATATCCTTGGTACCGCCGGATTCCTGAGGAATACGCGCCAGGGTATCACCCGCGCCGATCTGAATGCCGTCTTCCAGCTGCACAATCGCTTTGCCCGGCAGGAAGTATTGAGCAGGCATATCAGTACCTGGGATCAATACGTCGTCGCCTTTGGCGTCAACGATTTTCAGTGCCGGACGCAGGTCTTTACCGCTGCCGGTACGCTCTGCGCTGTCCAGTACCACCAGAGAAGACAAACCGGTCAGTTCGTCGGTCTGGCGAGTAATGGTCTGGCCGTCGATCATGTCGGCGAAGCGAATGAAACCGCTCACTTCGGTGATGACCGGCATGGTGTGCGGATCCCAGTTAGCCACGGTTTCGCCGCCGTTAACTTCCGCACCGTCACCTTTGCCCATCACGGCGCCGTAAGGCACTTTGTAGCTTTCTTTGGTACGGCCGAATTCGTCGATCAGCTTCAGCTCGGTATTACGTGAGGTAATAACCAGCTTGCCCGCTGCGTTCATAACGAACTTAACGTTGCTCAGCTTCAGGCTACCTTTGTTCTTAACCTGAATGCTGGACTCTGCCGCCGCACGAGATGCCGCACCACCGATGTGGAACGTACGCATCGTCAGCTGGGTACCCGGCTCACCGATGGACTGTGCCGCGATAACGCCGATGGCCTCGCCTTTGTTGATGATGTGGCCACGTGCCAGGTCGCGACCGTAGCAGTTTGCACACACACCAAAGTCGGTTTCACAGCTAACTACGGAACGGACTTTAACGCTGTCGACAGAATTCTCTTCCAACAGGTCACAGGTCTTCTCGTTCAGCAGGGTGTTGCGCGGCACCAGGATGTCAGCCGTACCCGGCTTGATGACATCTTCTGCAGTCACACGACCCAGAACGCGTTCGCGCAGCGGCTCTTTAACGTCACCACCTTCGATAACCGGAGTCATCAGGATGCCGTTGTGAGTGCCACAGTCGTCTTCGGTCACTACCAGGTCCTGCGCCACGTCAACCAGACGACGGGTCAGATAACCGGAGTTTGCCGTTTTCAGTGCGGTATCCGCCAGACCTTTACGCGCACCGTGCGTGGAGATGAAGTACTGGAGTACGTTCAGACCTTCACGGAAGTTCGCGGTGATTGGCGTTTCGATGATGGAGCCGTCCGGCTTCGCCATCAGACCACGCATACCGGCCAGCTGACGAATCTGAGCGGCGGAACCACGCGCACCGGAGTCGGCCATCATGAAGATGCTGTTGAAGGAAACTTGCTGTTCCACTTCGCCGTCACGGTTAACCACGTCTTCTACCGACAGGTTTTCCATCATCGCTTTGGCAACGCGTTCGTTCGCCGCAGCCCAGATATCGATCACTTTGTTGTAGCGTTCGCCGGCGGTAACCAGACCAGACTGGAACTGCTCCTGGATCTCGGCAACTTCGGTTTCCGCTTCTTCGATGATCTCCGCTTTCTTGGCCGGGATAACCATGTCGTCGATACCTACGGAAGCGCCTGAACGGGCCGCATAGGCAAAACCGGTGTACATGATCTGGTCGGCAAAGATAACGGTCGGCTTCAGGCCCAGGATGCGGTAACAGGTGTTCAGCATCTTGGAGATCGCTTTCTTGCCCAGAGGCTGGTTAACGATCGAGTACGGCAGACCTTTAGGTACGATCATCCACAGGATGGCGCGACCGATAGTGGTGTCGATAATGCTGGTCTGGGTCGTCCACTCGCCTTCTGCGGTTTTGACGTCTTCGGTGATACGCACTTTAACGCGCGCATGCAGCGACGCCAGACCGGCACGGTAAACGCGCTCGGCTTCTTTCGAACCGTTCAGCACCATGCCTTCGCCTTTGGCGTTAACACAGTCGCGGGTCATGTAGTACAGACCCAATACAACGTCCTGAGAAGGAACGATGATTGGCTCGCCGTTCGCTGGTGACAGAATGTTGTTGGTGGACATCATCAGCGCACGCGCTTCCAGCTGGGCTTCCAGCGTCAGCGGTACGTGAACGGCCATCTGGTCACCATCGAAGTCGGCGTTATAGGCCGCACACACCAGCGGGTGCAGCTGGATAGCTTTACCTTCGATCAGAACCGGTTCAAACGCCTGGATACCCAAACGGTGCAGGGTTGGCGCACGGTTCAGCAGTACCGGGTGTTCGCGGATAACTTCGTCCAGGATATCCCAAACGACGGCTTCTTCGCGCTCAACCATTTTCTTGGCGGCTTTGATGGTGGTGGCCAGGCCACGCAGCTCCAGCTTGCCGTAGATGAACGGTTTGAACAGCTCCAGCGCCATTTTCTTAGGCAGACCGCACTGATGCAGACGCAGGTATGGACCTACGGTGATAACAGAACGACCGGAGTAGTCAACGCGTTTACCCAACAGGTTCTGACGGAAACGACCCTGCTTACCTTTGATCATGTCGGCCAAAGATTTCAGAGGACGCTTGTTGGAACCGGTGATGGCACGACCGCGACGGCCGTTATCCAGCAGGGCGTCTACCGCTTCTTGCAGCATACGCTTTTCGTTGCGCACGATGATGTCAGGCGCGGCCAGATCCAGCAGGCGTTTCAGACGGTTGTTACGGTTGATCACGCGGCGATACAGATCGTTCAGATCCGAAGTCGCGAAACGACCGCCATCCAGCGGAACCAGCGGACGCAGATCCGGCGGCAGTACCGGCAGCACGGTCAGGATCATCCACTCCGGCTTGTTGCCAGACTGTACGAACGCTTCCAGCAGCTTGATACGCTTGGTCAGCTTCTTGCGCTTGGTTTCGGAGTTGGTTTCGTTCAGCTCTTCACGCAGCTGCTCGCACTCGGCTTCCAGATCCATGTTTTTCAACAGGGCCTGAATGGCTTCCGCACCCATCTTGGCGTCGAATTCGTCACCGAACTCTTCCAGCGCGTCCAGATACTGCTCTTCAGTCAGGATCTGACGGCGCTCGAGGTTGGTCATGCCGCCTTCAACCACCACATAGGATTCGAAGTACAGCACGCGTTCGATGTCACGCAGCGGCATATCCAGCAGCAAACCGATGCGCGAAGGCAGCGATTTCAGGAACCAGATGTGCGCAGTCGGCGAAGCCAGCTCGATGTGCCCCATGCGCTCACGGCGCACTTTGGTCTGGGTCACTTCAACGCCGCACTTCTCGCAGATCACGCCGCGGTGTTTCAAGCGCTTGTACTTACCGCACAGGCACTCGTAGTCTTTTACCGGCCCAAAGATACGGGCGCAGAAAAGGCCGTCGCGTTCAGGCTTGAACGTACGGTAGTTAATGGTTTCCGGCTTCTTAACTTCGCCGAACGACCACGAACGGATCATGTCTGGCGATGCCAGAGCAATCTTGATCGCATCAAACTCTTCGGTCTTAGTTTGCGCTTTCAGAAACTTCAATAAGTCTTTCACGGATTGGCTCCTGTCGGAGTTAAACCTGTTGGGTACCCACAACCGCAGTAGGTACCCGTGTGACCTGAACAACCACCCTCAGGCTCCCTAAGGCCGGGAGCCTGAGCCGGAACGACGATTACTCGTCTTCCAGTTCGATGTTGATACCGAGCGAGCGGATTTCTTTCAACAGTACGTTGAAGGACTCCGGCATGCCTGGTTCCATGCGGTGATCGCCATCCACGATGTTTTTGTACATCTTGGTACGGCCGTTAACGTCATCCGACTTAACGGTGAGCATTTCCTGCAGGGTATAAGCCGCGCCGTATGCTTCCAGTGCCCACACTTCCATCTCACCGAAGCGTTGACCACCGAACTGCGCTTTACCACCCAGAGGCTGCTGAGTAACCAAGCTGTAAGAACCGGTTGAACGGGCGTGCATTTTATCGTCAACCAAGTGGTTCAGTTTCAGCATGTACATATAGCCGACAGTAACCTGGCGCTCGAACTGCTCACCGGTACGGCCATCGAACAGCGTAATCTGACCGGAGGTCGGGATCCCGCCCATTTCCAGCAGCTGCTTGATTTCAGTCTCTTTCGCACCATCGAACACCGGCGTTGCGATCGGCATACCTTTTTTCAGGTTCTCTGCCAGACGCAGAACTTCGTCGTCGGTGAAGGTGTTCAGGTCAACTTTCTGGCAAACGTCGTCGCCCAGATCGTAGGCCTTCTGGATGAACTCACGCAGCTTGGCCACTTCCTGCTGCTGCTTCAGCATTTGGTTGATCTTCTCACCAATGCCTTTCGCAGCCATACCCAGGTGGGTTTCCAGGATCTGACCGATGTTCATACGTGATGGTACGCCCAGCGGGTTCAGTACGATGTCTACCGGCGTGCCGTTTTCATCGTAAGGCATATCTTCGATCGGGTTGATCTTGGAGATAACGCCCTTGTTACCGTGGCGGCCTGCCATCTTGTCACCCGGTTGGATCTGACGTTTAACGGCCAGATAAACCTTGACGATTTTCAGCACGCCCGGTGCCAGATCGTCGCCTTGGGTGATCTTGCGACGCTTGGCTTCCAGTTTCTTCTCGAAGTCGGATTTCAGTTCGTCGTATTGCTCCGCCAGCTGTTCCAGCTGGTTTTGCTTCTCTTCGTCGGTCAGGCCCAGTTCCAGCCAGCGATCGCGTGGCAGCTTGCTCAGCTTCTCGGCTTCGACGCCGCCGGCAACCAGCACCGCGTGGATACGCGCAAACAGACCGGCTTCCAGGATCTGCAGTTCTTCAGTCAGGTCTTTCTTCGCCTGCTTCAGCTGCATCTCTTCGATTTCCAACGCACGCTTGTCTTTTTCCACGCCATCGCGGGTGAAGACCTGCACGTCGATAACCGTACCGGAAACGCCGTTTGGTACGCGCAGAGAAGAGTCTTTAACGTCAGACGCTTTCTCACCGAAGATCGCACGCAGCAGCTTCTCTTCCGGCGTCAGCTGGGTTTCGCCTTTCGGCGTGACCTTACCGACCAGAATGTCGCCACCGGTCACTTCAGCACCGATATACACGATACCGGATTCATCCAGCTTGGAGAGCGCAGCTTCACCCACGTTAGGGATGTCGGCGGTGATCTCTTCAGGCCCCAGCTTGGTGTCGCGAGACACGCACGCCAGTTCCTGGATGTGGATGGTGGTGAAGCGATCTTCCTGCACCACGCGCTCGGAGACCAAGATGGAGTCTTCGAAGTTGTAGCCGTTCCAAGGCATGAAGGCTACGCGCATGTTCTGGCCCAGCGCCAGTTCGCCCAGATCCGTAGAAGGGCCATCCGCCAGCACGTCGCCGCGCTCGATTGGCTCGCCCAGGTTCACACACGGCATCTGGTTGATGCAGGTGTTCTGGTTAGAACGGGTGTACTTGGTCAGGTTATAAATGTCGATGCCTGCTTCGCCCGGGTACATCTCGTCTTCGTTAACCTTGATAACGATACGGGAAGCATCCACGTACTGGATCACGCCGCCGCGTTTGGCCACGGCGGTAACGCCGGAGTCAACCGCTACAGCACGTTCCATACCGGTACCTACCAGCGGCTTGTCGGCGCGCAGGGTTGGAACCGCCTGACGTTGCATGTTCGCACCCATCAATGCACGGTTGGCGTCATCGTGTTCCAGGAATGGAATCAGTGAGGCACCAACGGAGACAACCTGCTGGGTCGATACGTCCATATAGTCAACCTGGTCGCGGCTGAACAGGCTCGATTCGCCTTTGCTACGACAGGTGACCAGGTCTTCTACGAAGCGGCCTTCATCATCCAGGTTGGAGTTCGCCTGAGCGATAACGAAGTTGCCTTCTTCAATAGCAGACAGGTAGTTGATTTCATCGGTCACCACGCCGTCGCGCACGCGGCGGTACGGGGTTTCCAGGAAGCCATACTCGTTAGTCTGTGCGTACACGGACAGGGAGTTGATCAGACCGATGTTCGGGCCTTCCGGCGTTTCGATTGGGCACACGCGACCGTAGTGAGTCGGGTGTACGTCTCGAACTTCAAAGCCGGCGCGTTCACGGGTCAGACCGCCCGGGCCCAGTGCGGAGATACGGCGCTTGTGCGTGATCTCGGACAACGGGTTGTTCTGGTCCATAAACTGAGACAGCTGGCTGGAGCCGAAGAACTCTTTCACCGCCGCCGAAATCGGCTTGGCGTTGATCATGTCCTGAGGCATCAGGGTATCCAGATCGCCCAGGGACAGACGCTCTTTCACCGCACGCTCAACGCGCACCAGACCGACGCGGAACTGGTTCTCGGCCATTTCGCCGACGGAACGGATACGACGGTTGCCCAAGTGGTCGATATCGTCCACTTCACCTTTACCGTTACGGATATCGATGAGCTTCTTCATCACTTCGATGATGTCGTCTTTGCTCAGGATGCCCGAACCTTCGATCTCGTCACGCAGCAGAGAACGGTTGAACTTCATGCGGCCAACCGCGGACAGGTCGTAGCGGTCTTCGGAGAAGAACAGATTCTCGAACAGGCTTTCGGCGGCTTCGCGCGTCGGCGGCTCACCAGGGCGCATCATGCGGTAGATTTCTACCAGCGCACTCAGACGATCGTTGGTTGGGTCGACGCGTACGGTCTCGGAAATGTACGCACCGTGGTCCAGATCGTTGGTGAACAGCGTTTCGATACGCTTGTGGCCAGACTGGCTCAGCTTGGCCAGCAGATCCAGCGACAGCTCCATGTTGGCTGTGCAGATCAGTTCGCCGGTATTGGTATCGATATAGTCTTTCGCGACCACTTTGCCCGCGATGTACTCAACCGGTACTTCAATACTTTGAATTTCGTCTTTTTCGAGCTGACGGATATGACGAGCGGTGATGCGACGGCCTTTCTCTACGTAGATCTTGCCGTTGGCTTCGATATCGAACGAAGCGGTCTCACCACGCAGACGCTCTGGAACCAGCTCCATCTGCAGCTTGTTATCGCGGATCTCGAAAACAATTTTGTCAAAGAACAGGTCGAGGATCTGTTCAGTGGTGTAGTTCAACGCGCGCAGAATGATGGTCGCAGGCAGTTTGCGGCGACGGTCAATACGCACGAACAGGTTGTCTTTCGGGTCAAACTCGAAATCCAGCCATGAACCGCGGTAAGGAATGATACGTGCGTTATACAGCACTTTACCCGAGGAGTGGGTTTTACCCTTATCGCTGTCAAAGAATACGCCAGGGCTACGATGCAGCTGAGATACGATAACCCTCTCAGTACCGTTGATTACAAAGGTACCGTTTTCGGTCATGAGCGGAATTTCGCCCATATAGACTTCTTGTTCCTTGATGTCTTTGACCGTACCTTCCGGAGCTTCACGCTCATAGATGACCAGGCGCAGTTTTACGCGCAGCGGTGCAGAGAACGTCACACCACGGATCTGGCACTCTTTGACGTCGAAGACCGGCTCACCAAGACGGTAGCTAACGTATTGCAGCTCCGAATTGCCACTGTAGCTCTGGATAGGGAAAACAGAACGGAAGGCGGCTTCTAAGCCGTACTGCCCTTCTGGGTCTTGCTCGATGAACTTCTGGAACGAGTCAAGCTGGATAGAAAGGAGATATGGTATGTCCAGAACTTGTGGACGCTTACCAAAATCCTTACGAATACGTTTTTTCTCGGTATAGGAGTAAACCATAGGGTTCCTCAGCTCGCTGGAAAGTCGAACCTATCTGTCCGTCCGGATAGGGGACGGTTCATGCAACACCGTTTTGTCGACCGGAAAGCGGGAACACTTTCCGCAATACCTCTTTTCTATCACTCTTAAATCATTTCATTGCGCCGTGCGGCAGATTCGGCTGCGGCAAAAAGGAGCAGTATATTAAGTCGTCGATAGAAAAAGATATTGGGGTTAGCCAGTAGCCAAACAGTGTGAAACTCTACTGACGCCCTACAGCGCAAAAAGGCTGGTGACCAAAAAGTCACCAGCCATCAGTCTGTTAAGCCAGACTGTACTCTGAGAAGTTAAACTTATTTAACTTCAACAGAAGCACCAGCTTCTTCCAGAGATTTTTTCAGAGCTTCAGCGTCGTCTTTGCTGATGCCTTCTTTCAGTACTGCTGGAGCAGATTCTACCAGGTCTTTGGCTTCTTTCAGGCCCAGACCGGTTGCGCCACGTACTGCTTTGATAACAGCAACTTTGTTGCCACCAACAGCAGACAGTACAACGTCGAACTCAGTTTTTTCTTCAGCAGCTTCAGCTGGACCTGCAGCAACAGCTACAGCGGCAGCAGCAGACACGCCGAATTTTTCTTCCATAGCGGAAACCAGTTCAACAACGTCCATTACGGACATAGCGGCAACTGCTTCCAGGATTTGGTCTTTAGTGATAGACATAACAATTGTTCCTAAAATTCAGAAATAGTTTAAATACGTTAGCAAAGGCTAAGAAAGACAGTGGCTTATGCCGCTTCTTTCTGATCGCGCAGTGCAGCCAGAGTGCGAACCAGTTTGCCGGCAGCGGCTTCTTTCATGGTTGCCATCAGGCGTGCGATTGCTTCATCGTAAGTAGGCAGCGTTGCCAAGCGGTCGATTTGTGCCGCAGGGATCAGCTCACCTTCAAAGGCCGCAGCTTTAACCTCGAACTTTGCATTCGCTTTCGCGAACTCTTTGAACAGACGAGCAGCAGCGCCCGGGTGTTCGTTAGAGAATGCAATCAAGGTAGGACCGACAAACGTGTCTTTCAGGCATTCGAATGGAGTGCCTTCAACTACGCGACGCATCAGGGTGTTGCGAACAACACGCATGTAAACGCCAGCTTCACGACCTGCTTTACGCAGTTCAGTCATTTTATCAACGGTAACGCCGCGAGAATCCGCAACAACCGCAGACAGCGCGCCTTTGGCTACTTCGTTGACTTCAGCAACAATCGCTTGTTTGTCTTGAAGATTTAATGCCATTAGCTTTTTGCTCCTGGATTAGCCGGGGAAAATCCCCGGAACTCACTTCACTCAGCACCTTGTGAAACACGCGGTGAGAGCGCTGAAACACGGTGAGCAGAATCCAGCAAAGACCATTCTTTTATAAAAAAGAAAAAAATTCTTTAGGCTCTGTCACCGTCTACGCAGGAAGATTAAGTACCTTTCGATACACCTGCGGTCTTGGACGGAGGCCTGGATAGGCCAGGCTCCAACCGAAAATTCTGTTGTTTCGCTTTAGGCAAGCCAATAGCAAAACCTTGGGGCATAAGATTCTAGACAAATCTTGGCCCCAAGTCAAAGCGATAATCGCAGGGCGATTAGTTCGCTACGGCAGTCAGGCCGCTTTGATCGATAGCAACGCCAGCACCCATGGTGGTGGAGAGGCTAACTTTCTTGATGTACACGCCTTTCGCCTGAGATGGTTTTGCTTTTTTCAGCGCAACCAGCAGGGCTTCCAGGTTTTCTTTCAGCTTGTCTGACTCGAAATCAACCTTACCGATAGTGGTATGGATGATGCCGTTTTTGTCGTTACGGTAACGAACCTGACCTGCTTTAGCGTTTTTCACTGCTTCAGCAACGTTCGGCGTCACGGTACCCACTTTCGGGTTCGGCATCAGGCCACGTGGACCCAGGATCTGGCCCAGTTGACCTACAACGCGCATTGCATCCGGGGAAGCAATAACAACGTCGAAGTTCATTTCGCCTTTCTTGATCTGGTCTGCCAGATCGTCCATACCTACCAGCTCTGCGCCAGCAGCTTTAGCTGCTTCAGCGTTAGGGCCCTGGGCAAATACGGCAACGCGAACGGAACGACCGGTGCCGTGTGGCAGAACGGTAGCGCCACGAACGTTTTGGTCAGATTTACGCGCGTCGATACCCAGGTTAACGGATACGTCTACGCTTTCTACGAATTTAGCGGTGGCCAGCTCTTTCAGCAGAGCAACAGCTTCGGTGATGTCATACTGTTTAGTAGCATCAACTTTGTCACGGATCACGCGCATGCGCTTGGTCAGCTTAGCCATCTCTTAATCCTCCACTACCAGGCCCATGGAACGAGCAGTACCTTCGATGGAGCGAATCATCGCTTCAGCGTCAGAACCAGTCATGTCCGCAGCTTTGGTTTCTGCGATTTCACGTACCTGAGCACGAGTCACTTTACCTACTTTGTCTTTGTTCGGCTTGCCGGAACCAGACTTGATACCAGCCGCTTTTTTCAGCAGAACTGCTGCCGGCGGGGTTTTGGTAACGAAAGTGAAGGAGCGATCAGAATAAACGGTAATAACAACCGGGATCGGCAGGCCTTTCTCAACGCTGTCAGTCTTAGCGTTGAATGCCTTACAGAATTCCATGATGTTAACGCCTTGCTGACCCAGAGCTGGACCGACTGGCGGGCTCGGGTTAGCCATACCGGCTGCAACCTGCAGCTTGACGTAGGCTTGTACTTTCTTGGCCATTTAAATTTCCTCGGTTTGGGTAGTATCGCCTCGCGAGAGGCTCCCCGTGTTTCGCCCCGCTCAATGCGATCGAGCAAGGCATCTAAAAACAAAAGGCGCGAAATTATAGTTCAATTTCGCGCCTCTGACAAGTGGCAAAACGCCGCTCGCTGCTGATTAATTGATCAGCCTTTTTCGACCTGGCTGAAGTCCAGTTCCACCGGCGTTGCACGGCCAAAGATGGAGACGGACACTTTCAGGCGGCTCTTTTCGTAATCCACTTCTTCGACCACGCCGTTGAAGTCGGCAAACGGGCCATCGTTAACGCGGACCAGTTCACCCGGTTCGAACAGCGTTTTCGGACGCGGCTTATCACCCACCTGCTGCAGGCGGTTCATAATCGCATCAACTTCTTTATCGCTGATCGGCGCCGGACGGTCTGAGGTGCCGCCGATGAAACCCATAACGCGCGGAACGCTGCGCACCAGGTGCCAGCTGGCGTCGTTCATTACCATCTGCACCAGCACGTAGCCCGGGAAGAATTTACGTTCGCTCTTGCGGCGCTGGCCGCCACGGATTTCAACCACTTCTTCCGTAGGCACCATGACTTCGCCGAACAGCTCTTCCATATCGTGCAGTTTGATGTGCTCACGCAGCGATTGCGCTACGCGACCTTCAAAACCGGAAAACGCCTGAACGACGTACCAACGTTTTTTTGGAGCTTCAGACATTTTAGAACCTCAGGCCAGTAATAAACGATACCAGACGGACCAGAATACCATCCAGCCCCCACAGAATCAGTGACATCACGGCGGTTACCGCGGCAACGATCAACGTGGTGTGTAGCGTTTCCTGACGAGTTGGCCAAATCACTTTGCGTACTTCGGTACGCGCTTCGCGAGCAAACGCGACGGTGGCTTTGCCTTTGGTGGTCATCAGAGCCACTGCACCTGCAACGGCGATGATCAGTACAACTGCCAGCGCGCGCAATGGCAGGCTTAAATCACGGTAGTAATAGTTACCGACAATAGCCACAACCAACAGCACGGCGACGATCAGCCACTTAGCCGCTTCCAGGCCGCGCCCGCTCCCTTGAGCCTCGGTATTCGCACTCATAAACCAACCTGTCACAATGATTCAGAACAAACAACTTTGCCTCGCAGTGCGAGGCAAACCAAACCGATCAGATGCCGTTCGCCGGCATCTCGGTGTTTTACGCTATGACGTATCTCAGTCAATACGGTTTAAGAGCCCATCTCACCAATGATTATGACTGCAAAATCGCTGATGAGATAGGTTCTAGTTCACAGCGTAGAAAAAGGGCATCAAATGATGCCCTTTTACCGCATGTCGCGTCAAACGTTATCAGCGATTAAGCGATAACTTTGGCAACAACACCAGCGCCAACGGTACGGCCGCCTTCACGGATTGCGAAACGCAGGCCGTCATCCATCGCGATTGGGTGGATCAGGGTGACTTTCATGTTCACGTTGTCGCCAGGCATTACCATCTCGACGCCTTCTGGCAGTTCGATGGTACCGGTCACGTCAGTAGTACGGAAGTAGAACTGTGGACGGTAGCCTTTGAAGAATGGCGTGTGACGACCACCTTCTTCTTTGCTCAGGATGTACACTTCTGAATCGAACTGAGTGTGCGGCTTGATGGAACCTGGTTTAGCCAGAACCTGACCACGTTCGATGTCTTCACGCTTGATACCACGCAGCAGAACACCTACGTTCTCACCGGCACGGCCTTCGTCCAGCAGTTTGCGGAACATTTCAACGCCGGTACAGGTAGACTTGACGGTGTCTTTGATACCAACGATTTCAACTTCTTCGCCAACTTTGATGATACCGCGCTCAACACGACCGGTAACCACGGTACCACGACCGGAGATGGAGAATACGTCTTCGATTGGCAGCAGGAACGGCTTGTCGATAGCGCGCTCTGGTTCTGGGATGTAGGAATCCAGCGCTTCGGCCAGCTCGATGATTTTAGCTTCCCACTCGGCTTCGCCTTCCAGCGCTTTCAGCGCGGAACCGCGGATCACCGGCAGGTCATCGCCAGGGAAGTCGTAAGCGGACAGCAGTTCGCGAACTTCCATTTCTACCAGTTCCAGCAGCTCTTCATCATCAACCATGTCGCATTTGTTCATGAACACGATGATGAAAGGAACGCCAACCTGGCGACCCAGCAGGATGTGCTCACGGGTCTGAGGCATTGGGCCGTCAGTCGCAGCAACAACCAGGATAGCGCCGTCCATCTGCGCAGCACCGGTGATCATGTTTTTCACGTAGTCGGCGTGCCCTGGGCAGTCGACGTGCGCGTAGTGGCGAGTCGGGGTGTCATACTCAACGTGGGAAGTGTTGATGGTGATACCACGAGCTTTTTCTTCTGGCGCGTTATCGATCTGGTCGAAAGCACGTGCAGCACCGCCGTAGGTTTTAGCCAGAACGGTAGTGATAGCTGCAGTCAGGGTAGTTTTACCATGGTCAACGTGGCCGATAGTACCGACGTTAACGTGCGGTTTTGTACGTTCAAACTTTTCTTTAGACATCGATTGTCCCTCTAAGACACGGATAAATCGGTGGTATCACCACATCAACCAAGCATTTGCTCGTTGAATCCAGAACAGAAAGAAAATCAGGGGGCGAGAAATTAAGAAGTGGTGCTGATAGGCAGATTCGAACTGCCGACCTCACCCTTACCAAGGGTGCGCTCTACCAACTGAGCTATATCAGCACATCTTGGAGCGGGCAGTGGGAATCGAACCCACATCATCAGCTTGGAAGGCTGAGGTAATAGCCATTATACGATGCCCGCATCCTGGAACTCGGCTACCTGATTTTTCTGTAGAATTTTGGGATGGAGAAGGATTGTTCGTCGCTTGGCTCTCATCCTTCGAGCCGGCTGCGCTTAGCGCTGCACAACCCGAACCTTGCCGAAGACTTTCGTCTTCCCCTTCCGCATCAACCGCTGCGATTAGGTATCGCGTTACAGTCGGCTGCCGAAGGCAAGATTTGGTGGTGGGGGAAGGATTCGAACCTTCGAAGTCTGTGACGGCAGATTTACAGTCTGCTCCCTTTGGCCGCTCGGGAACCCCACCAGATTTTAACTACTGTGACTTGAATGGTGCCGGCTACCGGAATCGAACTGGTGACCTACTGATTACAAGTCAGTTGCTCTACCAACTGAGCTAAGCCGGCATCAAGTGCAGCGCATTCTAGGTAGAGCTGACGGCCTATGCAACAAAAAAATTGCGTTCCGCGCACTTTCGCTCATAAATCAGTCAATTTTGCATGCTGTCTGGCAATTCACAGCCTGTAGCGTGCAAACATTCATCAATCGCAGACATCATTCTGAACAACTTCATCCACTTTTTGCAAGCCTTGAGCGCGCTTTTCTCCGTGTCGGCCGTCGCAACTCGCTTAACCCGATGCCTGAAACTGTGAGCGGGATCGATGCACCATAAAAGGGAAGGATGCCCCGTTCAACGGCATAAACTACAATCAGCCTTCAGCGCTTTAGGCGCCAGGCCCCGGGCCGTGTTTCTGGCGCAGTTATTGCTTGTCTTCATTACCCCCTCACCCAGGAGGAATGACCGATGAAAATTGTACCGATTAACGCCGCCACGTTGCCCATTTACCGCGATGAACTGGCTCGCCTGCTGACCGATGCCGTTACGCACGGCGCCTCCGTTGGCTATGACACGCTGATCCCGCACGAAGATGCCGAAAGCTACTTCCACAGCCTGAGGCCCGCCCTCGCCAAGGGGGAACTGCTGCTGTGGATCGCCAGAGACGAGCGCGGCGTGATCGGCACCGTTCAGCTCGAGCTGTGCCAGAAGCCGAACGGGCGCAACCGCGCGGAGGTGCAAAAGCTGTTGGTTCACAGCCGCGCACGGCGCAACGGCGTGGGGCAGGCGCTGATGAAGGCGCTGGAACAGTCCGCGCTGCAGCAGCAACGCGGGCTGCTGTACCTGGACACCCAGGCCGGTTCCGCCGCGGAAGCGCTGTATCGCTCCCTGGGCTATCGTTGCCTGGGAGAACTGCCCGACTACGCCGCCGCCCCTGATGGTTACTATCATCCGACGGTCATTTATTACAAACGCCTGTTTGCGGTCAACCAGCCTTCCCGCGCCATCGCCAGCTAGCATGGAAGCGGTATCATCGCCCGGTGATACCGCTTTGCAACGCCTCTGCAATCAACTGCGCGCCGCTTCTCACAATTGACATAAACTGCTGCCAATCGACAACTTTTGCGAAAAAAGTCTACGCCAAAAACGAAGCTGTCTATAATATGCAGCTTGTTTATTATCTGGAGTTGGCGTCCGGCGCCTTTCCCAACCTGCGTTAACAGGCAGAATTTGGCTTATGATAAAAAGAGATCAATCTTTAGCGACGCCTTATCTTCAGTTCGATCGTACCCAATGGGCTGCGTTGCGAGATTCGGTGCCGCTGACGCTGTCGGAAGAAGAGATCGTTAAACTGAAAGGGATTAACGAAGATCTCTCTTTGGAAGAAGTGGCGCAGATTTATCTGCCGCTATCGCGACTGCTGAATTTTTATATCAGTTCTAACCTGCGCCGCCAGGCCGTGCTCGAACAATTCCTCGGCACCGACGGGCAAAAAATCCCCTATATTATTGGCATTGCCGGCAGCGTAGCCGTTGGCAAGAGTACCACCGCGCGTCTGCTGCAGGCGTTGCTCAGCAGCTGGCCGGAACACCGCAGCGTAGAGCTGATCACCACCGACGGCTTCCTGCACCCCAACAGGGTGCTGAATGAACGCGGCCTGATGAAGAAGAAAGGCTTCCCGCAGTCTTACGATATGCATAGCCTGGTGAAATTCGTTTCGGAAGTGAAGTCCGGCGCCAAGCGAGTCACCGCTCCGGTCTATTCCCACCTGATTTATGACGTGGTTCCCGAAGGCAATAAGATTATAGAACAGCCGGATATTCTTATTCTGGAAGGGCTCAACGTATTGCAAAGCGGAATGGATTATCCTCACGATCCGCACAGGGTATTTGTTTCTGACTTCGTTGATTTCTCTATATACGTCGATGCGCCGGAAGCCCTGCTGCAAAGCTGGTATATCAACCGCTTCCTGAAGTTCCGTCAGGGAGCGTTCTCCAACCCTGATTCTTATTTCCATAACTATTCCAAACTGCCGGAACCTGAGGCAATCAATATCGCCACACAGCTATGGAATGAAATTAACGGATTGAATCTTCAGGAAAATATACTTCCAACGCGTGAGCGCGCCAGTTTAATCATGACCAAAAGCGCCAACCATGCGGTAGAAAGCGTACGCTTAAGAAAATAACCTTATCAGTAATAAGGGGACTTTCGTCCCCTCGTTAACATCCCTATTCCGCACTTCGCAGTGATATTTCCCCGCCAATAAAAGGCTTGATTGCCCCGTCTTGTTCGAGCAATAAAGCGCCCTGTTGATCGATGCCCCGGGCGATGCCGAAGATTTGCTGCTCGCCAATCAACAACTTGACCGGCCGGTCGATAAAGTTATCCAATGCGCGCCAACGCGCCACGAACGGAGCCAATCCGTCAATTTCAAACTGCTTGAGCGATTGACGCAGCTCATTAAGCAGGGTGGCGGCAAGCTCATTGCGATCGATGCTGATCCCGGCTTCCTGCAGGTTGATCCAGCCCTGATTAATGGCGCCGGCATTGGTATCACGCATCGCCAGGTTAATGCCGGCCCCCATCACCAGTTGCGCCGCATCGCCGGTTTTCCCCGTCAGTTCGACCAGGATCCCCGCCAGTTTGCGATCGTTGAGGTATAAATCATTTGGCCACTTGACCCGGACATCCTCCGCGCCAAGGCGCTGCAAGACTTCCGCCATCACAATGCCGATAACCAGGCTGAGCCCCATAGCGGCCGCCGGCCCCTGTTCCAGCCGCCAGAACATCGACAGATACAGATTGGCGCCGAACGGCGAGATCCACTGCCGCCCGCGGCGCCCGCGGCCCGCCTGCTGATATTCGGCAACGCAGGCGTCACCGGACTGCAGCTCGCCGATGCGATCCAGTAAATATTGGTTGGTAGAGTCAACCACCGGCAGTACGGTGACGCGCTTGTCTCCCAGCAGCCTGAGTATGCGCTCGGCTTCCAGCAGCTGGATTGGGTTGGGAAGACTGTATCCCTTGCCCGGCACGGTAAACACGTCCAACCCCCATTCGCGGATGGTCTGGATATGTTTGTTAATCGCTGCGCGGCTCATGCCTAAGGATTCGCCAAGGTGCTCCCCCGAGTGGAAACCGCCATCGGCTAACAACGCAATCAGCTTCAAAGGGACTTTGGTGTCTTTCACGATAATACCTCTACGGCATTCAGCTCGCCTGTCGCGCCGATAAAGCGGACCTCAGGTTCCAACCCTACGTCGAACCTGGAGGAGACGGTATTGCGTACATGGCGCGCCAGTGCGACGACATCCTGGCTGGTCGCATTATCCACATTCACCAACACCAGCGCCTGCTGGCGATGTACGGCGGCGCCGCCAATCCGATAGCCTTTCAGCTCACATTGATCGATCAACCAACCGGCGGCCAGCTTAACCTGCCCATCAGCCTGCGGATAATGCGGCATGCCCGGGTACTGCGCAATCAGCTCTGCGGATTTTTCTGCGCTCACCAGCGGGTTCTTGAAGAAGCTGCCGGCATTGCCGGTCTCGCGGGGATCCGGCAACTTGCTGCGGCGCATCGCGCAAACGGCATCGAATATCTGGCCAGAGGTTACGGTCGCCGGATCCAGCTTGGTCAAATCGCCATAGTCCAACATCGGGCGCCACTGCTTGCTCAGCCGCAGACCCAACCCGACAATGATGTAGCCGGTCTGGAACTGATGTTTGAAAATACTTTCGCGATAACCGAACCCACACTCGGCAGCCGGAATGCGATCGATAGCGCCGGTAGAGAAATCCAGCAGATCGACATATTCGCAAACGCTTTTCAGTTCGATGCCATAGGCGCCGATATTCTGAATGGGGGCAGATCCCGCCAGCCCGGGGATCAACGCCAGGTTTTCCAGCCCGGGAATGCCGGCCTGCAGCGTGTAACAAACCAGATCGTGCCAGTTCTCGCCGGCACCGACATGAAGGTGCCAGGCATCCGGCTCCTCTCTGACGTCGATACCTTTGAATTGGTTGATCATTACCGTACCGGCAAAATCTTCAAGAAACAGCACGTTACTGCCTTCGCCAAGCACCAGCAGCGGCTCTTTACGCTTTTGCGTTTGTTGCCAGACCTTGAGCATTAATTCAATTCTATCTGCCATGATCAGGTGCGCTGCGCTAGCCGGGAGCGCAAAAGTATTGTGGTTTTTTAAAGACGCGCTTTCAGTAGACATAACGTTCAATACCCATACGGAAATAATCTTCTGACTAGTCTACTCGATTCGACGCTGCTGGCTAATATTTGTTTTGACTACTGCCGCTTTAATCGGATTATTACCTGATGAAATAAGGACTTTTCCGGTTTGATCAGCTTATTCTTATATAAGAAACAAGGGAGTCAGGAAGAGTATTACTAAAATAATCTATTAATTAACTAATCTATCAACTTCACTATATGTATTTCACTTTATTTAACAACATTAAACATTTTATATTGGTATATGCTCTGGTTTAACGCTCGCTAAAAAATTGTTATCCCAATAAAGGCGACACCGGCCTAAATTCTTACTTTTTTGCACATAACAAAAAGCCCCATGCTTTCGCATGGGGCTTGTCGTTTTATTTGATGCCTGGCAGTGTCCTACTCTCGCATGGGGAGACCCCACACTACCATCGGCGCTACGGCGTTTCACTTCTGAGTTCGGCATGGGGTCAGGTGGGACCACCGCGCTATTGCCGCCAGGCAAATTCTGTTTCATTCTTGGCCGTTACTCGCGTAACCACCAGAACCAATCTAAGAACTTCGCTGAAAATTATTCGTCTCTCTAAAACACCTTCGGTGTTGTAAGGTTAAGCCTCACGGATCATTAGTACTGGTTAGCTCAATGCATCGCTGCACTTACACACCCAGCCTATCAACGTCTTAGTCTTAAACGTTCCTTCAGGGGCCTTAAAGGCCCAGGGAAGACTCATCTCGAGGCAAGTTTCGCGCTTAGATGCTTTCAGCGCTTATCTTTTCCGCACTTAGCTACCGGGCAGTGCCATTGGCATGACAACCCGAACACCAGCGGTGCGTTCACTCCGGTCCTCTCGTACTAGGAGCAACCCCTCTCAATCTTCCAACGCCCACGGCAGATAGGGACCGAACTGTCTCACGACGTTCTAAACCCAGCTCGCGTACCACTTTAAATGGCGAACAGCCATACCCTTGGGACCTACTTCAGCCCCAGGATGTGATGAGCCGACATCGAGGTGCCAAACACCGCCGTCGATATGAACTCTTGGGCGGTATCAGCCTGTTATCCCCGGAGTACCTTTTATCCGTTGAGCGATGGCCCTTCCATTCAGAACCACCGGATCACTAAGACCTACTTTCGTACCTGCTCGAGCCGTCACTCTCGCAGTCAAGCTAGCTTATGCCTTTGCACTAACCTCACGATGTCCGACCGTGATTAGCTAACCTTCGTGCTCCTCCGTTACTCTTTGGGAGGAGACCGCCCCAGTCAAACTACCCACCAGACACTGTCCTCACCCCAGATTATGGGGCCGAGTTAGAACATCAAACATTAAAGGGTGGTATTTCAAGGTTGGCTCCACGCAGACTGGCGTCCACGCTTCAAAGCCTCCCACCTATCCTACACATCAAGGCTCAATGTTCAGTGTCAAGCTATAGTAAAGGTTCACGGGGTCTTTCCGTCTTGCCGCGGGTACACTGCATCTTCACAGCGAGTTCAATTTCACTGAGTCTCGGGTGGAGACAGCCTGGCCATCATTACGCCATTCGTGCAGGTCGGAACTTACCCGACAAGGAATTTCGCTACCTTAGGACCGTTATAGTTACGGCCGCCGTTTACTGGGGCTTCGATCAAGAGCTTCGCCTTGCGGCTGACCCCATCAATTAACCTTCCAGCACCGGGCAGGCGTCACACCGTATACGTCCACTTTCGTGTTTGCACAGTGCTGTGTTTTTATTAAACAGTTGCAGCCAGCTGGTATCTGCGACTGGCTTCAGCTCCATCCGCGAGGGACTTCACCTACGCGCCAGCGTGCCTTCTCCCGAAGTTACGGCACCATTTTGCCTAGTTCCTTCACCCGAGTTCTCTCAAGCGCCTTGGTATTCTCTACCTGACCACCTGTGTCGGTTTGGGGTACGATTCTGTGTTACCTGATGCTTAGAGGCTTTTCCTGGAAGCTTGGCATCAACTACTTCTGCACCGTAGTGCATCGTCATCACGCCTCAGGGTTGATAGCGTTCCGGATTTACCAGGAACACCCCCCTACACGCTTAAACCGGGACAACCGTCGCCCGGCTAGCCTAGCCTTCTCCGTCCCCCCTTCGCAGTAACACCGAGTACAGGAATATTAACCTGTTTCCCATCGACTACGCTTTTCAGCCTCGCCTTAGGGGTCGACTCACCCTGCCCCGATTAACGTTGGACAGGAACCCTTGGTCTTCCGGCGAGCGGGCTTTTCACCCGCTTTATCGTTACTTATGTCAGCATTCGCACTTCTGATACCTCCAGCAACCCTCACAGGCCACCTTCAACGGCTTACAGAACGCTCCCCTACCCAACAACGCCTAAGCGTCGCTGCCGCAGCTTCGGTGCATGGTTTAGCCCCGTTACATCTTCCGCGCAGGCCGACTCGACCAGTGAGCTATTACGCTTTCTTTAAATGATGGCTGCTTCTAAGCCAACATCCTGGCTGTCTATGCCTTCCCACATCGTTTCCCACTTAACCATGACTTTGGGACCTTAGCTGGCGGTCTGGGTTGTTTCCCTCTTCACGACGGACGTTAGCACCCGCCGTGTGTCTCCCGTGATAACATTCTTCGGTATTCGGAGTTTGCATCGGTTTGGTAAGCCGGGATGGCCCCCTAGCCGAAACAGTGCTCTACCCCCGAAGATGAGTTCACGAGGCGCTACCTAAATAGCTTTCGGGGAGAACCAGCTATCTCCCGGTTTGATTGGCCTTTCACCCCCAGCCACAAGTCATCCGCTAATTTTTCAACATTAGTCGGTTCGGTCCTCCAGTTAGTGTTACCCAACCTTCAACCTGCCCATGGCTAGATCACCGGGTTTCGGGTCTATACCTTGCAACTATTCGCCCAGTTAAGACTCGGTTTCCCTACGGCTCCCCTATACGGTTAACCTTGCTACAAAATATAAGTCGCTGACCCATTATACAAAAGGTACGCAGTCACACCACGAAGGTGCTCCCACTGCTTGTACGTACACGGTTTCAGGTTCTATTTCACTCCCCTCGCCGGGGTTCTTTTCGCCTTTCCCTCACGGTACTGGTTCACTATCGGTCAGTCAGGAGTATTTAGCCTTGGAGGATGGTCCCCCCATATTCAGACAGGATGTCACGTGTCCCGCCCTACTCATCGAACTCACAGTCAATGCGTTTTAGTGTACGGGGCTATCACCCTTTACTGCGCGACTTTCCAGACGCTTCCACTAACACAAGAACTGATTCAGGTTCTGGGCTGCTCCCCGTTCGCTCGCCGCTACTGGGGGAATCTCGGTTGATTTCTTTTCCTCGGGGTACTTAGATGTTTCAGTTCCCCCGGTTCGCCTCGTCAAGCTATGTATTCACTTAACGATAGTGCAACGAATTGCACTGGGTTTCCCCATTCGGGTATCGCCGGTTATAACGGTTCATATCACCTTACCGACGCTTTTCGCAGATTAGCACGCCCTTCATCGCCTCTGACTGCCTAGGCATCCACCGTGTACGCTTAGTCACTTAACCTCACAACCCGAAGATGTTTCCATCGTTCGCGCTGCAAACATTTGAGAGACTCTATGACAGGTTACTCCTCATCCCAATATTTCTACGGAGGGACAAGTTTCAGCCGTCATGTTTCAATTTTCAGCTTGTTCCAGATTGTTAAAGAGCAATATCTTAAACACGACTCGCAAGAGTCATCTTTAAGATTTTTTGGTCACGCATGACCGGTGATAATGTCTTTCACTCATTATCGGAATGGCGTCCCCAAGGGGATTCGAACCCCTGTTACAGCCGTGAAAGGGCAGTGTCCTAGGCCTCTAGACGATGGGGACACGAAAATCCGATTAAACTGAACGTTTTAATCGGTTCGCATCAGCATGAGTCAGAGACTCATTACATCAACAGGTGCGCATTGCTCGTTACTTTTTCATCAGACAATCTGTGTGAGCACTTCACGCGAATCGATATCATTAGGTAAGGAGGTGATCCAACCGCAGGTTCCCCTACGGTTACCTTGTTACGACTTCACCCCAGTCATGAATCACAAAGTGGTAAGCGCCCTCCCGAAGGTTAAGCTACCTACTTCTTTTGCAACCCACTCCCATGGTGTGACGGGCGGTGTGTACAAGGCCCGGGAACGTATTCACCGTAGCATTCTGATCTACGATTACTAGCGATTCCGACTTCATGGAGTCGAGTTGCAGACTCCAATCCGGACTACGACGTACTTTATGAGGTCCGCTTGCTCTCGCGAGTTCGCTTCTCTTTGTATACGCCATTGTAGCACGTGTGTAGCCCTACTCGTAAGGGCCATGATGACTTGACGTCATCCCCACCTTCCTCCGGTTTATCACCGGCAGTCTCCTTTGAGTTCCCGACCGAATCGCTGGCAACAAAGGATAAGGGTTGCGCTCGTTGCGGGACTTAACCCAACATTTCACAACACGAGCTGACGACAGCCATGCAGCACCTGTCTCAGAGTTCCCGAAGGCACCAATCCATCTCTGGAAAGTTCTCTGGATGTCAAGAGTAGGTAAGGTTCTTCGCGTTGCATCGAATTAAACCACATGCTCCACCGCTTGTGCGGGCCCCCGTCAATTCATTTGAGTTTTAACCTTGCGGCCGTACTCCCCAGGCGGTCGATTTAACGCGTTAGCTCCGGAAGCCACGCCTCAAGGGCACAACCTCCAAATCGACATCGTTTACAGCGTGGACTACCAGGGTATCTAATCCTGTTTGCTCCCCACGCTTTCGCACCTGAGCGTCAGTCTTCGTCCAGGGGGCCGCCTTCGCCACCGGTATTCCTCCAGATCTCTACGCATTTCACCGCTACACCTGGAATTCTACCCCCCTCTACGAGACTCTAGCTTGCCAGTTTCAAATGCAGTTCCCACGTTAAGCGCGGGGATTTCACATCTGACTTAACAAACCGCCTGCGTGCGCTTTACGCCCAGTAATTCCGATTAACGCTTGCACCCTCCGTATTACCGCGGCTGCTGGCACGGAGTTAGCCGGTGCTTCTTCTGCGAGTAACGTCAATGCGATGCCGTATTAAGACATCGCCCTTCCTCCTCGCTGAAAGTGCTTTACAACCCGAAGGCCTTCTTCACACACGCGGCATGGCTGCATCAGGCTTGCGCCCATTGTGCAATATTCCCCACTGCTGCCTCCCGTAGGAGTCTGGACCGTGTCTCAGTTCCAGTGTGGCTGGTCATCCTCTCAGACCAGCTAGGGATCGTCGCCTAGGTGAGCCATTACCCCACCTACTAGCTAATCCCATCTGGGCACATCTGATGGCGTGAGGCCCGAAGGTCCCCCACTTTGGTCCGTAGACGTTATGCGGTATTAGCTACCGTTTCCAGTAGTTATCCCCCTCCATCAGGCAGTTTCCCAGACATTACTCACCCGTCCGCCGCTCGTCACCCAGAGAGCAAGCTCTCTTGTGCTACCGCTCGACTTGCATGTGTTAGGCCTGCCGCCAGCGTTCAATCTGAGCCATGATCAAACTCTTCAATTAAAAGCTTGATTTGCTTCAACTCGTGAAGCGATGCTCAAAGGTTACTGCATGAATTTTACTTCAGTTAGTCACTCTTCAAGACTTGATATTTTTTCGCATCCGAAGATGCTGGATATCGTCTTGTGGAGTGCCCACACAGATTGTCTGATAAATTGTTAAAGAGCAGTGAGTTAGCCGCGTTGGCTTGCTAACTCGAGGTGGCGTATACTACGCTTCTCACCTCACAGAGTCAAGCGATTATTTCGCTTTTCTCTTTCCGACCCGGCGACTTGTCAGTCGTTGTTCCCGGTCAGTGGAGGCGCATTATAGGGAGTTCTCGGCGGGCCGCAACCCCTAAATTCAAAAAACTTTTCAAACGCGGCTTTTTTCGGCAAAACGCTGCCCAAGGCAGCATTTTTGTCACTTTTCGTACTGGAGCTGGCTAAATTCCTGGGCGAAACGTTCGACCTGTTGCCAATCTGTGTACTCCACTTCCTTGCTGGTGTCCGTTTCCCCGCCGGTCATGCGCATAATAAATTGAATCATGATACGGTCAAACCAACGATAACGGGGATAACGCAGCGCGCCGGCGAATACCGCACACTGTTTCGGCTGCCAGGGAGAGGCCAACAAAAACTTGCGGGTATAGACATTGGTCTGCGGCGAACGCTTTTCCGGTTTGCGGGCTGTCAGGTTAACGGCAAAGAACGCACTCGGCATGCGATTCAGCTGCTCCGCATGGCGTTTGACGAACTTATCCAGAGCCGGATTGAAATGGCCATAGCGAATAGAGGCGCCGAGCATCACCTGCTGATACTGGCTAAGGTCAACATTCTGCGCCTGCAGCAGATCGATAACGTCACAGCGCAGCGTATCCTGAACTTTGCTTGCTATATAAGAAGCGATCGAACGCGTTTGCCCGTCACGGCTTGAATAAAGTATCAGTGCCTTCACGGCGTTACTCCTTCTATCGGGATCATTCGCGCCAGAAGGTCGGCGTGAACAGAACCAGCAGTGTAAATACTTCCAGGCGCCCGAACAGCATGGTTACCACCAGGACCCACTTGGCCGCGGCCGGCATGGTGGTGAAATTGTCCGCCACCACGCCCAACCCCGGCCCCAGGTTATTCAGCGTCGCCGTTACGGCAGCAAAAGCGGAGAAATCGTCGACGCCGGTGGCGATAATCGCCAGCATGCTGACGATAAACACCAATGCATAGGCCGAGAAGAAGCCCCACACCGCCTCAAGAATGCGCTCCGGCAACGCGCGGTTGCCCAATTTGATGGTGTAAACCGCATTCGGGTGAACCAGCCTTTTCAGCTCGCGCGAGCCCTGCAGGTAAAGTAACAGTATGCGGATCACTTTCAGGCCACCGCCGGTCGAACCGGCGCAACCGCCGATAAAGGCGGAACACAGCAGCAGCATAGGCAAGAAGAGCGGCCACTTGGCAATGCTGTCGGTGGTAAAGCCGGCGGTGGTAGCCATCGATACCACCTGGAAGAACGCCTGATTGACCGTTTCCATACCGGTCTTGTAAACGCCGTGGCCCCATAGCACCAGCGTACAGACCACCACCAGCGTCAGTTGCACGAAGATAAACATGCGGAATTCAGGATCCCGCCCGTAGACCTTCAGGCTGCGCCCGCTCAATAAAGCAAAGTGCAAACCATAGTTACAGCCGGAGATCAGCAGGAAAACGGCAATAATGGTGTTGATGGTTGGGCTGGCGTAATAACCGATGCTGGCGTCATGGGTAGAAAAGCCGCCGATGGCGATAGTCGAGAAGCTGTGGCCGATAGCGTCGAACACCGACATTCCCGCGCCCCACAGCGCCAGCGCGCAGGCGATGGTCAGCAACACATAGATCAGCCACAGGGTTTTGGCGGTTTCGGCGATCCTCGGCCGCATCTTGTTATCTTTCAGCGGGCCGGGCATCTCCGCCCGATAAAGCTGCATGCCCCCGACGCCGAGTATCGGCAGTATCGCCACCGCCAACACGATGATCCCCATCCCCCCCATCCATTGCAGCATCTGCCGATAAAACAGGATGGCCTTCGGCAGCGAGTCCAGCCCCACCAGCGTGGTGGCACCGGTGGTCGTCAGACCGGAGAAGGATTCAAAGAAGGCGTCGGTCAGCGACAGGTTCGGCCGCTCCGAGAACAGAAAGGGCAATGCCCCTACGCTGCCCAGCACGGTCCAGAACAGCACCACGATCAGGAATCCCTCACGCGGCTTCAGCTCATGCTTTTGCTTGCGGTTGGGCCACCACAGCATCAGCCCGATAGTGACCGCCACAAAGAAGGTCTGACTGAATGCCCGTCCCGCCCCGTCGCGGTATATCAATGCCACCAGGCCGGGAATAAACATCGTCCCGGAGAACAAGATGACCAGCAGACCCACGATGCGGGTTATGGCGCGAAAATGCATTTCAGCACGATCCTTAGCAATTCAATTGGGAGGAATTATTGCGAAATGGGGGTTAAATGCAAATTACCGCGACTGAGATCACGTAATTTATTCCCAAACAGCTCAACGCCGGTTGCCGGCAAAGCCAGGTGCAGCAAGACGTCAGCGCCATATTCGCCCTGCAGGATGCGGCCATCGGTTTGCTGTAACAGATTCTCCACCAGCGGCAACTGCGCATAGTCGCACTGCAAAGTATATTCGACCTGCGGAACCTTGTGCGCCAGGGGCAACTGTTTTAATGCCTGTTGCACGCCGCTGCCGTAGGCTTTTACCAGGCCACCGGTACCCAATTTGATGCCGCCGTAATAACGCACGACCACAGCGGTGATTTCCCCAATTCCGCTGCCCATCAGCTGCGCGAGGATCGGTTTGCCCGCTGTGCCGGAAGGTTCGCCATCGTCGGAAAACCCCAGCTGCTGCGAATCATCCGGCGCCCCGGCCACAAACGCCCAGCAATGATGCCGGGCCGCCGGGTGCTCGTCACGCACCTGCTGCACGAACGCCTTCGCCGCCGCTACCCCGCTGGTCGGCGCCAGCAGGGTGATAAAGCGGCTTTTCTTGATTTCCTCGCTGACGCTGATGGAAGCAGCCGGTATCGGGTAAGGCTGCATCAGGCCAGATTCAGATCGCGCGTCATGTTCTCGGTGCGCTTATCATGGATCACGACATTGTCCTCGATGCGGATGCCACCATAAGGCTTCAGCGCATCGATACGATCCCAGGCGAAGTGTTGCTTGAATTCACCGCTGCGCCACGGCGCCAACAACGATTCGATAAAGTACAGGCCCGGCTCGATAGTCAACACCATGCCCGGCTGCAATACCCGGGTGCAGCGCAGGAACGGGTATTTGGACGGTGCGGCCAGGTGCGTACCTTGCTCGTCCTGCATAAAGCCGGCGGCGTCATGCACCTGCAGGCCCAAAGGATGGCCCAGGCCGTGCGGCAGAAACGGCGTGGTGATGCCCTGTTCAACCATCGCCTCTTCGCTGATGCCGCTCACCAGCTTGTGGCTCTTGAGCAGCTTGGCGATACGCTGGTGCATCTGCACGTGATAGTCGGTATAGCGTACGCCGGCCTTGAGGGTGTCAATCAGCGCCAGCTGTTCGTCGTTCAGATCCTTCACCAACTGCGCAAACGCGCCGCCGCTCTGCGCCGCATAGGTGCGCGTCAGGTCGGCGGCGTAACCGTTATATTCCGCACCGGCGTCAAGCAGGAAGCTCAGCGACTCGGCCGGCGGCTGGTGATCCAGCTTGGTGTAATGCAGCACCGAAGCGTGTTCGTTCAGCGCCACGATATTGTCGTAAGGCACGTCGGTATCGCGATGGCCGGTAGCGGTCAGATAAGCCTGATTGATATCGAACTCGCTCATGCCGGACAAAAAGGCTTCATGCGCCGCGCGGTGGCCCATAACGGCGGTCTTCTGCGCTTCACGCATGCAGGCCAGCTCGTAGCCGGTCTTGATTGAGCGATGGAAATCGAGGTAGTTCAACACCGCTTTCGGGTTGACGTTTTCCGAGGCGATACCGAGATCGCGGGCGCGCTGCGGCGCATAGCCGATATAGCCCACGCGCTCTCGCTGCGCCGGCAGCTGCTGCGCGATATCATCGGCGTTGGCCAATGGCATCATCTCAATGGATTTGGTCCAGAAACTGTCCGGCAGCGGCTCCACGCTGTGCCAATAATCGACCGGTGAATAGAACCACAGCTTCGGTTTGTTAACGCCGTCGACCCACAGCCAGCAATTCGGTACCGAGGTGACCGGCACCCAGGCTTTAAAGTTCACGTTCACTTTGAACGGATAGCTATGGTCGTCGAGAAAGACCTTTTGCAGTTCGCCGGAGTGAATCAGCAGCGCATCCAGCTTGTTGCGCTCCAACACTTCACGTGCGCGTTTCTGCATTTCTGCCAGGTGGTCGTTATACAAAGAAGCCAGCGTTTCCATTACAGTACCCTTAATGCCCTTAGCACGAAAAAAATCATCTTAACACAGCGCCCCGGCGCACCAACCCCATAGCGTTGGTCATGCGGGGCAGTTCGCAATTCGCGGTGAAACCCGTTACATCCGCAGTTTAACCATCAGCCAGCCCAGCAGGCCGAGCAGCGCAATCGCCAGCGCCCACAGCCCCTGATGCTCGAGCAACACCGCCCCTGCGGCGGCGACGCCAGCCAGACACTGTTGCAGGAACCCGCACAGCGCCATCGCATAGGCGCCATAGGCTCTGGCATCGCTGACCGCCATCGCCATGCTGTTGGGAAACAGCACCGCCTGGCCAAAAATCGTCAGGCAGTACAGTGCGATAAACACCGTCATGCCGGACAGGCCGACCAACAATCCGCTCCACCACAGCAGCATGATCGCCGCCGTCGCCAACGCGACAATGCCGCTGCCGATCTGCATCAGCCGTTTGCCGCCAACGCGCGCCACCGTGCGGTTTACCGCCATCGCCCCGCTAAAATAGGCAATGCCGATCACCAATCCCAACGCACCGAAGGCCGTGACGTTGAGACCGAACCCCTGCTGCATCACGAACGGGCTCACTTCCTGCAGCGTCACCGCGATGGCGAACCCCAGCCCGCCAACGCAGGCCGGCCAGAAAAAACCCGGCCGCCGCAGGATGGCGAAATAGGTCGCCGCCATCGGCGGACGCTGCCCCGCCGGGCGCCCCGCTTCCAGCGGCAGCGTCGCCATCAGCAGCAGGATCGCCAGGCCGGTGAGGCCCATCAGCACGAAGCCCATTTGCCAGTGCGCATACTGACTGAGCAGCCCGCCGATAAACTGCCCGCCGCCCAGCGCGGCGATAAAAGCGACCGACAGCACCGACAGGCGTCGCGCCAGCTCGTCGCCGCTCCAGTTATCACGCACGATAATACGCGCGATGATCGCCGCTCCGCCCGCGGCGACGCCTTGCACTGCGCGCAGCGTCAGCAGCTGAACGCCATTATGGCAAAAGGCCAGCAATCCGCTGCAGGTGATGAACAACACCAGAGAGAGCGTCAAGGGCAGGCGTCGGCCAAAACGGTCGGCCGCCGCGCCCCAAAACAGCACCGGCAGAGCGGCGCCGATCACAAAGATGGAGATGGAAAGCTCGGTGGCGCGGCGGCTCATCGCCAACTCCCGCATCACCGTCGGTAACGCGGGCAGGTACACCGTGGTCGCCATCTGCGCCATGAACACCAGCAGACACGCCAGCGTCATCGTTCTGGCGGGAATGCTCCATAAAACGTTGCGTTTCGCACATGCCGCCTTACTCATCCTGAACCTCGCGTAGGTAATGAACTGCCTGGGGCAAGTGTATGGGGGGCTATAGATTCCGGCAAATGCCGATAGCACATAAAATATAACTTCGTTTTAAATCAAAAAATTAATCAGATGGCATGTGATCAGACCAGCAAAATCGCAATCTCTTATTTGCATATTGTTAACATAAAAACCACACTCCTCATCATCTGGTCATACCAGATCAAACGCTGATTCAGGAGATAGACATGCTCTACCAAGGCGAAACATTACAACTGCACTGGCTCGACAACGGCATCGCCGAGCTGGTGTTCAACGCACCGGGCTCGGTCAACAAGCTGGATACCAGCACCGTCGCCAGCCTGGGCGAAGCGCTAGACGCGCTGGAAAAGCAGACCGAGCTGAAAGGGCTGCTGCTGCGGTCCAGCAAGGCCGCCTTTATCGTCGGCGCCGATATCACCGAGTTCCTGTCGCTGTTTGCCGCCCCGGCCGAAAAGCTGCTGGAATGGCTGGCCTTCGCCAATTCCGTCTTTAACCGGCTGGAAGATTTGCCGGTGCCGACCATTTCGGCGATTAACGGCTATGCGCTCGGCGGCGGTTGCGAATGCATTCTGGCGACCGACTTCCGCGTCGCCTCGCCGGACGCGCGCATCGGCCTGCCGGAAACCAGGCTGGGCATCATGCCGGGCTTCGGCGGTTCGGTTCGTCTGCCGCGCCTGTTGGGCAACGACAGCGCGCTGGAAATCATCGCCGCCGGTAAGGACGTCAGCGCCAAAGACGCGCTGAAAGTCGGCCTGGTGGATGCGGTTGTCGCACCGGAAAAACTGACCGATGCGGCGTTGAACATGCTGCAACAGGCGATCGACGGCAAACTGGACTGGCGCGCGGCCCGTCAGCCGAAGCTGGAGCCGCTGAAACTCAGCCCCATCGAAGCGGCGATGAGCTTCACCACCGCCAAAGGCATGGTGCTGCAAACCGCAGGCAAACACTACCCCGCGCCGATGACCGCGGTGAAAACCATCGAAGCCGCTGCAAAATTGGGCCGCGACGCCGCATTGAAGCTGGAAACCGCCAGCTTTGTGCCGTTGGCGCGCTCCAACGAAGCGCGCGCGCTGGTCGGCATTTTCCTCAACGATCAGTTCGTGAAGGGTCAGGCGAAAAAGCTGGCCAGGAATGTGGAAGCGCCCAAGCAGGCCGCCGTGTTGGGCGCCGGCATCATGGGCGGCGGCATCGCCTACCAGTCCGCGCTGAAGGGCGTGCCGGTGATCATGAAGGACATCAGCGAAAAATCGCTGACGCTGGGCATGAACGAAGCCGCCAAGTTGCTCAATAAACAGCTGGAGCGCGGCAAGCTGGACGGCCTGAAAATGGCTCAGGTATTGTCGACCATTCAACCTACGCTGGACTACGCCGGCATCGAACGCGCGCAGGTCATTGTCGAAGCGGTGGTGGAAAATCCGAAGGTAAAGGCCGCCGTATTGTCTGAAGTGGAAAACCTGATCGGTGAAGATACCGTTCTGGCCTCCAACACCTCGACCATTCCGATTAATCACCTGGCGAAATCGCTGAAACGCCCGCAGAACTTCTGCGGCATGCACTTCTTTAACCCGGTGCACCGCATGCCGTTGGTCGAAATCATCCGCGGAGAGCAAACCAGCGACGGCACTATCGCCGCGGTTGTGGCCTACGCCACCCGCATGGGCAAAACGCCTATCGTGGTGAACGACTGCCCGGGCTTCTTCGTCAACCGCGTGCTGTTCCCTTACTTCGCCGGCTTCAGCCTGCTGCTGCGTGACGGCGCCGATTTCCGCCAGATCGACAAAGTGATGGAAAAACAGTTCGGCTGGCCGATGGGCCCCGCCTATCTGCTCGACGTGGTGGGCATCGATACCGCGCACCACGCCCAGGCGGTGATGGCGGCCGGTTTCCCGGAGCGCATGAACAAGGACTATCGCGACGCCATTGACGTGATGTTCGACAACCAGCGCTTCGGCCAGAAGAACCAACTGGGCTTCTACCGCTACAGCCAGGACAACAAGGGCAAACCGCGCAAAGACAACGACGAGCAGACCGACGCGCTGCTGGCCGAAGTGAGCCAACCGCGCCAGACCGTCAGCGACGAAGAGATCATCGCCCGCATGATGATCCCGATGATCAACGAAGTGGTGCGCTGCCTGGAAGAAAACATTATCGCCAGCCCGGCGGAGGCCGATATGGCGTTGGTTTACGGCATCGGTTTCCCGCCGTTCCACGGCGGGGCGTTCCGCTACCTGGACACGCTCGGCACCGCCAACTACGCCGAGCTGGCCCAGCGTTATGCGCACCTTGGCGCGCTGTATCAGGTGCCTGCCGGCCTGCGCGCCAAAGCCGAACGTAACGAAAGCTACTACCCGGTGGCTGCGCCGCTGTCCGACGTCGCCACCCGCCAACCGGCATGAGGTCATAAAGATGGAAAACGTAGTTATTGTTGATGCCGTACGCACGCCGATGGGCCGCTCCAAAGGCGGCGCCTTCCGCCAGGTACGCGCTGAAGATCTTTCCGCTCACCTGATGCGCGCGGTGCTGAGCCGCAACCCGGCGCTGGATGCCGCCGAGATCGATGATATTTACTGGGGCTGCGTGCAGCAGACGCTGGAGCAGGGTTTCAACATCGCCCGCAACGCCTCGCTGCTGGCGGAGATCCCGCATACCGTGCCGGCGGTGACCGTTAACCGCCTGTGCGGCTCCTCGATGCAGGCGCTGCACGACGCGGCGCGCGCCATCATGGTCGGCGACGCGCAGGTCAGCCTGATCGGCGGCGTAGAGCACATGGGCCATGTGCCGATGAATCACGGGGTGGATTTCCATCCCGGCCTGAGCCGCAGCGTGGCCAAGGCCGCCGGCATGATGGGCCTGACCGCCGAAATGCTGGCTAAAATGCACAATATCAGCCGTCAGATGCAGGACGAGTTCGCCGCCCGTTCGCACCAACGCGCACATGCCGCAACCCTGGCCGGCCATTTCAAAAACGAGATCGTTCCGACCAGCGGCCACGACGCCGACGGCGTGCTGACCCGTTATGACTTCGACGAAGTGATCCGCCCGGAGACTACCGTCGAGAGCCTGGCCGCGCTGCGCCCGGCGTTCGACCCGGTCAACGGCACCGTCACCGCCGGCACCTCTTCCGCCCTGTCGGACGGCGCTTCCGCCATGCTGCTGATGAGCGAATCGCGCGCCAAGGCCCTCGGGCTGAAAGCGCGCGCCCGCATCCGCTCGATGGCGGTGGTGGGCTGCGATCCGTCCATCATGGGTTACGGCCCGGTGCCGGCCAGCCGGTTGGCGCTGAAGCGCGCCGGTCTGAGCGTGCAGGATATCGATCTGTTCGAACTGAACGAAGCCTTTGCCGCCCAGTCGCTGCCCTGCATCAAGGATTTGGGGCTGCTGGACAGCCTCGACGACAAGGTCAACCTGAACGGCGGCGCCATCGCCCTCGGCCACCCGCTGGGCTGCTCCGGTTCGCGCATTTCGACCACCCTGCTGAACAACATGGAGCGCCGCGACGTGCAGTTCGGCCTGGCGACCATGTGCATCGGCCTGGGCCAGGGGATCGCCACCGTCTTTGAACGCGTTTAGCCGTGTCTATCTTGGGATGACCGCGTCACCGCTTAAAACCGCGGCGTCCCGCCAAGTTTAGTTGCCGTACTTCCCGCCTGTCAGGGGCGGGTTTTTTTATGCCCGCCATTCGCCGACGCCCCAATAAAAACGGGGCGACCACTGGCCACCCCGTTGTTATTGCGCCTCTCGCCGGTCAGATAAACGAGAAAGCGTCGCCAAACATATGCGCTTCCTGCGCGCCGCGTTCGGCGCAGAAACGTTCGCGGGCGATTTTCGCCATTTCGAAACGGCCGGCGATGTAGATATCGTGCTCCGCCAGGGTGCCGAAATCCTGCAGCACCGCGCTGAGCACGGTGCCGCTGCGGCCGCGCCATTCGTCTTCCGGCTGTTCCACTACCGGGATCACCTTCAGGTTCGGGTGCTGCAGCGACAGCGCTTCCAGCTCGCTCAGATCGTACAGGTGCTTCAGCTCGCGCCCGCCCCAGTAGATCGAAATATCGCGATCCGGCTGCTGCGCCAGCGCGGTCAGCAAAATCGAACGCGCATAGGAGAACCCGGTACCGCCGGCGATCAACACCAGCGGGCGGCTGCCCTCTTCGCGCAGCCAGGCGTCGCCGTGCGGAATATCGACGGTGATCGCCTGCTCTTTCAGAATGCGATCCATCACCGCCATGGCGTACAGATTCAGTTCCGAAGCGCCGATGTGCAGCTCGATGTATTCCTGTTGCGTCGGCGTTGACGCCAGAGAGAACGGGCGCTTGTCGCGCTCATCCATCACTACCATCAGGTATTGCCCTGCCTTGAACGAAAACGGCGCCTCAGGCACCAAACGTACCCGATAAACCGTATCGGTAATGGCCTCTACCGAGGTCACTTTACAGCTCAATATTGTCATGCGTTCCCTCTGTCGGGTCATCAATGCAAAACTGAGAACAGAGCCTGACGTTAAAGCGTCGGTTCCCTGTCACTGAAGATTGCGAGCTCATCCCAGATTTCGTCGACGCGCGCACGCACCTTTTCATCCATCTGAATCGGACGGCCCCATTCGCGCTCGGTTTCACCCGGCCATTTATTGGTGGCGTCCAGCCCCATCTTCGAACCCAGTCCGGAAACCGGCGAGGCGAAGTCCAAATAGTCGATCGGCGTATTCTCCACCAAAACGGTATCCCTTGCCGGATCCATTCGGGTGGTTATCGCCCAGATCACGTCATTCCAGTCGCGCGCGTTGACGTCATCGTCACAGACGATAACAAATTTGGTGTACATAAACTGACGCAGGAACGACCAGACGCCCATCATCACGCGCTTGGCGTGGCCGGCATACTGTTTTTTGATGGTCACTACCGCCAGACGGTACGAACAGCCTTCCGGCGGCAGGTAAAAATCAACAATTTCCGGGAATTGCTTTTGCAGGATCGGCACAAACACTTCGTTCAGCGCCACGCCCAAAATCGCCGGTTCGTCCGGTGGACGGCCGGTATAGGTGGAGTGATAAATCGCATTGCGGCGCTGGGTGATGTGAGTCACGGTGAACACCGGGAAACTGTCTATCTCGTTGTAATACCCGGTGTGATCGCCATACGGGCCTTCCGGCGCCATTTCCCCCGGCTCGATGTAACCTTCCAGCACGATTTCCGCGCTGGCCGGCACTTCAAGATCGTTGGACAGGCACTTGACCACTTCGGTTTTGTTGCCGCGCAGCAGCCCGGCGAAGGCGTACTCGGAAAGGGTGTCCGGCACCGGCGTCACCGCGCCGAGGATCGTAGCGGGGTCGGCGCCCAGCGCCACCGCGACCGGGAAACGCTCACCGGGATGCGCCTGGCACCATTCCTGGTAATCCAGCGCGCCGCCGCGGTGCGACAGCCAGCGCATGATCACTTTATTCCTGCCCAGCACCTGCTGGCGGTAGATACCCAGGTTCTGCCGCTCTTTATGCGGCCCGCGGGTGACCGTCAGCCCCCAGGTGATCAGCGGCGCGGCGTCTTCCGGCCAGCAGTGCATCACCGGAATACGGCTCAGATCGACGTCGTCGCCCTGCCACACCTGCTCCTGGCAAGGCGCGGAACCCAGCACCTTGGTCGGCATGTTCAGCACCTGCTTGAACTTCGGCACCTTGTCGAACAGATCGCGGAACCCCTTCGGCGGCTCGGGTTCTTTGAGGAACGCCAGCAGCTTGCCCACTTCGCGCAGCGCGCTGACATCCTCCTGGCCCATGCCCATCGCCACGCGGTTGGCGGTACCGAACAGGTTGCACAGCACCGGCATGTCGTACCCTTTCGGGTTTTCAAACAGCAGCGCCGGGCCGCCCGCACGCAGGGTGCGATCGGCAATTTCTGTCATTTCCAGATAGGGATCAATCGGCTGGCTGATGCGTTTTAGTTCCCCTCTCTTTTCCAGCAACGAGAGGAAATCGCGTAAGTCACGGTATTTCATGCTGATCATTATAACGGCCAGTGAGGAGGGCATTATAAGCCCTCTTCACGCTTGTTGCTGCAATTTTGTTAAACGCCGCCCAATACCGGGCGACCCTCAGCGGCAGATGAAGGGCACCAGCGCGGCCAAAGCCCGCGTATCCTGATACTCGCGGGTCTCTTCGCCGTGGCGGAATACCTTGAACCCCTGCTGCCTGGCGCTGAAATAACTCAGTTCATCGCCCTCGACGTGCAGCAGGCTGCCTTCGCGCAGCGCCACCACCGATTCGCTCGGATTGACCACGCAGAACTCCGCCAGGCGCTCGTCGCGGGTTTCCCCCATATGACCGCTGATATGGGCGTCGATATAGTGCGGGTTAATCTGCACCGGGAACAGCCCCAGCGCCGGCAACACCACGCTGCAGCGCACCGGCATGTCATTGGTGGTGCGGATGCTCGGCGTCGCCACGTTGCAGCCGGCGCTCCAGCCGACGTAGGGCACGCCGCGCTCGCGCACCGCACGCTGGATAGGCACGATCAGCCCCTGCTCATGCAGCATCTGGTTCAGCATCCAGGTATTGCCGCCGCTGACCAAAATACATTCCGCTTCGGCGATCGCCGCCGCCGGGGAGGCCGCGTGATGAATGCTGGCGACCTCGATGCCCAGGGTCTGCGCCAGCTCCTGCGCGCGCTGGTCATAGTCATTGCGGAGCATCGCGTAAGGGATAAATACCGCGGATTTAACGCCGCGGCGCTCAATCATCGCCAGCAGCCGGCTCTTGGCGTACCCCAGCAGTTCGGCTTCGTCAGGCAGCTTGCCGTTGCTCAACAGAAATAACTCCATCTCTCCCCCAAATCAAAAACGATGAATAGCGTCACATCTGGCGGCGCCGGGCCTTGCCATACTGTGACGGTAACAAATTTTTAGCCCTCTGTTATACCCGAGCCGTGCAGACAAGTGTGTGACCCTCCGCTAATAGCCAACTATTCATGGAGATAGCGCCGGTTACAAGCTGAAACCTGCATCACTATGTATCCGTAATAGCTTTTGATATGCTTACCGGCTGGCAGAAAGGCATGTGAAATTATGGAATCCTGGTACTTACTCTATTGCAAACGCGGCCAGCTGTTACGGGCGCAGGAACATCTGGAACGGCAGGAAGTGAACTGCCTCAGCCCGATCATCACGCTGGAAAAAATCGTGCGCGGCAAACGCATCGCGGTCAGCGAACCCCTGTTCCCCAACTACCTGTTCGTGCAGTTCGACCCGGAGCGCATTCACACCACCACCATCAGCGCCACCCGGGGCGTCAGCCACTTCGTGCGCTTCGGCTCGCTGCCGACCACCATTCCGCACAAGGTGATCGAAGAGCTGCAAACGCACGCCAGCGAGGCTTACGTCGATCCGGAAACGCCGCAGCCGGGGGACACCGTGCTGATCGTCGACGGCGTATTCGAGGGGGGCTGCAGGCCATTTATACCGAACCGGACGGCGAAGCGCGCTCGATGCTGTTGCTGAACCTGATCAACAAGCAGGTCAGCCAAAGTCTGGACAATCGGCAGTTCCAGAAGCTGTAATGCAGAAAGGCGCCCGCGGGCGCCCTTCGTTTTTATGCGGTCAGCGCTTAGCGCTGCATCGCCTCATCATGCAGCCACTGGGCGACCCGCTTGGCGAAGTAAGTCAGCACGCCATCGGCGCCGGCGCGTTTGAAGCACATCAGGGATTCCATCACCGCAGGCCGTTCCTGCAGCCAGCCATTCTGGATCGCCGCCATGTGCATGGCATATTCGCCGGACACCTGGTAAGCGAAGGTCGGCACGCCAAAGGTGTCTTTCACCCGGCGCACCACGTCCAGATACGGCATGCCCGGCTTCACCATCACCATGTCCGCGCCTTCCTGCAGATCCTGCGCAATCTCTTGCAGCGCTTCGTCGCTGTTGGCCGGATCCATCTGGTAGGTCTTCTTGTTGCCGCCCTTCAGGTTGCCGGTGGAACCCAGCGCATCGCGGAACGGGCCGTAGTAACAAGAGGCATATTTGGCGGAATAGGCCATGATTTGGGTATTCACCAGGCCTTGCAGCTCCAGGCGATCGCGTATCGCACCGATGCGGCCATCCATCATGTCGCTTGGCGCCACGATTTCCGCCCCGGCTTCGGCATGAGACAGCGCCTGACGCACCAGAATCTCTTTGGTGACGTCGTTAATCACATAGCCTTGTTCATCGATCACCCCATCCTGCCCGTGGGTGGTGTAAGGGTCGAGCGCGACGTCGGTCAGAATGCCCAGCTCCGGCACCGCGTCCTTCAGCGCGCGCACCGTGCGCTGCACCAGACCGTCCGGATTATAAGCCTCTTCCGCATGCAGCGATTTCAGGCCCGACTCGATGACCGGGAACAGGGAGATCACCGGCACGCCGAGCTTGGCGATGGCTTCCGCTTCCTTGATCAACAGATCGATAGTCATGCGCGATACGCCGGGCATCGATGAAACCTCTTCCTGGCGGTTGCTGCCTTCCATGACAAATACCGGATAGATCAGGTCGTTGACCGTCAGCTGGTTCTCGGCGACCAGACGGCGACTGAAGTCATGACGGCGCACGCGGCGCATACGGCGACCAGGGAAGGTGCCCGGAAATGCATAGCTCATAGTTTTCTCCTAACTCAAACCAGCCGGAATAGCCGGCGGGCGTTCTCATCGGTTTTTTGCCCCAGCCATTCAGGATCTTCCTGGCGCCAGGCGGCCACCTGACGAACGATATGGGGCAGAAAACCGGGTTCGTTGCGGCGAGATGCAGGTTTAGGGTGTAAATCCCGGGGCAACAGATAGGGGGCGTCGGTTTCCAGCAATAAACGCTCCGCCGGGATCCGCGGCAGCAAGGCGCGCAGCTCCAGGCCGCGCCGCTCGTCGCATACCCAACCGGTGATCCCGATCGACAGGCCCAGCGACAGGCAGCGGTCTAATTCTTCGGCGGTGCCGGTAAAACAGTGCACCACGGCCGCGGGCAGTTTATCCAACCAGGGCGCCAGCAGCGCGGCAAAACGTGCGTGTGCGTCGCGACAATGCAGAAAAACCGGCATCGCCAGTTCCGCCGCCAGCGCCAACTGGGCGCTGAATGCCGCCTCCTGCTGCTCCGGCGTAGAGAAATTGCGGTTGAAATCCAGCCCGCACTCGCCGATCGCCGCCACTTCGGAACGCGTGGCCAGCGCATGGATCTGCTCGGCGCTCTGCGCATCCCAGCCGCTGGCGTAATGCGGATGCACGCCGGCGGTCGACCAGCAATAGCCGGCATCCTGCTGAGCCAATTCACTGGCCTCGCGACTCTCCTGCAGATCGGTGCCGGTGATTAGCAGCCCGGTCACCCCGGCGGCGCGCGCGCGCTCCACCACCTGCCGGCGGTCTTTGGCGAACTGGGGGCTGGTGAGGTTCACGCCGATATCAAACATGGTTTTTCCCAAAGCAAAAGCCGCCCAGCGGGCGGCTCGGAAACACAATACGGACTACGCGGCCGGGGGGTCTTCACCCTCGTCTTCTTCTTCCGGCTGCGGACGACGTTTGCCGGTATAGAAGCGGGCGAAGAACACCCCCACTTCAAACAGCAGATACATGGGTATCGCCAGCAGGGTTTGCGAAAATACGTCCGGCGGCGTCAGCAACATACCGACCACAAAGGCGCCGACCAAAACGTAAGGCCGTTTTTTCTTCAGATCTTCCGGCGACGTAACCCCGCTCCAGCACAGCAGAATGATGGCGACCGGCACTTCGAAGGCCACGCCGAACGCCATAAACAGCGCCATGACGAAGTCGAGGTAGTTATTGATGTCGGTGGCGATCATCACCCCTGCCGGCGCAGTCTTGGCGAAGAAACCGAAGGCCAGCGGGAACACGATGAAGTAAGCGAAGGCCATGCCGAGATAAAACAGCAGGCTGCTGGAAACCAGCAGCGGCATCATCAACCGGCGTTCATGCTTATACAGCGCCGGCGCGATAAAGGCCCAAACCTGATACAGGATCACCGGCGCCGAAACGAACACCGAGACGATCATGGTCAGTTTGATCGGGGTAAAGAACGGTGACGCCACGTCGGTGGCGATCATGCTCGCGCCCGCCGGCAGCTGCTTGATCAACGGCGCGGACACCAGCTGATAAATGTCGTTGGCGAAATAGACTAACGCCAGAAAGATCGCCAGTACGCTGATGATCGAGTTTAACAGCCGCTTACGCAGTTCTATCAGATGACTGATAAGGGGTTGGGTATCTTCAACAGCCATGTTTTAACGATCGCCACTAGGTTGGTGAGACGCTGGGGTTTTATCCGCAACAGGTTCGGCCGCCGCTTCAACGGCAACCGGCTTTTTGACCGGCTGCGCGACGACGGGCGCTTCCGCCGGCGTCACGCCGTCGTCGTGAATGGCTTCCGGGTCAGTGGCCAGCGGGTTATGGATGGTATGCGCCAGTTCGTCCTTTTCGCCCTGATAGGTGCGCTTCAGCGACTCTGCGGCGTCTTTCAATTCATCCATTGACGCCTTCAGTTCCGGCGTCAAATTCTGCAAACCGGCCTTCTCGGCTTTTTTCAGGCTGTCCTGCAGCTCCTGCAGCTTCAGCTCCTGAGAAAGCTCGTGCTGCACCGAAGCCGCCAGCGAGCGCAGCGCGCGGATCCAGCCCGAAACGGTTCTGACCGCTACCGGCAACCGTTCCGGCCCGAGCACGACCAGGCCGATAACCAGCACCAACAGCAGCTCACTAAACCCAATGTCAAACACGGTTTATACCTGCTCTTTGTTCTTCGACTCTTCGGTTTTCACTTCCGGCTGCTTATCGGTAATAGGCTTGGCCGTGAAGTCAGCGTCGTCCAGGCTGCTTTTCTCAGCCGTATTGGTCGGCGGTGGAGTTTCGTCGCCGATCGCCTTTTTGAAACCCTTGATTGATGCACCGAGATCGGAGCCCAGCGTGCGGAGCTTTTTGGTGCCGAACAGCAGCACCACGATCACTGCGATGATCAACAATTGCGTAATACTAATACCGCCCATTCCAATTACCTCTAATTTTAAAAGGGTATTTCAAAGCCAGCCGCATTATAGGGCAGACTTTACCAGAGTATCGAGTCAATTCAGGTGGTTCGCTTCCAGCCAATCACCCAGCATACGATGCCGGCGGCCATCATCCAGGCGGGGAATACCTCGACCTGGCCCAGCAGCAGCAACGTACCGCTTACTAACAGTGTAGCGCCAACGCCGAACAGATAACGCGATTGCCCTTGGCGAACCCGCTGGGCCTGCATTTGGTTGGTCAGCTTATCAACGCTTTGTTGCAGCAGTTTATGTTGCTGCAGGCTGTCGTAAAACAATTCAGGCAGCTCGGGCAGCTTCTCCGCCCAGAACGGCGCCTTTTCTTTCAGCGCGCGTATTACCGCCGGAATGCCGACCTGATCGCGCAGCCAGCTCTCGAGGAACGGCTTGGCGGTGGTCCACAGATCCAACTGCGGGTAGAGCTGGCGGCCCAGACCTTCAACATACAGCAAGGTCTTCTGCAATAACACCAGTTGCGGCTGCACTTCCATATTGAAACGGCGCGCCGTATTGAACAGGTTCAGCAGCACGTTGCCGAACGAGATCTCCGCCAGCGGCTTCTCGAAAATCGGCTCGCAAACGGTGCGGATGGCGAATTCGAAATCTTCTACGTTGGTGTCGCGCGGCACCCAGCCGGAGTCGACGTGCAGCTCTGCCACCTTGCGATAATCGCGGTTGAAGAAGGCGATGAAGTTTTCCGCCAGATAACGCTTGTCGTCCTTGTTCAACGAGCCGACGATGCCGCAGTCGATGCCGATATAGCAGGGATCTTCCGGGTGTTCGTAGCTGACGAAAATATTACCGGGATGCATGTCCGCATGGAAGAAGCTGTCGCGGAATACCTGGGTAAAGAACACCTGTACGCCGCGCTCCGCCAGCAGTTTCATGTTGGTGCCCTGCTGTTCCAGCGTGGCGATGTCCGATACCGGAATGCCGTAAATCCGCTCCATCACCAGCACGCTTTCGCGGCAGTAATCGGAGTAGACTTCGGGCACGTACAGCATCGGGCTGCCTTCAAAATTGCGGCGCAGCTGAATGGCGTTGGCCGCTTCGCGCAGCAGGTTCAGTTCGTCCAGCAGGGTCTTTTCGTACTCGCGCACCACTTCGCGCGGGCGCAGCCGGCGGCCGTCCGGCATCAGCATCGGCACCCAGCCGGCCAGCCGGTACATCAGGCGAACGTCGGCCTTGATGATCGGCCCGATATCCGGTCGAATCACTTTCAGCACCACTTCCTGGCCGGTGGTTTTCAGCCGGGCGGTATGCACCTGCGCAATGGAGGCCGACGCCAGCGCCTGCTGGTCAAAATCGTCAAACCAGGTCTCCAGCGGGCCGCCCATCGCCTGTTCTATATGCTTGCGCGCCAGCGCGCCGTCAAAGGGCGCTACCCGGTCCTGCAGCAGCGTCAGCTGATCGGCGATGTGCGGCGGGAACAGGTCACGGCGGGTCGACATCATCTGACCGAATTTGATCCACACCGGGCCCAGCTCCTGCAGCGCCAGCCGCAAACGCTCGCCCAGGGGTTTATCCTTGTGGCGATTCGGCATCCAGAACAGCAGCCGGCGGCCAAAGCGCAGCGGCAGGGTCAGCCGCATTTTAGGGATCAGTTCATCCAGACCATAGCTGAGAAAAACGCGGACGATCAAATACAGGCGGCGCAGTTCGCCAGGGGTCATCGCTTGCCCTCCAACTTGTCCATGCGGGCGAGCAGCGCTTGCGCGCTGCGGGTGACGGCGTCAACTTCCTCGTTGAACCACACCACTTCCAGCGGCCCCGGCGCCAGGCGCCATTCTTCGGTCAGGGTTTCCGCCACATCTTGTTGCCGACGCTGCACACCGGCCTTCAGCAGGCCGGCGCCTTTGCCCAGCGCCTGGGTAATGCCCTGCGCGGCGATATCGCCGATATAAGGCGCCAGCCATTCGGCCGGATCCCATTCCGCCAGATCCAACAGCCCGACCAGCTGTTGCACCACCTGGATGTCGCCTTCCACCGTCAGCTCGCCGCTGCGCATCAGCACTGGCAACTGTTGGCGATCGCGCAGCTTGAGCAGCGCCGGAATGCGGCTGCGCACCTTGCAGTCGGCGTCGTCTTCGGACTGCCCCAGCACGTCGACCCGCAGCTCGCTGAACACCAGCACCAGCGGCGAGGCCAGCTCTTCCAGTTCGATACGCAGCACCTTGCCCGCCAAGCGCTGCCGGGCGGCTTTCATGCTGCGGTCGCGAAACAGCAGGCTGTTCAGCGAGGTTTCCAGCGCCCCGGTCAATAGCGGGGTAAACAGCATCGGCATATTCATATCAGAACTTGAAGCCCCGATGCAGCGCCACAATGCCGCCGGTCAGGTTGAAATAGGTCACGTTATCGAAGCCGGCGTTGCCCATCATGCCCTTCAGGGTTTCCTGATCGGGGTGCATGCGGATCGACTCGGCCAGATAGCGGTAGCTGTCCGGATCCTTCACCACCAGCTCGCCGATTTTTGGCAGCACGTGGAAAGAATAAGCGTCGTAGGCCTTGCTCAGCGGCGCCAGCAGCGGCTTGGAGAACTCCAGCACCAGCAGGCGGCCGCCCGGCTTCAGCACGCGGAACATCGAACGCAGCGCCTTGTCCTTGTCGGTCACGTTGCGCAGGCCGAAAGAGATGGTGATGCAGTCGAAGTAGTTGTCGGGGAACGGCAATGCTTCGGCATTGGCCTGCACATAGTTGATGTTGCCGACGATGCCGCGATCGCGCAGCTTTTCGCGCCCCATCTTCAGCATCGAATCGTTGATGTCCGCCAGCACCACCTGCCCCTGCTCACCGACCATGCGGGAGAACTTGGCGGCCAGGTCGCCGGTGCCACCGGCCAGATCCAGCACCCGCTGCCCGCGGCGCACGCCGCTGCAGTCAATGGTGAAACGCTTCCAGATGCGGTGGATGCCGAACGACATCAGGTCGTTCATCACGTCATACTTGGCCGCTACCGAATGAAAAACGTCCGCCACCATGGCCTGTTTTTCGTCTCTAGCGACGGTGCGAAAACCGAAATCGGTGGTTTCCTGCGGTTGTTCTGCCATTGTCCTGCCTGCTATTCAGTCAATTTTGTGGGGTTGAGTGTACCAGAACCCCAAGGAATACCCCACCTCGCCGCGGCGTTCAGCCATGCGAAACGGAGCCTGGTTCTTCGGCGGGATTGTCATCTTCCGCCTGCGGCACTGCGGCGGCCTCGTCGTCGTCCGCCGCCGCATCGGCTTCATCTTGCTGCGCGCCGGCCTGCTGCGCCAGCAGCGGGTTGATAGGTCGCTTCACTTCAACCCCCAGCGCGCGGAAGCCCTCGGTCTGGCCGATAAGATTACCACGGCCTTCGCTCAGTTTGTTCATCGCCTGGCGATAACTGCCCTGCGCTTTATCCAGGCTTTGCCCCAGCGCGGACATGTCGTCCACGAACAGCCGCATCTTGTCGTACAGCTTCGCCGCCCGGTCGGCGATGCGCTGGGCATTTTGGCTCTGATGTTCGTAGCGCCACAGGTTGGTGATGGTGCGCAGCGCCACCAGCAGCGTGGTGGGGCTGACCAGCATAATGTTGTGCTTGAGCGCCTCGCTGATCAATTCGGGCTCGCGGTCGATCGCCAACAGGAAGGCCGGCTCGACCGGAATGAACATCAGCACGTAATCCAGCGAACGCAGGCCGGGCAACTGCTGGTAGTCCTTGCGCCCCAGCAGCCGGATATGGCCGCGCAGCGAGGCGATATGCTCATTCAGCGCCGCTTCGCGCTCCGCCTCGTCTTCCCCGTTGAAATAGCGTTCGTAGGCGATCAACGACATCTTGGCGTCGATCACCACGTCCTTGCCCTGCGGCAGCCGGACGATGACGTCTGGCTGCATGCGGCTCTGGTGGTCCACCCGTACGTTGACCTGGGTTTCATACTCGTGGCCTTCGCGCAGGCCGGAGGCCTCCAGCACCCGGCTAAGCACCACCTCGCCCCAGTTGCCCTGGGTTTTATTGTCCCCCTTCAGCGCCTTGGTGAGGTTGATGGCTTCGCGCGCCATCTGCGCATTGAGCTGCTGCAGATTACGGATTTCGTGCGTCAACGTATGGCGCTCGCGTGCTTCCTGGCCAAAGCTGTCCTGCACCTGGCGGCGGAAGCCGTCCAGCTGTTCGCGCAGCGGCAGCAACAGGCGATCCAGGCTCTGCCGGTTCTGTTCATCCACCTTGCGCCCGCTGTGTTCGAAAATGCGGTTGGCCAGGTTTTCGAACTGCGTGGTGAGGCGCTGTTCGCTGTTGATCAGCAGGCGCTGCTTTTCTTCCGCCGCCATGCGGGTCTCCTCCAGACGGATGGTGACCTCGCGCAGTTCGGCTTCCTGCACGCCGTTGACCTCGCGCTGGGCGCGCAGCTCCTGATTGAGCAGTTCGCACTCGTTGCGCCAGTGATTGAGCTGTTGCAGCTTTTCGTGCCCGGCCGCCAGCTGGCTGTGCAAATTGCGCAGCTCCAGATCGCTCTGGCGCATCTGTTGTTCCTGGCGCTGCAGCGTCTCCTGCCGGGCCGTCGCTTCCTGTTGCGCCTGCAGCAGCGATTGCTCCAGCAAGCGCAGCTCGGTTTCATGCTGCGCGCCGGCCTGCTGCGCCCGCAGGCTGGCGATCAGCCACCCCAGCAGCATGCCGATAACCACCCCACCCATACCGTAAACCAGACTGGTATCCACCCTGCCTCCTGTTGCGCCTTGCCGTTCCGGCGTTTCACTCGCCCGTTGCCCGTCACGTTAAGGGGATGCTGTATGGATGTCCAGCCTGATTTTGCACGCTGCGGGCAATATTGCGCGCCGGCGCGCAACTCAGGCGAAAGTCAGCCCAACCATTGGCTTAACCACTTGATGCCGAACGCCCCGGGCGCCAGAATGCCAAACGCCCAGATCATCGCCGAAGTGATGTTCGCCAGTTGGAAATAGCGCTGCGGCATGCCGCATATGCCCCCCACCAGCGGCACCACGGCGCGCAGCGGGCCGAAGAAGCGGCCGATGAAAATGCCCACTACGCCCCAGCGCTCAAAAAACGCATGGCCGCGCGTCAATAACTGCGGATTGCGCGACAGCGGCCACATGTGCGCCACCCGGTCCTGATAGTGATAGCCGATCCAATAGGAGATCCAGTCGCCGAAGAAGGCGCCGGCGGCGGCGGCGGCCCAGATCGGCCAAAACGCGATGCCGCTTTCGCCGATCAACGCGCCCAGCGCCAGCAGGATCACCGTGGCCGGCAGCAGCAGCGACAAAAACGCCAGCGACTCGCCGAACGCCAGGAAGAAGATAATGGGAAGGGCCCAGCCCTCGTGCTGACGCACGACGTCGCTGACCCAGTTGATAACGTCATTGAGGCTCAATACGGGGCTCCTGATACGCGATATTCCACCGCCAAGGATACGCAATGTCAGCCGGAACGAGTTAAACCCCGGCTAAACATCAGGCGGTTTACTCGAGGTAAAACGCCTGCAGCGTTTCGCGCTGGGCCGCCCCCAGACCGTACTCCGCCTCCAGCCAGCGATCGGTAGAGCCGTATTGTTCGCGGATGCAGCTCAGGGCGGTCATCAGAAACTCTTCGCGCGCGCTCAGCACGTAGGCGAACTGCCCGAGCGCGGCCGCGTTCAAGCGGATCGACAGCTGATCCAACATCTGCTCGCGAAAGGTCGCCAGCGTGGTTTCGGTCAGCAGGTAATCTTCGGTCACCGTCGCTTCGTCGGCGCCCAGCGCAAACAGCACCAGCGCCGAACCTATCCCGGTGCGGTCTTTACCCACCGCGCAGTGCTGCACAATCGCGCCGTCGCCGGGGTTGCTCAGCAGCTGCGCCAGCCGCTTGTAGGCCGCATTGCCGAACGGCAGGCGGCGATACAGCTCCAGCATGAACGCCCGGGCGTCAAAGCCGGCCAGCGTTTCGCTGGTGAGCTTTTCCAGGTTGGCGTTGACCTCGTTGCTCAGCGGGTTGGCCGGCACGTGGTGATAATCGGCGCCGCGCCACAGGATATCCGGCTTGGCCTGCACCTCGTCGGCGTCGCGGTAGTCCAGCACCGATCGCACCGGCACGCCGGCCAGAAACTCGCAGTCTTTCTCCGTCAGCCGCTCGAGCGAGCCGGAACGGAACAGCAGGCCGCGTTTGATGCGGCGCCCATCGGCCACGCCGTTGCCGCCAAAATCGCGAAAGTTGATACCGCCGTCGAGCGGCGCAAGCGAAGGGTGAAGCAGGATTTGGGCGGTCATAAACGTCCTCATTGTTATGGTTTGACAACGCGCTGCGGCGGCGGCCAACATGCAATAACGCTGCGGCCGTCGGCGTGACGCCGATGGCTATAACCGTAACAGATTAACCGCGAATGGAAAAACGGGCCGCAGAGCGACCCGTTGAACAACAGGGGATTACAGCAGGCGGCGCGCGGCGTCCACCACGATCTGCACCGCTTTGCTTTCGGTGTTTTTCATGGTTTCCGCGTTCGGGATCTCTTGCTGGGTACGGTTGACGATCACCCCGGCGACCATACCGGCGCGCAGGCCCTGGCTGGCGCACATGGTCAGCAGGGTGGCGGATTCCATTTCATAGTTCATCACGCCCATCGCCTGCCATTCTTCCATCGAGCCTTTGAAACGGCTGACCACGCGGCCGGAGTAAGTGTCGTAGCGCTCCTGGCCCGGGTAGAAGGTATCGGAAGACGCGGTCACGCCAATATGGGTAGTGGCGCCGCTGGCTTTGGCCGCTTCCACCAGCGCGGTGGTGCAGGCAAAGTCCGCGACCGCCGGGAACTCCATCGGCGCGAAGTGCAGGCTGGCGCCGTCAAGACGCACCGCCGCGGTGGTGACCAGCACATCGCCGACGTTGATGTCGGACTGAATGGCGCCGGTGGTGCCGATGCGCAGGAAGGTGCGAATGCCCAGCTGCGCCAGCTCTTCCACCGCAATCGAGGTGGATGGGCCGCCGATGCCGGTAGAGCAGACGATCACCGCCTTGCCGTCCAGCTCCGCGCGCCAGGTGGTGAATTCACGATGGGAGGCCAGATGCACCGGATTTTCCATCAGCTTGGCAATTTTCTCTACGCGCTGCGGATCGCCCGGCACGATGGCAAGCTGAGCCCCTTGTAAATCACTTTTGGTGAGGCCGAGATGAAAAACGTCAGATTGAGACATACGAGACTCCTCATGGATCATGTTTATTGGGAGGAACAAAAAAGCACTCTACTGAAAACTGCCGGTCAATTTCGTGACGGCAATCACCATGAGCAAAGAAACAGAAATCAAACTACATAATAATTGTGATTTTTATCACAAAAATCAGGTTAACGCCCCAACGATAAACACCACCAGCCTAGCCGACGAACCCACTTCGCCGCTGTCCTGCGCGCTGCCCCACCGAGGCGGCCGCCCGCCTGCCGAAATCCTTTGGCCGCAGGGAGGGAATAACCGCATTCTATCGGTGACTTAGCGACAAAAAAGGCGCCTAACGCACCTTATGGCACTTACAGGGGCCAAAATGCGCAATAGCATGATAAAAAGGGCTTAAAAATGCCGTAAAGCCAGATAATTAGCCGTTTTTTACCGACTTGGCCGAAAGTGCTCCACTCGATGCCAATAACGGGTAATCTTTCCTATAGTTAATCTCAGCGTTTTTTTCTATTGCACGGAGACCGCAATGAAAACCGACCACGTGATGACATTACAACAGGCCGCGGGGGGATTCGCCCCGGCCGCCGCACCGTTGGCCGCCTCCGCTATTCTCACCGACGAACAGGGCATTCACGCCGGGCAAACCACCATCCCTTCCCAGGGCGATGAACTGCCGGCCTACATCGCCAAACCCGCCGACCACGGTGGCCCCTTCCCGGTGGTGCTGGTGGTGCAGGAAATCTTCGGCGTGCACGAACATATTCAGGATCTGTGCCGCCGCCTGGCCAAGCAGGGTTATCTGGCAATAGCGCCGGAACTCTACTTCCGCCAGGGCGACGCCAACGACTACAGCGACATCGGCGAGCTGTTCCAGCAGTTGGTGACCAAGGTGCCGGACCGCCAGGTGCTGTCGGATCTGGACCATGCCGCCCACTGGGCAACGCGCCACGGCGGCGACGCCGGCAAACTGGCGATAACCGGCTTCTGCTGGGGCGGCCGCATCACCTGGCTGTACGCCGCGCACAACCCGCAGCTGAAAGCCGCGGTCGCCTGGTACGGCAAGCTGGTGGGTGAAAAAACGCTGAATTCGCCGAAGCAGCCGGTGGACGTTGCGACCCAGCTGTCGGCGCCGGTGCTGGGGCTGTATGGCGGGCAGGACGACAGCATTCCGCAGGAGACGGTGGAAACCATGCGTCAGGCGATCCGCGCCGCCAACGCCGAGGCGGAAATCGTGGTCTACCCCGAGGCAGGGCACGCCTTCAACGCCGATTATCGTCCGAGTTATAACGCCGAAGCGGCGGCGGACGGCTGGCGACGCATGCTGGACTGGTTCGCGCAGCACGGCGTGGCCGGCGTCGAGTAATCCCCTCCTCGGCGGCTGCGGCGGCCGTCTGCAGACATAAAAAGGGGCGCCTGGGCGCCCAATATCATCACACCAGAACCTCAATGCACGGCGGCCCCGATGCCCGACCGCCGCGCCGCGATCAGGCTCGTTGCTCGCGCAGGCGCTGCGCCGCCAGCACCATGTTGGCCAACGACTGCCGGGTTTCCGGCCAGCCGCGGGTTTTCAGGCCGCAGTCCGGGTTTACCCACAGGCGCTCCGCCGGGATGTTCTGCGCGGCTTTGCGCAGCAGCGCTTCGATCCATTCCACGCTCGGCACGTTCGGCGAGTGGATGTCGTACACGCCCGGGCCGATTTCATTCGGGTATTCGAACTCCTTGAAGGCTTCCAGCAGATCCATATCGGAACGCGAGGTTTCGATGGTGATTACGTCGGCATCCAGCGCCGCGATGGAGTCCATGATGTCGTTGAACTCGCAGTAACACATATGGGTGTGGATCTGGGTATCATCCCGCGCCACAGCGGCGTTCAGTTTGAAAGCGTCCACCGCCCAGTTCAGGTAAGCGGCCCAGTCGGATTGGCGCAGCGGCAGGCCTTCGCGCAGCGCAGGCTCGTCGATCTGGATGATGCCGATGCCGGCTTTCTCCAGGTCTGCCACTTCGTCGCGCAGCGCCAGGGCGATCTGCCTGGCGATCACTTCACGGGTCACGTCCTCACGCGGGAACGACCAGCACAGGATGGTCACCGGCCCGGTCAGCATGCCTTTCACCGGTTTTTCGGTCAGCGACTGGGCGTATTTCGCCCACTCGACGGTGATGGCTTCCGGGCGGCTGATGTCGCCGATGATCACCGGCGGCTTCACGCAGCGGGAACCGTAGCTCTGCACCCAGCCGTTCTGGGTGAAAACGAAGCCGTCGAGGTTCTCGCCGAAGTATTCCACCATGTCGTTGCGCTCGGCTTCGCCGTGCACCAGCACGTCCAGCCCCAGGCGCTCCTGCTCGACGATCGCCTGTTTGATGTGTTCGCCGATGCTGGTGCGGTAGTTGTTGCCGTCCAGTCGCCCCTGTTTGAAGTCCAGGCGCAGGCTGCGGATCTCGGTGGTCTGCGGGAACGAGCCGATGGTGGTGGTCGGCCAGGCCGGCAGGTGGAAGCGCTCACGCTGCGCCTGGGCGCGCTCGGCGTAAGGGCGCCGGCGCTCGCTGTCCTGCGCGGTGATCGCCGCCAGACGTTGTTCCACCTGCGCATTGTGCACCCGACTGGACTGGCGGCGGGCGCGGATTGGCGCGCTGTAGGCGTCCAGTTCGGTCTGTTTCGCCGCACCCGGCGCATTCAGCGCCGAGCTCAGCAGCGCCAGTTCGGCGCATTTCTGCAGCGCGAAGGCGAACCAGCTCTTCACTTCGTCGTCCAGGCGGCTTTCCACGCTCAGGTCGATCGGGCTGTGCAGCAGCGAACAAGAGCTGCCGATCCACAGCGGGCGGCTACCCACCAGCGGCTGCAGGCGTTCGAACCAGTCGCTCAGATCGGCGCGCCAGACGTTGCGGCCGTTGATCGCGCCCAGCGACAGCAGCCACTCTTTTGGCAGCGCGTCGTTCAAGGCGGCGATATCGTCGTGGCCGGCGACCAGATCGACGTGCAGCCCCTGCACCGGCAGGGCGCGGACCGTCTCGAGGTTATGGCCGACGCTGTCGAAATAGGTGGTCAGCAGCAGCTTGGCCTGGCCCTGCAGCGCGTCGTAAGCCGGCTTGAAGGCGGCCAGCCATTCCTGCGGCAGCTCCAGCACCAGTGCCGGTTCGTCGATCTGCACCCATTCGACGCCGCGCCTGGCCAGCTCGGCCAGCACCTGTTGGTAAACGGGCAGAATGTCCTTCAACAGCGACAGGCGGTCGAACTGCTCGCCCTTCACTTTGCCCAGCCACAGGTAAGTTACCGGGCCCAGCAACACCGGCTTGATCTTGTGGCCCAGCGCCAGCGCTTCGTCAACTTCGTCCAGCAGCTGGGTCCAGCCCAGTTTGAACTGCTGGCCCTGGTGAAACTCAGGCACCATGTAGTGGTAGTTGGTGTTGAACCACTTGGTCATTTCCGCCGCCGCCGCCGGTTCGCCGCTCGGGGCGCGGCCGCGGCCGATGCGAAACAGCGTATCCAGATCGATAGCGCCGTCCGCATTCTGATGACGCGCCGGCACGTTGCCCAGCAGCAGGCTGGTGGTCAACACGTGGTCGTACCAAGCGAAATCGCCGACCGGCACCAAATCCACTCCGGCCTGCTGTTGCTGTTGCCAATGGCGAGCGCGCAGCTCGCGGCCAACCGCCAGCAGTTCTTCCTGCGTTGAGTTGCCAGCCCAGTAGCTTTCCTGAGCTTTTTTCAGTTCACGTCGTAGCCCAACGCGCGGAAAACCCAGCGTGTGATTTAAAATTGCCATCGTCATATTCCCCATTTAGCCGTCCAGATGTTTACACATCCATAATCCGCAGGTACTGTATTAACCACAAGCGCAATTTATTCACTGTCACTGTGAAGGACTCTCATGATCGAACTGAAACACTTACGGACGCTGCAGGCTCTGCGCAACACCGGTTCGCTGGCGGCGGCGGCGGCCCAACTTCACCAGACGCAATCTGCCCTGTCGCATCAGTTCAGCGATCTGGAGCAGCGCCTGGGCTTCAAGCTGTTCGTTCGCAAAAGCCAGCCGCTGCGCTTCACCGCGCAGGGCGAGATCCTGTTACAGCTGGCGGAGCAGGTGCTGCCGCAGATCCAGCAGGCGCTGCTGGCCTGCCACGAACCGCACCAGGCTACGTTGCGCATCGCGATTGAATGCCACAGCTGCATCCAGTGGCTGACGCCGGCGCTGGACAACTTCCGCCTCCGCTTCCCGCAGGTGGTGATGGATTTCAAGTCCGGCGTAACCTTCGATCCGCAGCCGGCGCTGCAGCAGGGCGAGCTGGATCTGGTGCTGACCTCGGACATCTTGCCGCGCAGCGGCCTGCATTATTCGCCGATGTTTGATTTTGAGGTGCGGTTGGTGCTGGCGCCGGACCATCCGCTGGCGAGCAAGCCGCACATTGAGCCGGAAGATCTCAGCGATGAAACGCTGCTGATTTACCCGGTGCAGCGCCAGCGGCTGGACATCTGGCGGCATTTCCTGCAGCCGGCGGGCGTCAGCCCGGCGCTGAAAAGCGTGGATAACACGTTGCTGCTGATTCAAATGGTATCGGCGCGGATGGGGATTGCGGCGCTGCCGCACTGGGTGGTGGAAAGCTTTGAGCGCCAGGGGCTGGTGGTCACCAAAACCCTGGGCGACGGCCTGTGGAGCCGCCTGTATGCCGCGGTGCGCGACGGCGAGCAGCGTCAGGCGGTGACGGAAGCCTTTATCCGCTCTGCGCGCCAGCACGCCTGCGACCATCTGCCGTTCGTGCGCGACGCGGCGCGCCCCATCCCCGGCGGCGCCGGCGTCAAAGGGCTGGGCTCGCAGCCATAACGCTTCGGGCCGCCTGCGCTTGGGCGGCCCGTCGCTTCAGCCGACCTGCTTCGGCGCCACCCAGCGGCGATGTACCCACAGCGACGCGACGATCACCGCCCCGCCGATGATAAAGCTGGGCCAATGCGGTTGCTGCTGCCAGATGGCCAGGTTCACCAACAGCCCGGCCGGCACATGCATGTTATTCATGATGCCCAGCGTGCCTGCATCCACCTGGGTCGCGCCGTAGTTCCACATGAAGTAACCCAGCCCGGAAGCCACCGCCCCCAACCAGATCAGCACTCCCCATTGCAGGTTGGTGGTCGGCAGCTGCTGCGGATTGCCCCACAGGCACCAGGCCACCACCGCCACCGCCAACGCCCCCAGGTAGAACCAGGAGAACGCGGTGTGCTGCGGCAGCGGGTGCACCTCCATCAGGCGCTTATAGCCGACCATGCCGATGGCGAAGCTGATGTTCGCCGCCTGCACCAGCAGCAGGCCCCACCAGAAATGCTCGCTCAGCTGATGGTAACGGATGATAGCCGCCCCCAGCACCGCCAGCAGCGCGCTGAACACATAGCCCCAGCGCAGGCGCCGGCCGCTGAGCAGATCGTAAATCAGCGTGACGTACAGCGGGGTCAGCACGGTGAACAGCAGGAACTCCGGCACCGTCAGGTACAGATAGGCGCGGAAGCTGAACAGGTACATGATGCCGAGCTGGCAGGCGCCCACCAGCATATACAGCAGGATCACCTTTGGCCGAATGTTGCGCCAGCGCAGGAACGGCAGAAATACCAGCGCCGCCAGCCCGATGCGCATCAGCACCGAGAACCAGCTATCGACATGGCCCGCCAGATATTCGCCGATCAGGCTGAAAGAGAACGCCCACAGAATGGTAGTCATCACCAGAAGCAGCACGATGGGTTCACCCTAAAAATTCAGAAAGGGCGATTGTAACGGAAGGCGCGGCGCGGGGTAACGAAAAGGCGGTTGACGTCTGCTCGAAATGCAAACTGTCGGCAAATTTTCACCTTTGGATTAGGCTTAATGGAAAGGCGAGGTAAATATCATGAAAACTTATCACATTCTGTTCGGCCTGCTGCTGCCCGGTCTGGCGGCCGCGGCCAACGGCGTCACCGAGCTCGACTCACAGCAGCAGTTGCTCAACCAGCGCAGCCAGCAGGCGCAGCAGCAGCGCATGCTGAACAATCAGCAGCTGGACCAGCGCCGCCTGCAGCAACAGCGGCAGTTCGACAACCACCAACAGCGGCTGCTGAAAACCACGCCAAACGGCGGCCAGCCGCTGCCAAACGGCAATCAGCCGCGCGATCCGTTCCAACGCACGGCGCCGGCGGTGCCGCAGGCGCCGTTGCCGGCTACGCCCGCACGCCCATAACGGTGAGGATTAAAGGGGTGGTGATCGCCGCCAGCGCGGTGGACATCACCAGGCTGGTGGCGGCCGGGCCGGTGAGCACGTTGAACTGACGCGACATCAGATAAACGTTCACCCCCACCGCCATCGATCCCAACAGCACCACCACGCGGGTTTCCATCGGCGGCAGGTCCATCATCCAGGCCAGCAGCCAAACCACCAGCGGCTGCACAAGCAGCTTGAGGAAACAGATGGCGCTGCTCAGCTGCCAGCCTTCGCCAATGCGATATTCCGCCAGCCCCATGCCGAGCACCACCAGCGACAACGGCGCCGCCACCTGGCCGAGCATGCTGACCGGCTGATCGACGAACGCCGGCAGCGGCAGCCCGGTGAGGCTGAACAGGGTGCCGGACAGGATGCCGATGATCAGCGGGTTAGTCAGTACGCTGCGGGCGGTTTTGATGAAGCCGTGCAGCGTCGGCGAACCGTTGCGCGCCCATTCAATGGAAACGGTCACCAGCGTCCACAGGATCAGGCCGTTGAACACCAGCACCAGCGCCACCGACGGGATCGCCGCCTCACCGAGCATGACGCTGGCGATCGGCAGGCCGAGCATCACGTTATTGGAGAAAATGCCGCCCAGCGCGAACACCGAACCTGACACGCCGTCCAGGCCGAACAGCCGGCGGGCGGCGATGCGGCCGACGACGAACACCACCAGGCAGCTGCCGAAGAAGGCGATCAGCAGCCGGGCGTCCACCGCCGGCCGCTGCGAGAAATCGCACATCATGCGGAACAGCATGGCCGGCAGCGCGAGGGAGAAAACGAAGCGGGTCAGGCCGTCGGTGACTCCTGCAGGCCATTTCCCCCAGCGAATCAGGCCGTATCCCAGCACGATCAACACAAATAACGGTAAAGACAGCACTATCTGGTGCCACAGTGAAACGATAAAGGCGGACATCACATTCCTTCCGGTGGCGCGGCGGCGGGCAATGTCGTCGCGGGTTTCAACGGGCGCCGTTATTCCTCAATGCTCTGCAATTCAGAAATCCGGGCCGATCAAATCTATCCGGTCGGTACAAATGCAGTCAACGCCCCAGTCCAGCAGCAAGCGCGCGCGTTGCGGCTGATTGACGGTATACGCCAGAATGCGCAACCCGGCGCCTTTCAGCGCCGCCACCCGTTCAGCGGTCAGCTCTTTATGGTTGATATGCAAGGAGACGCAGCCCAATCGTTCGGTGAGTTCACGCCAGTTGTCGTCCCATTCGTCCAGCAACAGCCCGCGCGGCAGGTCCGGTACGGTGCGCTGCGCCGCCGCCAGCGCCTCAACCGAGAACGAGGACAGCAACGGGTCGGTCTGCCCCTGCCACAGCAGGCGCGCCGCCAGCGCCACTACCCGGCCGGTTTCGTCGTCGCTGCCGGTGGTGGGTTTGATTTCGATATTGGCCATCAGCCCGTGTTGCCGACAACGCTCCGCCACGTCCGACAGCAGCGGCAGCCGCTCGCCCTTGTAGGCCGAGCTGTACCAGTTGCCGGCGTCGAGCTGCACCAGCTTGTCCCACGGCAGTTCGCCCGCCACGCCCCAGCCGTTGCTGGTGCGATCCAGGGTATCGTCATGCAGCAGGAAGATTTGCCCGTCCTGCGCCAGCTTGGCGTCAAACTCGATCATTTTATGGCCGTGGCGCGCGCCGACGTCGATCGCCGCCAGGGTGTTTTCCGGCGCCAGAGAACCGCCGCCGCGGTGGGCGACGATATGAGGATAAGACCAGGCTGTGGTCATCATTCCATCCTTAATCCGCTGTGGGTATCAAAAAAGTGCAGCGCCTGTGCAGGCAGCTGCAAATATAGCGTACTGCCCGCCGCCGGCAAGGTTTCATGCGTCAAACGCGCGATCACCCCGTGGCCGCCCCACTGCCCGTGCGCCAGGTTGTCGGCGCCCAACAGCTCCAGCGTTTGCAGCTGCAGCGGCACGCCGCCCTGCTCGCGCGTGGCCAGTCGAATATGCTCCGGGCGGATGCCCAACGTCAACTGGCGCCCCGCCCACTGAGGTTTGGCCTGCGGCAAGGTCAGCGTCATGCCGCCCGCCAGCTGCAGTTGGCCGCCGTCGGCGCTCAGGCTGCCCGGCAGCAGGTTCATCGCCGGCGAGCCGATAAAGCTGGCGACGAACAGCGACGCCGGGCGCTGATACACTTCGCTCGGGGTGCCGATTTGCTCCGCCACCCCTTTGTTCATCACGATCACCCGCTGCGCCAGGGTCATCGCCTCCACCTGGTCGTGCGTCACGTACAGGCTGGTGGTTTTCAGCCGGCGATGCAGCTGCTGCAGCTCGAGGCGCATCTGCACCCGCAGCTTGGCGTCCAGGTTGGACAGCGGTTCGTCGAACAGAAACACCGCCGGTTCGCGCACGATGGCGCGCCCCATCGCCACCCGCTGGCGCTGGCCGCCGGACAGCTCGCGCGGCTTGCGCCGCAGCAGCGGCTCCAGCTCCAGAATGCGCGCCGCCTCCTCAACCCGCTGACGGATATGATCCTTGCCGAACCCGCGGATCTTCAGGCCGTAGGCCATGTTGTCGTACACGCTCATGTGCGGGTACAAGGCGTAGTTCTGGAACACCATCGCGATGCCGCGATCCTTCGGCTCCAGATCGGTGACCCTTTGGCTATCGATATAAATATCGCCGCTGGTGGTGCGCTCCAGCCCGGCCACCATGCGCAGCAGCGTGGATTTGCCGCAGCCGGACGGGCCGACCATCACGATAAACTCGCCGTCCGCCACATCGAGGTCGATCTGTTTGATCACCGGCGTTTTGCCGTCGTAAGACTTGGTGACCGCCTGTAGTTTTAAACCTGCCATGTGAAAATTTCTCTCGTTACTTCTCGCTGTCGACGAGACCGCGCACAAACCAGCGCTGCATCAGAAGAACCACCGCCAGCGGTGGGATTAAGGTCAAGATCATCGCCGCCATCACCTGATTCCACTGGGTCGGCGCGCCGGAGGTGGAGATCATGCTCTTGATGCCCGCCACTGCGGTGCCCATCGAGGCGTCGCTGGCGATCAGGATCGGCCACAGGTACTGGTTCCAACCGTAGATGAAGGTGATGACGAACAGCGCCGCCAGGTTGGTCTTCGACAGCGGCAGCACGATGTCCCAGAAAAAGCGCATCGGCCCGGCGCCGTCGATGCGCGCCGCTTCCAGCAACTCGTCCGGCAGCGTCATGAAGAACTGGCGCAGCAGGAAGGTGGCGGTGGCCGAGGCCATCAGCGGCAGCGTCAGGCCGGTGTAGCTGTCCAGCAGGTTGAGGTTGGAGATCACCTCCACCGTCGGGAAGATGCGCACCTCTACCGGCAACATCAGGGTGAGGAAGATCAGCCAGAAAAACAGGCTGCGCAGCGGAAAACGGAAGTAAACGATGGCGTAAGCCGACAGCACCGACACCACAATTTTGCCGAAGGTGATCGCCAGCGCCATGATCACGCTGTTCAGCAGCAGCAGCGAGAACGGCACCTTGAGGTTGCCCACGCCGCCCTGCCAGATATTGCGGATGTTCTCCCACAGGTGGCCGCCCGGCACCAGGGTCATCGGCACCTGGAACACCTGTTTGTCGTCCAGCGTGGCGGCGACAAAGGCCACGTACAGCGGGAACAGCACCACCAGCACGCCGATTATCAGCATCACATGGCTGAAGATATCCAGCCCGCGTCGATTCTCAATCATTGGTAGCGCACCTTACGTTCTACGAAACGGAACTGGATCACCGTCAGACCGATCACCAGCAGCATCAGGATCACCGACTGCGCGGCGGAGCTGGACAGATCCAGGCCGGCGAAGCCTTCGCGGTAGATCTTGTAGATCAGCGTGGTGGTGGACTGCACCGGCCCGCCGCCGGTGGCGGCGTCGATCACCGGGAAGGTGTCGAAGAAGGCGTACACCAGATTGACCACCAGCAGGAAGAAGCTCACCGGGGTGATCAACGGCAATACCAAATTGAAGAAACGCCGTACCGGGCCGGCGCCGTCGATAGCGGCGGCCTCCACCAGCGAGCGCGGAATAGACTGCAACGCCGCGAGGAAAAACAGAAAGTTATAGCTGATCTGCTGCCATACCGAGGCCAGCACCACCAGGAACATCGCCTGTCCGCTGTTTTGCGCATGGTTCCAGCTGTAGCCCAGCCCGTTGAGGAAATGGGTGATCAACCCCAGCCCCGGGTTGAACAGGAAGATCCACAGCACCGCCGCCACCGCCGGCGCCACCGCGTAAGGCAGGATCATCAGCGTGCGGTAGATGCGGCTGCCGCGCAGTACGTAATCCACCAGCGCGGCGAAGAACAGCGACACCACCAGCCCGATGCCCGCCACCAGCAAGCTGAAAATCAGCGTGGTGTAAAACGAATCGAGGTAGTAAGGGTCTTGGAACAGCTGGGTAAAGTTATCCAGCCCGACAAACTGGCTGGACAGGCCGAAGGGATCGAGGCTCTGGACCGAGTACCACAGCGCCTCGCCGGCGGGCCACAGAAAGAAGATTGCGGTAATCAGCAGCTGCGGCAGCACCAACACATAGGGCAGCCAGCTGCAGCCGAAACCGGGACGATGTGAGCTCATAATCTAGGACTCATGCAGACAAAGATGGGCAATTCGAAACGAGGCGAAGTGCGGTAGCCAAAAATCATGACTGCAATAATTCCAGTTGACGTTGCGAGCGCCGCCAGATTGGGTGCGGACAGCGCACAGGATCCGGAGCGTACACGTAGTACGTGAGGAGTCCGAGCACTGCCCAATCCCAAGATGGCAAGCGCAGTAGTCAAATGGGATTATTGCGTCGAAGATTCGAAGCGGCGCAGCAGTACATCACCGCGCTGTACGGCGGCATCCAGCGCCTGCTGAGGCGTTTTCTTGCCGGTCCAGACGCTTTCCAGTTCTTCATCCACCACGCTGCGGATCTGCGGCATATTGCCCAGGCGCAGGCCCTTGGTGAACGGCAACGGCGGCTTGTTCAGCATCTGGCGCGTGGCGACGTCGGCGCCCGGGTTCTTGTCGTAGAATCCCTGCTGTTGGGTCAGGTCGTAAGCGGCGGTGGTGATCGGCAGATAGCCGGTCTTCTGGTGCCACTCGGCGGCGATCTCCGGCTGCGCCAGATACTGCAGGAACTCGGCCACGCCCTTGTAGGTAGCGGCGTCTTTGCCGTTCATCACCCACAGGCTGGCCCCGCCGATGATGGCGTTCTGCGGCGCGTTTTTGGCGTCGGCGTCGTACGGCATCATGCCCACGCCGTAGTTGAACTTGGCGTAGTGCTTGATATCCGCCAGCGAACCGGACGACGCGGTAGTGATGGCGCAGTCGCCGCTGTAGAACTTCTCGGTGGACTCGTCTTTGCGGCCGAAGTAGGTGAAATCACCCTTCTTGTTCATGTCTTCCAGCAGCTGAATGTGCTTCACCTGCAGCGGCTGATTGAATTCCAGCTTGGCGTTGGCGCCGCCGAAGCCGTTGTTTTCGGTGGCGAACGGCACGCCGTGCCAGGCGCTGAAGTTCTCCAGCTGGATCCAGCCCTGCCAGCCGCTGGCATAGCCGCACTTCATGCCGGCCGCGCGCAGCCTGGCGGTATCCGCCGCCAGCTCCTGCCAGGTTTTCGGCGGTTGTTCCGGGTTCAGGCCGGCCTTCCTGAAGGCGTCCTTGTTGTAGTACAACACCGGGGTAGAGCTGTTGAACGGTTGAGACAGCAGGTGGCCGCTCTTGTTGTCGGTGTAATAGCCGGCCACCGTCGGCACGAACACCGACTCGTCGAAGTTGATGCCGGCGTCTTTAAACACCTCATACACCGGTTTGATCGCTTTGCTCGCCATCATGGTGGCGGTGCCCACTTCGTACACCTGTAGGATCGCCGGCGCCTTGCCGGAGCGGTAAGCGGCAATGCCCGCCGCCAGGCTCTGTTCGTAGTTGCCCTTATAAACCGGTACGATCTTGACGTCGCTGTGGGTCTGGTTGAAGCGGTCCGCCAGGGAATCCACTTCCTTACCCAGTTCGCCTTCCATTGAGTGCCAGAACGGGATCTCGGTCGCCGCCAGTGCCTGGGTGCTGACCGCCAGGGTCAACGCGACGCACAGCGTGGTTTTGCGAATAGCGTAGGTGAGCATGCCTAACTCCTGAAAAAAGCTGGTGTATCCCCTGCATCTCTCAAGCCGCAGCCGCCTTGCTGCAACGTGAAATCTATTGGGGCAATAAGCGCGTGAGCGAAAAGAATCAGTTTTTTGTTCGGAAGCTAACATGCCATGCGCGGATGACAGAAAAATAACCGTTAGATGACAGCCGGATGACGGGAGAGTGAAGTGCAGATTGCGTTTTGATGTCGACGGCGAGGCAGTGCGCCCCGCCGCCGTGGAAATTACAGCGAACGACGCAGGCGAGCGACCGCTTCCTGCATTTGCTGCTCGGTCGCGGTGGCGAACGACAGGCGGAAGGTCGAACGATCCGGGTTATCGGAGAAGAAATATTCCCCCGGCACGAACACTACGCCCTGCTGCAGAGTGGTGTTCAGCCACTCGGTGGCGTTGAACGGCTGACGGAAGCGCGCCCACAGGAACATGCCGCCCTTCGGCTGATCGAAGGTGATGTAGTCGCCCAGCTCTTTTTCTACCAGCCCGGCCAGGATCTCGCCTTTATGCTTGTAAGCGGCGCGGATCTTTTCGATCTGCGCCGGCAGGCGATCCAGCCCCAGGTAACATTCGACGATGCTCTGCGACAGCGCGCTGGCATGCAGATCCGCCGCCTGCTTGATGATCGCCACCTTGTGCAACAGGAACTCGGGCAGGATAGCCCAACCCAGGCGCAGGCCCGGCGCCAGGATCTTGGAGAAGGTCGAGGTGTAGATAATGTTATCGGTGTGGCCCAGCACCCGCTGCGAAACCTGATGCAGCGTGGCGTGGCGCTCATCGGTAAAGCGCAGCTCGCCGTACGGGTCGTCTTCGATGATCAGGAAGTTGTGCTCGGCCGCCAGCTTCACCAGCAGTTCGCGCCGCGCCGCGCTCAGGGTGATGCCGCTCGGGTTGCCGAAGTTCGGCACCACGTACACGCCCTTGATGCGCTGGGTTTTCAACAGCTCGGCCAGTTCTTCCACCACCATGCCGTCGCTGTCGGAGGAGACCGACAGGATGTTGGCTTCCGCCAGCTCCAGCGTCTGCAGCGCCGCCAGGTAGGTCGGGCGCTCCACCACAAACACGTCGCCCGGGTTGACGATGGCGCGCATCACCAGATCCAGCGCCTGCTGAGAGCCGGCGGTCACCATCACCTCTTCCGCGCGGGCGGAAACGCCGCGCTCGGCGCACAGCGCGCAGATACGCTCGCGCAGCAGCGGGCTGCCTTCGGTCAGGCCATACTGAAAGGCGCTTTTCGGCTGCTCGGTGATCGCCTGCTGGGTGGCGATGCTCAACCCTTCGAAGTCAAACAGGGCATCAGAGGGGATGCCGCCCGCCAGCGAAATGACGTTTTCCATCTTACTGTGCTTGAGCAATTCACGGATTGCCGAGCTTTTTACATTGACGATGCGCTGCGCGAGTAACCCTTCTGTCTTCATTTCTTATTCTCGTACCTGATTATTTTTTAATTCGTAGGGGGGCGGTTCACCCGCCCAGATACGCCGACCGTACTGCTTCGTTTGCTAACAATGCGGCACCCGTATCTTCCAACACCACGCGGCCGTTTTCCAGCACATAACCGCGATCCGCCAGTTTCAGCGCCTGATTGGCGTTTTGCTCCACCAGGAAGATGGTCATGCCCTCTTCCCGCAGCTGCTGGATGATGTCGAAGATCTGCTGAATGATGATCGGCGCCAGCCCCAGCGAGGGTTCGTCGAGCAGCAGCAGCTTCGGTTGGCTCATCAGCGCGCGGCCGATCGCCAGCATCTGCTGTTCGCCGCCGGACATGGTGCCGGAGCGCTGATTGCGGCGTTCCAGCAGGCGCGGGAACAGGTTAAATACCCGCTCGATGCGCTGCTGATACTGCTGACGATCGGCGAAGAAACCGCCCATCGCCAGGTTTTCTTCCACCGTCATGCGCGAGAACACCCGCCGCCCTTCCGGCACGATCGCCACCGCTTCGCGCATGATGCGCGAGGTTTGCCACTGGGTGATCTCCCGATCGAGGAAGGTGATGCTGCCTTCGGTAGCGCGCGGTTCGCCGCACAGCGTGCCGAGCAGCGTGGTTTTACCGGCGCCGTTGGCGCCGATCAGGGTGACTATTTCGCCCTGCTTGATGTTCAGGCTAACCTGATGCAACGCCTGAATTTTGCCGTAATGGGCGGAGACCTGATTAAATGACAGCATAAAGACTGTGCCCCATCATTGTGCGTGAGCATCGCTGGTGGTTATTTCGCTGCGCAGCAAGGCGCGAGCCGTGAGGTTTGGTGGGCCAAATAAACGGTGAGTAACGCAGCGGCGCGGCGAAATAGCCCCAGCCCAGTGGGTCGCGCCCCAAAAAACCCGCTCTCTGCGTTGTCAGATTTGAACATAGTCCCGCTATGTTCTTCATCTTCCGCCTTGATAGCGGGCTTTTGGGTCTGCGACGATGCCACGAACAATGATGGGACACAGTCTTAAGCCTCGCCCAGATAGGCCCGGATCACGTCCGGGTTGTTGCGGATTTCGTCCGGCGTGCCCTGCGCCAGCGGCGTTCCCTGATTCACCACGTAGATGCGGTCCGAAATGCCCATCACCAGCTTCATGTCGTGCTCAATCAACAGCACCGAAACCCGGTGCCGGTCGCGCAGCTCGACGATCAAATGGTCCAGCTCGTCGGTTTCTTTCGGGTTCAGGCCGGCGGCCGGTTCGTCCAGCATCAGCAGCTCCGGGCGGGTCACCATGCAGCGGGCGATCTCCAGCCGCCGCTGCTGGCCATAGGCCAGGTTGCCCGCCGAGCGGTTGGCCATCGCCAGCAGGCCGACGCGCTCCAGCCACACCGCCGCGCGCTCCAGCGCATCGGCTTCGGCGCGGCGGAAGGCCGGGGTTTTCAACAGCCCGGCGAACAGACCGCTTTTCAGGTGCTGGTGCTGCGCCACCAGCAGGTTCTCGATCACCGTCATTTCGCGGAACAGCCGCACGTGCTGGAAGGTGCGCACCACCCCCATGCGGGCGATGGCCTGCCCCGTCAGCCCTTCAAGGTGGCGATCGCGCAGCCTGATGGTGCCGCCGGTCGGGCGATAAAAACCGGTCAGGCAGTTGAACACCGTGGTCTTGCCGGCGCCGTTCGGGCCGATCAAAGAGACTATTTCGCCTTCGTTCAGCTGCAGCGCCACCTTGTTGACCGCCAGCAGCCCGCCGAAGCGCATCGACAGCCCTTCGACCTGCAGTAAAGGTTGAGCGCTCATGCCTGTTCTCCCTTGCCTGCATGGATATCCGCCGCCTTCAGCTTGAGCTGCGGCCGTTTCATCGGCAGCAGCCCCTGCGGCCGCCAGATCATCATCAGCACCATCAGCGCGCCCAGCAGCAACATGCTGTATTCGTTCAGGTCACGCATCAGCTCGCGCGACACCACCAGCAGGATCGCCGCCAGGATCACCGCAAACTGCGAGCCCATCCCCCCCAGCACCACGATCGCCAGCACGAAGGCCGACTCGACGAAGGTAAAGGATTCCGGGCTGACGAAGCCCTGGCGCGCGGCGAACAGCGTGCCGGCAAAGCCGGCGAAGGCGGCGCTGATGGTAAAGGCGGTCAGCTTGATGCGGGTCGGGCTAAGGCCCAGCGAACGGCAGGCGATTTCGTCTTCGCGCAGCGCTTCCCAGGCGCGCCCCAGCGGCATGCGCAGCAGGCGGTTGATGACGAACAGCGTCAGCACCACCAGCAGCAGCGCCACCAGGTAGAGGAACACGATGCGATCGCTCGGATCGTATTTCAGGCCAAAGAAGTTGTGGAAGGTGTCCCAGCCGCCGTCGCGCGCGCTGCGGTTGAACTCCAGGCCGAAGAAGGTCGGTTTCGGGATCTGGCTGATGCCGTTCGGCCCGCCGGTGATCTCGGTGTTGTTCAGCAACAGGATGCGCACGATTTCGCCGAAGCCGAGCGTGACTATCGCCAGGTAGTCGCCGCGCAACCGCAGCACCGGGAAACCGAGCAGGAAACCGAAAGCGGCGGTGACGATGCCCGCCAGCGGCAGGCTTTCCCAGAAGCCGAGGCCGTAATAGTGGTTCAGCAGCGCATAGGTGTAGGCGCCGATGGCGTAGAAGCCGCCGTAGCCCAGCACCAGCAGGCCGGACAGCCCGACCACCACGTTCAGGCCGAGGCCCAGCATCACGTAGATCAGCGTCAGGGTAGCGATATCCACCGTACCGCGCGACACCAGAAACGGCCAGGCGACCGCCGCCGCGATCAGCGCCGCCGCCAGCAGCTTTTGCCGCGGGGTGGTGCCGTCGAAGCTCGGCAGCACGAAAGCGGGGCCGGAAACCTTTTTCAGCCCCTGTTGCAGCAGCGGCCGCAGCAGCTGGAAGAAGAAGACGATGACGCAGCCGATGCCGATCCACATCCAGCGCACTTCCGCCGCGCCGTGCACCACCAGTTTGGTGCCGTCCAGGCTGAGCTGCATGCCCATCAGGAACGACGCCATCACGAACAGCACCGCGGTGGCGATCAATGCGTTAAGCAGATTGAGTTTCATACCTTCTCAACCTCCGGGCGCCCGAGAATGCCGGTCGGCATGATCAGCAGCACCACTATCAGCAGGGCGAACGACACCACGTCTTTATATTCGGTGCTCAGATAGGCCGAGGTCAGCGCCTCCGCCACGCCCAGCACCAGCCCGCCGATCATCGCGCCGGGGATGCTGCCGATGCCGCCCAGCACCGCGGCGGTGAAGGCTTTCATGCCGGCCATAAAGCCGATATAGGGATTGATGACGCCGTAGAACTGGCCGAGCAGCACGCCGGCCACCGCCGCCATCACCGCGCCGATCACGAAGGTCAGCGAGATCACCCGATCGGTGTTGATGCCCAGCAGGCTGGCCATCTTCAGATCTTCCGCGCAGGCGCGGCAGGCGCGGCCCATGCGCGAGTAACGAATGAACAGCGTCAGCGCCAGCATCGCCAGGAAGGTAACGCCCCAGATGATCAGCTGCATGGTGCTGATGGTGGCGGCGAAGCCGTTGCTTTCGCCCAGCACCCACTGGCCGGTGACCAGGCTGGGCAGCGCCAGATCGCGCGAACCCTGCGTCAGGCTGACGTAGTTTTGCAGGAATATCGACATGCCGATGGCGGAAATCAGCGCAATCAGGCGTTTGGAATTGCGCACCGGCTTGTAGGCCACCCGTTCGATGCTCCAGCCGTAGGCGCTGGCCATCACGATCGACACCAGGAAGGCGGCGCCGATCAGCAGCCAGCCGACGTCGATGCCCAGCATCATCAGGGCGGCGATCACGATAAAGGAGACATAGCTGCTGATCATGTACACCTCGCCGTGGGCGAAGTTGATCATGCCGATGATGCCGTAAACCATGGTGTAACCGATGGCGATCAAGGCATAGGTGCTGCCCAACGTCACGCCGTTGAACATCTGCTGCAGAAAATAGAGAACCTGCTCTGACATACTCTGACCCTTGGCTGCGAAACCTGAACGCAAAGCGCCTTCAGGTAAAGGGATACGGGGCCGGCAAGCCGGCCCGCGGGCGCAGAGGACTGCGCCCTACCCTGATGATTATGGCTTATTTAATCGGTGTTGATGTGCCGTTGGCATGCCATTCGAATACGCCGAACTCGAAGCCTTTCAGATCGCCCTTGTCATCCCAGCTCAGCGGCCCCATTACGGTGTCGACCGGCTTGCCGGTTTTCAGATCCTTGACGATATCTTCCGGTTCCTGGCTGCCGCTGCGTTCCATGCCGGTGGTCAGCGACTGCAGCGCGGCATAGGTGGTCCAGACGAAAGGCCCGGTCGGATCCAGCTTCTTGGCCTTCAGCGCGTCGACGATCGGCTGGTTGGCCGGCACCTGATCGTAGCGTTTCGGCAGGGTCACCAGCATGCCTTCAGAGGCGGCGCCGGCGATGTTGGACAGCGAGGAGTTGCCCACGCCTTCCGGCCCCATAAAGCGGGTGGTCAGGCCGGCCTGCTTGGCCTGGCGCAGGATTTGGCCCATTTCCGGGTAGTAGCCGCCGAAATAGACGAAGTCGATATTCTCTTTCTTCAGGCGCGCCACCAGGGTGGAGAAGTCCTTATCGCCGGCGGTGATGCCTTCAAACATCGCCACCTCGGTGCCCTGCTGCTTCAGGCTGTCGCGCACCGAGCGCGCCAGGCCTTCGCCATACTGTTGCTTGTCGTGCACCACGGCGATGCGCTTGGGCTTGATCTCGCCGAGGATGTATTTGGCGGCGGTCGGGCCCTGATCGGAATCCAGACCCGTGGTGCGCATAATCATTTTGTAGCCGCGGGTGGTCAGATCGGCGTTGGTGGCCGCCGGGGTAATCATGATCACCCCTTCATCCTCATAAATATCGGATGCCGGCTGGGTGGATGAGGAACACAGGTGGCCGATCACGTAGCGAATGCCGTCGTTGATCACCTTGTTGGCGACCGCCACCGCTTGTTTCGGGTCGCAGGCGTCGTCGTATTCCACGCCGACCAGCTTGTCGCCCTTGATGCCGCCCTTGGCGTTGATGTCGGCGATCGCCTGGCGCGCGCCGGTAAACTCCATATCGCCATACTGCGCGACCGGGCCGGACATCGCCCCGACGATCGCCACCTTGATGTCTTTCGCCATGGCCGAATGGCCGATAGCCATCGCGATACAACCCGCCAGCAATGCCTTACCTGTTGTTAATTTCATCCGCAAATTCCCCATCTGTCGTTGTGAACGTACCTGTTGTGTTTGCCTGCACCCGAGCGTTATTTACTGCTTTTATTCATAAGTAATAATGATTTAGGTGTTTTGATGGCAATATTTTCTAATAAGACTTTATTTTTCATGCCATTAAACAGGAATATTCTGCTGCAAATCAACTTCATCACTCAGAAACAAGCGGTGTAAACAGGATAAAACTCGGATTAAATCTGCGATGTTTGCCATCAGGCGTAGCGCGTTATGCTGGTTAACAATGCGTTTACTAACTGTTTGCTCGGAAAATGACCCATGCAAAAAACATTTTGCGCAGTAATCGTACAGAAAAACTTACACAACGCTCTGCGCAAGATCTATTACACTGTCGGCATCATTTAGCTGCGCGGAAATTCTGCATGAAATTGACCATCGAGCGCTTGAGTACGCTATCCCCGCAAGACCTTATCGACCTCGGCAAAATCTGGCCGCATCAGCAACCTGCGCAGTGGCAAAGCTGGCTGAGCGGCGGCAAAGCGCTGTTCGCCGCCCGTTTCAACGAGCGGCTGCTGGGCGCGGTGAAGGTGGTTTTGCAGGACGACCAGGCCGAATTGCAGGACCTGCTGGTGCGCGAAGTGACGCGCCGCCGCGGCGTCGGGCTGTATCTGGTGCAGGACACGCAGCGCCAGCTGCCGCAGGTGGCCCACTGGCGGCTGTCGACCGCCGGCCTGGCGCCGCGCGAACGCGGCGAGGTCGACAACTTTATGCGCGCCTGCGGCTTCGCGCCCCAGGGCGAACTCTGGCAGAAATGAAACGCCGGCTGGCGGCGCTGCTGCTGATCGCGCTGGCGCTGGCGGCCTGGTTCGCCGGGCGCCAGCAGGCTCTGCGGCTGCAGCAACCCTGGGATCGTCAGATCTACGTGTGGCAGCGGGTCTGGACGCCGCAGCACGCCGAGGCGCTGGCCGACAGCCGCGACCTGTTCTCCAGCCTGCGGGTGCTGGCGCTGCAGGTGCACCCGCGCGAGGGCTGGCGGGAAATTCCGATCAATCTCCCCTTGTTGCAACAGGATGGCCGCCCGCTGTGGCTGGTGGCGCGCCTCGACGGGCAACTGCCGCAGCGGGATCAAACCGCCATCGTTCAGCGCCTGCTGACGCTGGCGCAACGCTGGCAAGACGCCGGGCTGCAGGTCAGCGGCGTGGAAATCGACCACGACGCCGCCACCGCCCGGCTGCCGGACTACCAACGCTTCCTGCACCAGCTGCGCCAACGGCTGCCCGCCTCGCTGCAGCTCGGCATAACCGCCCTGCCGGCCTGGATCGGTTCACCGGCGCTGCCCGGCGTGCTGCAACAGGCCGACAGCTCGGTGCTGCAGGTGCACGCCGTACTCTCTCCTCGTCAGGGGCTGTTCGACGGCGCGCAGGCGCTGCGCTGGGTGCGGCAATATGCCGCCATCACCCCGAAGCCGTTCCGCGTGGCGCTGCCGGCCTACGGCATGGGGTTATTGGGGTTCGATGCGCAGGGCGCGCAGGTGGAAAGCGAATCGCCGCTGCGCGTGGCGGGCGGCGGGCGCGAACTGACGGTGGCGCCGCAGCGAATTGCCGACTTTCTGCAGCAGTTGGCCAGCCAGGCCACACCGCGGCTGCGCGGCATCATCTGGTTCCGCCTGCCGCTGGCGACCGATCGCCGCGCCTGGTCGCTCGCCACGCTGCGGGCGGTTATCGAGCGCCGGCCGCTGACCGTCGACTGGCAGGTAAAATTCAGGCCTCAGCCACGGCAAAACGGGTTGTATGATCTGACAATTCATAATAACGGGCCGGTTGACGCCCCGCTGCCCCGGGAGATCGTCATCACCGCCGGCGATTGCCTGGCGGCGGATGCGGTGGGCAATTACCGGCTGGAAACCACCCCTCAACGGCAGCGTTTTACCCGCATTGACGGTGACCAGCTGCGCGCCGGACAATCCCGGCCGCTCGGTTGGCTGCGCTGCAAAAACCTGACGCCAGGAGGCACCCTTGTCACACCTTGATACGCGCGCCGCACGGGACCCCCGCCGGTATCTTCCGCTGGCCGCGCTGATTGGCGCCGCGCTGGCGCTGCCGCTGAACGGCTACGCCTGCGGGCCGGATTTCCCCAATCGTTTGCTGACCGATCGCAACGGCACCCTGCTGTACATGCCGGAAGGCAACTTCGCCTTTGAGGCCGGCCGCCTGGTGGCGCCGGACAAACAGCTGCCGCAGTGGCAAGCGCCGCCGCCGCCAATGCCGCCGAAACCGATGCCGCTGTCGCCGGAGACCCTGATCATCGGCAAAATGCGCGCCGCCAAAACCGTCGAAGAAGCCGATGCGGTCAATACTCAGGGGCTGTCCGACGCCGCACGCCTGTATCAGTTGGGCGCCGTCGCCTTCGCCGTCGACGATCCGCGCGCGGCGGAATATTTCCGGCAGGTGCTGGCGCTGCCTGCGGCGCAACAGGCCGACTGGGGGCTGCGGGCGCAATATTCGCTCGGCAGGCTGCTGATGGGCGATCGCGGCACGCCGGAAAACGCATCCGGCGAACCGGCCCCGGCGGTGGAACATCCGCCCAAAGCGCAGCTCGAACAGGCGCGGGCGGCGTTTCAGCAGGCGATCGATCGGGTTAAGGGCGGCGCAGCCGATCCCGATCGGCTGGCGCTGAGCAGCCTCGGGCAGCAGGCGCGCATTGATCTGTGGCTGGGTGACGTCGCCGCGGCGGCGCGGCTGTATGCGCAGCAGGCGGCACAGGGCGACCCGGGCGGTGGCCTGTCGCTGCAGTACGTCTCCAGCTATCTGGTCAATCCTGACCATGTCGAAACCCTCAAGCAGGCTATCGACAATCCGCTCATTCAGCAGTTGGTCACCATCGAGCTGTTCGCCCGCAGCAGCAACCTGCAGCTGGCCGATACCGACGGCAGCGGCAGCCGCTCCGCGCAAACCATCAGTCAGATCCTGACGCTGCTGAACGCCTCGGTGAAGAGCGGCTTCGCCGGCAGCGATCGGCTGGCGGCGCTGGCTTACCGCGCCGGGCAATACCCGATGACGGCCAGCCTGCTGAAAAACGCCGGCGACAGCGGCCTGGCCTGGTGGCTGCGCGCCAAAATGGCGCTGCGCGACGGCGACGTCAAGGCCGCCACCGCCGCCTACGCCAAGGCGGCGAGCGCCTTCCCCGCCAACGAAAGCTGGGGCGAACAGCGCAATGCCGACTTTGTGGCGGAAACCATAGTGCCGGAGTGCCGGGTAGCCGGCGAGCAGGCGATACTGGCGCTGAACCGCGGCGATTATCTGCAGGCGATGGATCTGCTGTATCGCGGCAAGGCGCTCTACTGGGCCGACGTGGCGGACGTGGCCGAGCGGGTGCTGACCGTCGATGAGCTGAAAGGCTTCGTCGACCGCCATGCGCCGGCGCCGGCCACGCCGCTGCAGCCGGTCAATCCGGACGAATACGGCGGCCAGCAGATGACGCCGGAAGTGCAGCTGCGCGAGCTGCTGGCGCGGCGGCTGATGCGCGCCGGACGCGAACAGGAAGCGCTGGCCTATTTCGACATCCCCAACTACCGCCAGGCGGCCCAGCAGTACGCCGATGCGCTGAAAGCGGCGCAGGATAAAACCGCCAAGCCGCTGGCCCGCGCCACTGCCTACTACCGGGCCGCGAGCCTGCTGCGCGCCCAGGGGCTGACGTTCACCGGCTATGAAATGACGCCGGACTACGCCATTTACGGCGCCGGTTATTCTTATCTGGGGGATGCGTTCGATACCCGCGAGCTGAAGCACAAAAGCTGGATCGGCGGCGCGGAAGCGGCGCGCGCCAAGGCGGCGCTGCCGCCGCAGGACAACCGCTTCCTGCACTACCGCTGGCAGGCGGTCGATCTGGCCCGGCAGGCGGCCGATTTGCTGCCGCCGAAGAGCCAGGCCTACGCCGCGGTATTGTGCAACGCCGCCGGCTGGGTGATTAAACGCGACGCCAAAACCGGCCAGGCGCTGTACCAGCGCTACCTCAATACCGGCACCCGCTACGCCTGGGCCAGCAAGTTTGGCTATGACTGCCCGGCACCGGACTTCGCCGCTGTCACGCGATAACGGCGAATCGCAGGCACAAAAAAGCCCGGCTCGCCGGGCTTTTCTTCTTATGAAATGAACTTAGGCTTCGATCGCCATCTTCAGCTTCTTCATGGCGTTCTTTTCCAGCTGACGCACGCGCTCGGCGGAAACGCCGTACCGATCGGCCAGTTCCTGCAGCGTGGATTTGTTGTCGTCGTCCAGCCAGCGGGCGCGGATGATATGCTGGCTGCGTTCGTCCAGACCTTCCAGCGCATAGGCCAGTTTGTCCGCGGCGTTGCTTTCCCAGTTATCTTCCTCAATGCCTTCGGCGAAGTCGGAGCTTTTATCCTGCAGATACAGCACCGGCGCCATCGACTGACCGTCACGGGCTTCGTCGTCCGGGGTCGGGTCAAAGGTCATGTCCTGCGCCGCCATGCGGGACTCCATCTCGCGCACGTCTTTGCTGGTCACCCCCAGCTCGCGGGCCACCAGTTCCACTTCGTCCTGATTGAACCAGCCCAGACGCTGCTTGGTTTTGCGCAGGTTAAAGAACAGTTTGCGCTGCGCCTTGGTGGTGGCAACCTTGACGATGCGCCAGTTGCGCAGCACGTATTCGTGAATTTCCGCCTTAATCCAATGCACCGCAAAGGACACCAGACGCACGCCAACCTCCGGGTTGAAACGGCGAACGGCTTTCATCAGGCCGATGTTACCTTCCTGGATCAGATCCGCCTGCGGCAGACCATAGCCTGAATAGTTGCGGGCAATATGAGCGACAAAGCGCAGGTGAGACAGGATAAGCTGCTTAGCTGCTTCCAGATCGCCCTGATAATGCAGCCGTTCAGCCAGCTCCCGCTCTTCCTCTGCCGTCAGCATCGGATAGGCGTTGGCGGCCCGAATATAGGCTTCCAAGCTGCCTTGGGGTACTAAGGCTAAAGTTTGCATTTCTTTGGTCATTCAAACCCTCTCTATGAGAAAACAGATCATGCAGGTGATAATTACAGCGGGGAAATGATTGATTCTACGGCAGTTGCTGTTGCAAAAGCGGTTCCACACGCCGGGCACCTTAACATTTGCTGCAATTTTGGACCCTGTTCCGCCCTAAAAGTTCACTGTTTTTCGACAGCATTGCATCTGACAATACGTGATGAAAGTTAAGGCTGATAGGGAATTTGTGCGCTAAGCGAAGAGGAGCGGTGCTTGCTGTACTTAAGGTCACTCTTCTCCCGCAACGCGTTCAGAGCAGCAGGAGAAGAGTATACCAAAAAAATCTTACTGTGGTGTAAATCGGCGTAAATGTTGCACCGTCGCCAGCCAGGCGGCGATCCAGCCGATCATCGCCGAGATGAGCAGCAGCAGCAGCGCCTCGTCCCAGCCCAGGCCGTGCAGGGTGAAGGTGGTGCCGAACACCCTGGCCACGTCGGTCACCACCGACTCCAGCTTCCACACCAGGGCCCCGGACAACGCCAGCGACAGCAGCGCGCCGGTAAAGCCGAGCATCGCCCCGCCGTTGAGGAACGGCCGCAGGATAAAGCCGTCGGTGGCGCCGATCAGCTTCATCACGTTGATGGTGTCGCGGCGGCTGAAGATGCTCAGGCGCACGCTGTTGCCGATCACCAGGAACACCGCCACCACCATCAGCACGCCGATGATCGCCGCGACCTGGCCCACCAGCCCGGTCAGCGCCGCCAGGCGGGCAAACCAGCTGTCATCCATGCGCACTTCGTCCACGCCCTGCACCGCCGCCACGCGATCGCGCAGGGTGTTGAGGGTTTCGGAACTCTGGAAGCTCATCTTCGGCGTGATGATCGCCACCGCCGGCAGCGGGTTTTCTTCCAGCATGTCCAGCGCGCCGCCGAAGCCTGACCAGTTGCGGAATTCGCCCCGGGCCTCTTCGCGCGACAGGTAGTTCACCTTCTCTACGCCGGCTTCCGCCTTGATGGCGTCGAGCACTTTCACCGCGGCGTCGTCGTCCAGCGACTTGTCCAGGTAGACCGTCAGCTGCGGCGTCGGGTACCACTGGGTGGCCGCGGTGCTGACGTTTTTCCACACGATGTAGCACAGGCTAGGCAGCGTCAGGGAGATGGCGATCACCATCACCGTCAGCAGCGTCGCCAACGGCTGGCGCAGCATATCCTTGATGGCGTTCGCCCAGGCGTAGCGCCACTGTTCGCGCCAGCCGCCGCGCAGCGCCTTGCTCTTGGCGGTTTTTGCATTATTCGCCATGGTGCGCTCCTCCCAGCATGCGGCCCTGGCTCAGCGTCAGGATACGGTAATTGCGGCGGGCGATCAGCCCGGTGTCGTGGGTCGCCATCAGTACGGTGACGCCGACGCGGTTGAACTCTTCAAACAGGCGCAGGATGCCTTCCGACAGCGCGTCATCCAGGTTGCCGGTCGGCTCGTCCGCCAGCAGCACCGCCGGTTTGTTCACCACCGCGCGGGCGATGCCCACGCGCTGTTGCTCGCCGCCGGACAGCTGAATCGGGAAGTTTTTCGCTTTATCCAGCAGCCCGACCTTGTCCAGCGCGGCGGAAACGCGGCGGCGGATGTCTTCGGTGCTGGCGCCGGCGATGATCAACGGCATCGCCACGTTGTCATACACGGTGCGGTCCAGCAGCAGGTGGTGATCCTGGAAAATCATGCCGATCTGACGGCGCAGGAACGGCACCTCGCCGTTTTTCAGGCGGCTGATGTCGTGGCCGCCGAACCAGATATGGCCGGCGCTGGGGCGTTCAATGCCGCAAATCAGTTTCAGCAGGGTACTCTTACCCGCGCCGGAATGGCCGGTCAGAAACGCCATCTCCGCCGGGCGCAGATGGAAATCTACCCCCTGCAGCGCCTGCCGTCCGCCCAGATAAGCTTTACTGACCTGTTCAAAGCGAATCATCCGTTTTAATCCTCTCGGGCAAAAAGTGCCTCAATAAAATCGTCAGCCTTAAACGGCCGCAAATCTTCGATGCCTTCCCCGACGCCGATATAGCGAATCGGGATACCGAACTGATCGGCGATGGCGAAGATCACCCCGCCCTTGGCGGTACCGTCCAGTTTAGTCAGCGTGATGCCGGTTAAGCCCACGGCTTCATTAAACAATTTCGCCTGGCTGACCGCATTCTGGCCGGTGCTGGCATCAAGAGTCAGCATAACCTCATGGGGGGCCTGGTCGTCCAGTTTTTTCATGACGCGGACGATCTTCTTCAGCTCTTCCATCAGGTGCGCCTTGTTCTGCAGGCGGCCGGCGGTGTCGGCGATCAGCACGTCAACGCCGCGCGCCTTGGCGGCTTGCACCGCATCGAAAATCACCGAGGCGGAATCCGCGCCGGTATGCTGCGCCACCACCGGAATGCGGTTGCGTTCGCCCCACACCTGCAGCTGCTCGACCGCCGCCGCGCGGAAAGTATCCCCCGCGGCGAGCATCACCGATTTGCCTTCGGCCTGGAACTGGCGGGCCAGCTTGCCGATGGTGGTGGTCTTGCCCACGCCGTTGACGCCCACCATCAGGATGACATACGGGGTTTTGCCGCCAACATCCAGCGGTTGGTCAACCTTGGCCAGAATTTCGGACATTTCCTCCTTCAGTTTGCCGTACAGCGCTTCGGCGTCTTTCAGCTGTTTGCGGCTGGCGTGCTGAGTGAGGGAGGTAATGATCTTGCGCGTGGTTTCCACGCCGACGTCGGCGATCAACAGCTGCTCTTCCAGCTCGTCAAACAGATCGTCATCGATTTTCTTGCCGCGGAACAGGCCGATAAAGCCGGAGCCGAGGTTTTGTTTGGTCTTCACCAGGCTGCGCTTCAGGCGGGCGAAGAAGCCCTCTTTGGTCGGACGTTCCTGCTCTTGAGTGACCGCAGGCGCGGCCAGCTCGGCGGCGGCGTCTTCCTGCGCCGCAGCGATGACAATCGGTTCCAGCGCTACGCTGGCCGGCAGAACCTCAGGTTCTGGCTCAACCACTTCCGGCTCGGGTTCGACTACCGGCTCGGGTTCGACTACCGGCTCGGGTTCGACTACCGGCTCGGGTTCGACTTCCGGCTCGGGTTCGGCTACCGGCTCGGGTTCGGCTACCGGCTCGGGTTCGGCTACCGGCTCGGGTTCGACTTCCGGCTCGGGTTCGGCTACCGGCTCGGGTTCGGCTACCGGCTCGGGTTCGGCTACCGGCTCGGGTTCGGCTACCGGCTCGGGTTCGGCTACCGGCTCGGGTTCGGCTACCGGCTCGGCGATGTCTTCCTCCGCCGGGCGCTCGGCAACCGCCGGCACGCTTTCCGCAATCTGCTCGCCGGTCAGGCTGCTGTCCCATTCTCCCGGGGTGTCAACGGAGGCGGCAGGTTCAGATTCCTGGGTGGGGAGCTTATCGTCCAGCGTGGGGGCCGCCGGTTCAGCCGGTGTCTCCACGGCCTGATTTTCCGTCTGTTCTACCGACGGTTCAGGTTGCTGTTGCTCTTCTTCCTTCTGGCCGAAGCCCAGCCAGGAGAAAAACCCACGTTTCTTATCTTTTGCCATGTGATGACTCTACTCCGTACCTAAGGCTTGCTTGCCCTTCATACTTGAAGCTGCAATCAGCGTTGGCTGCGGGCGCTCGCCCCGGCCACTGACTTAAGTAAGCGCCTGAGGCCTCCCACTCTTGCCGCCTTGCTGCAACTCCAATTATTTTGGGTATATGCTGACAATTAATCCGCCGAGTCTATCACTTTCCCTCGCGCAGCAACACGCATCCGGCATGCTTTCCAGTGTGAAATCAGGCAACAAAGTTTTACCGTTTCCCCCGGAGCCCGTCACCGGTAGAATAGGGCAACTTTTCGTTAACCTGTGCGGCCCGCGCCGCAGAAAGAAATCAAGCAAAGCATATGACAAGACTATCGCCACGGGCGGCGGCAAAAAAACCGGCTCAGGCCGCAGCCGGGCAGATCCGCATCATCGGCGGCCAATGGCGTGGGCGCAAGCTGCCGGTGCCGAGCAGCCCGGGGCTGCGCCCGACCACCGATCGGGTGCGTGAAACCCTGTTCAACTGGCTGGCGCCGGTGATCCAGGGGGCGCGTTGCCTGGACTGTTTCGCCGGCAGCGGCGCGCTGGGGCTGGAGGCGCTGTCGCGCTATGCCGGCAGCGCCACGCTGCTGGAATATGAACGGCCGGTGGCGCAACAGCTGGAAAAAAACCTGGCGCTGCTGCAGGGCAAAGGAACGGTGGTCAATACCAATACGCTAAGCTGGCTGGCGGGCGGCGGCCAGCCGTTTGACGTGGTGTTTCTCGATCCGCCGTTCCGCAAAGGGCTGCTGGCGGAAACCGTCACGCTGCTGGAGCAGCGGGGCTGGCTGGCCGACGAGGCCTGGATCTACGTGGAGGCCGAAGCGGAAAGCGCCGCGGCCGATGTGCCGGCCAACTGGCAGTTGCACCGTGAGAAAGTCGCCGGTCAGGTGGCTTACCGTCTTTATATTCGTTCGCAAGAGAAAACCAATCATGCTGATTAACCTGGGCCGCCTGCTGATGCTGTGCGTATGGGGCTTCCTGCTCTCCAATCTGTTCCACCCGTTTCCCAAGCCGCTGAAATATTTCATCGACGTGGCGCTGTTCTTCATGGTGGTGATGCACGGCCTGCAGCTGGTGCTGCTGAAATCCACCCAGCCGAAAGATCAACCGATCAGCTACTGGCAGGAAGCCAAGATCTTCGTCTTTGGCGTGTTTGAGCTGCTGGCCTGGCAGAAAAAGCAGCCGCCGATCAAAAAGAAATAGCTTACCGGGCGGTAAAGGAGACGAAGCGCGCGCCCTGCATGTTCAACGTGCCCTGCGCGCCTTTTTCGATCGGGTTGTACTGCCACTGCTTCACCCGCAGCCGAATGTCCTCGCCGCCACCCTGCGGGCTGAATACCACCTCATAATGCATCGGCTCATTGGCCCAGTGTTCGCGCTGGCGCGAACGGGTGGCGGCGACGGGAAACTCGCGCTTGTCGCTGACCTTGACCTGCAGGCTGCGCAGCGGCGCGCGGTCGTTCTCCGCATCCATCCGGCGTTGGTTGAAATAGCGATGCGTCGCCAGCACGGCGATAAGCGCAATAACGGCGATAAAAAACAGCGGTGGTTTGCTCATCTTGGCTCCCTGGTATGCAGGATTTAACGCGGCCGGGCGTCTGTCGCAGCATCGCCGGCGGATTAAGATCGTTCAGCCGACTCGCACCGATCGCCACGTCGCACTGCCTCATTACTCTTTTTTATCAGAATGTTACTGTCTGTGCGAACCGAGTCAAAACGCTATCCCCGGGATGTTCTTTTTCTGTCGCCGAGTCTAAACATCATTACCGGTAAATAAAAGTCCGCGGCCGACTTAACCTGGCCGCCGGGCAACTAAAGTCCCTTTCTTGCCGCCGCAAATAGGTTACAGTCCATGCTGGCGTAAAGCATTGTCGATTGCCGACAGGCTACCTACACTGAAATCAAGAAGTGACGTTGGTGACAACTTGGAGCCGATTGCTGCGGCTCCCCTCATGAATAAGGAAGACATATGAGTTGGCCGTTCCTTGCCGTATTCTTTTCCGGTTGGCTGTTCGTCGACGCCTCCTACCGCGGGCCGCGCTGGCAGCGTTGGGTGTTCAAACCGCTGACGCTGCTGTTGCTGCTGTTGCTGGCCTGGCAGGCCCCGGTGCTCGGCCCCGCCGGCTATTTGATCGTGCTCGGCCTGCTGGCGACGCTGATCGCCGACGCCCTGCTGCTGCTGCCCCGCGAGCGAGTGCTGTATGCGCTCGGCGCATTTTTCCTTTCCCATCTGCTGTATACCCTGAGCTTCGCCAGCCAGATGACCTTCAGCCTGTTTTGGCCGCTGCCGCTGGCATTGCTGGCGATCGGCCTGCTGCTGCTGGCGACCGTCTGGACGCGGCTGGAGGAAATGCGCTGGCCGATCGCCACCTACGTGGCGATGACCCTGCTGATGGTCTGGCTGGCGGGTGAACAGTATTTCATGCGCAGCACCGACTTCGGCTTCTCGTTGCTGGCGGGCACTTCGCTGCTGCTGTTGGCCAACGTGGTGTGGTTGATCAACCGCTACCGCTTCACCTTCCGCGCGGCGGACGCCGTGGTGGCGTTTTGCTACTTCTCCGGCCACTTTCTGATCGTGCGCTCACTGTATCTGTAACGACGCGACGGGTTCGGGGTGCCGAACCCGTTGGTTCTAGGCCAAGGCTTTCAGCGTCAGGCCGTCATCGGCGCCAAGGCGGTTGCGGTACACCTCGCCGTCGCGCGAGAAGAACGCCAGCGTGCTGCCGTCCGCCTGCAGGAGGGCGATGCCGTCGGGCGCCGGGCGCCAGCCGACCACCTCGGCCGCAAACAGCTTGTTCAGGCAGCGTTGCCGATCCACCAGCCGGTAGCCGTTGGCTGCGCTCTGCTCGCTGGCCAGAAATTCGATCCGGCACTGCCGCTCGCGATCGGCAACCTGCCATTGTCCCGCCAGTGACTGCGCGGTGGGAAGAACCAGACTGCTGGCCATCACTGCCCCCGTAACCATCATGCCTCCCGCCGTCATGGCGGTGCGCGCTAACGTGTTTTTCATCTCGGCTCCCGCATAACGCCCGGCCAGGCTGCGCCGGGCGTTATGATGCTTTCAGTTACACGATAAAGTCGGTGGCGACGTCCACCTGACCGACAATTTTCACCAGGAAGTCCGGCGCCTGATGGCCGCCGATGTTCAGCGCCAGATCGCTGACGTTGCTCGATGCGTCATAGCTCAACAGCGCCTCGCCCACTGCGCCGCTGAAGTGATCGACGAAGTGGATCTGGTCGCCGGCCTGCGCGCCCTTGTTGAAGTAAGACAGATCGATCTTGTCGGTGCCCTTCTGGAAGTCGCGGATCCAGTCCGATGCGCCCGGCGCGGAATCGCTGACGGCGGAGAACACGAAGGTGTCCTTGCCGGCGCCGCCCCACAGCTCGTCCGCCCCGCCGCCACCGAACAGCACGTCGTTGCCCGCGCCGCCTTTCAGCACGTTGTTGGCCGCGTTGCCGACGATAACGTCGTCGCCGGAACCGCCAATGGCGTTTTCGATGGTCACGCCCGCCGCGATCGACACGTTGCCCTTCAGCCCGCCAACGTCGGAGAACGATTTCTCGTTCAGGTTGATGCGCTGGTTAGCGGTGTAGCCGGAGAAGTCGAAGGTGTCGTTGCCGCCCGCATCCCAGGCCGCAAAGATCACTTTCTGCGAGTTGCTGGCGGTGCTGAGGAAGTCGCGATCGGTATTGGAGTTGAAGCCATACACGGTATCGCCGGTGCGGGTGGACAGGTTGGCGCCGTACAGATGCTGAATGGCGGAAATGTCATCCAGCAGCGGGGCCGCGGCGTAGTGGCCGCCGTTGTCGCCGCCGGTGTTGGTTTCACTCCAGTAGCTCATCAGGCTGAACTCGCGGGTGTCTTCCGCATAGCTGGCGTCGCGATAGGTCGGGTTGCCTTCACCGGCGTTGTAGTCGCCCGGGTGGCTCAGGCCCAGCGCATGGCCAATCTCGTGAGTGAACGTCTGGCGGCCGTAATCTTCGGATGCCGGATGTTCCACGTTGGATTGGTTGACGTTGTACCAGGTCTGGCCGCCCAGATTCTGGCCCTGATAAATGGTGTTCGGCAGGAAAGCGTAAGCCTGGGTGTCGTAGTCATAATGACCGGGACGATCCTGGCTGTAGTTGCCGAAGGTGATGTTGGCCTTCTGGTTGGCCGCCACCTCGGTAAAGGTGATATTGGCCACGTCAGACCAGGATTGCAGCGACAGTTTGGCCTGCTGCTGCTGTTCCGCGCTGAATTTGCTCAGCCCGGTGTCGCCGGCGACGTTGGTGGAAGAGAACTTATAGTCCGGGAAGGAGAATGTCAGCTTGGCCGGCTGGCCAAAAACATTATGCCCATTCCAGGTTTGGTTCTCACGGGTAATAAACAGCCCAGCTTGTTCGGTAGAAAATGAATCCTTGCCATTAACCTGAATACCGTTGCCGCGCTCGTGATAATGCAACAGATCGTCTACAGCATCGTAGCCGGTCGTTGCAGCCGCGAGGCTGGATTCAGTAACTTCAATTGCCTTTTTAGTAGATTGCATTGGTTCGATTCCACTCATTACCTGATTGTTATCAATCAGACAGATAGACATAACCTCCCCGTAAGCGGCGGCCAACGTGACCCAGCGCTTGCTGGAAGGGGCTTATGCGCCGTTAACGGCAGTGTGTTAGATAGAATTAATGCATATATATCAGCAAATAAGATCACCACCAAAAATGGTAATCGATTCCAATTATAGGCAGGACCTTAAAACTGCACATAAAATAATCAACTATTTATTATCGTAACGAAAGATTGTTATGCTGCTTTTTTGGCAATCTTACAAAACAAAGGGAAGTCGCCTCCGATAAGTTGGCAACAAACTTCAACCGGAATGCGGCCTGCAGGCCCAAGCGAATCATGCTGGCTGTTTCGGGTAAAAAAGTTAAATTTGGTTAAAGCGTTATAGGTTAATAACTCTTTATTATTAGCCGGCGGGACTTTTTAGCTTCTATAGGAATAATATTTTCTTATTTCGACTAACGGTTATTCGCCATAGTGGCGAAATAGGTAATAAGGAAATTAAATAGATTTAATTTCTTATTATTAGCATCTGAATAAGTCATGCCTTTTCCCGTTAGCAATAATTCTCATCGCGCACTTGACTCTGGAGTTGACTCCAGGGTGTAGAGTCGGGCCATAAAGCTCATTAACTGCCCGGAGGGGGACGTTATGCATAACCATCAAAACCCTAATCATCAAGAACATAACCATACGGAAGGCGGCGGCTGCGGCTGCAATCACAGCCACGGTAAAACCCAGCACGGCTGCAGCAGCGACAAGCGAGAGCTTGCCGCACCTGCGGAACAGGCCCATGCGCACGATCATGGCGCCAGCTGCTGCAGCGCCGTCGACACTGACGATCCGGATGAGGAAAGCGACAGGCTGGCCGCCGCCCCTCCTTCCGGCAGCCGGCGCTTCAGCTGGAAAGTCACCGGCATGGATTGCCCCAGCTGCGCCAAGAAAATTGAGAATGCCGTCACCTCGATCCCCGGCGTCGACAGCGCGCGCGTGTTGTTCGCCACCGAAAAACTGGTGGTGGACGCACGGTCCGACGTCAGCCTGCGCATTCAGGATGCGGTCAAACAGGCCGGCTTCACCCTGCTCGGCGCTCAGGCCGCCAAAACCGCGCCGCAGGCTGCGCGTTTCGGTGAATTCGGCCCGCTGCTGCTGCTGACTACGCTCATGATCGTCAGCTGGGTGCTGGATCGCGTTAACCCGGAGCTGGGCCGCATCGCCTTTATCGCCACCACCCTGGTGGGCCTGGCGCCGGTCGCCACCAAGGCGCTGCGTCTGATCCGCTCAGGTACCCCGTTCGCCATTGAAACCCTGATGAGCGTAGCCGCCATCGGCGCGCTGTTTATCGGCGCCACCGCCGAGGCGGCGATGGTGCTGCTGCTGTTTATGGTCGGCGAGCTGCTGGAATCCTACGCCGCCAACCGGGCCAGACGCGGCGTGACCGCGCTGATGGCGCTGGTGCCGGAAGATGCGCTGCTGCTGCAGGGGACCACGCGCAAGCGCGTACCGGTCGCCGCTCTGCGCCCCGGCGACGTGATTGAAATCGTTCCCGGCGGCCGTTTGCCGGCCGATGCCGAGCTGCTCAACCCGTTCGCCAGCTTCGACGAAAGCGCCCTCACCGGCGAATCGCTGCCGGTTGAGCGCCAACAGGGCGAGAAAGTGGCCGCCGGCAGCCTGTCCGTCGATCAGGCGGCGCAGATGAAGGTGATGTCCGAACCCGGCAAGAACGCCATCGACCGCATTCTGCAGCTGATCGAAGAGGCCGAAGAGCGCCGCGCGCCGATCGAGCGTTTTCTCGACCGTTTCAGCCGCTACTACACCCCGGCCATCATGCTGCTGGCGGTGGCGGTGATCCTGGTGCCGCCGCTGCTGTTTTCGCAGCCGTGGGATACCTGGATCTATCGCGGCCTGACCCTGCTGCTGATCGGCTGCCCGTGCGCGCTGGTGATCTCTACCCCGGCGGCCATTACCTCCGGGCTGGCGGCGGCGACGCGGCGCGGCGCGTTGATTAAAGGCGGCGCGGCGCTGGAACAACTCGGCCAGGTGCAAACCATCGCCTTCGATAAAACCGGTACCCTGACGGAAGGCAAACCGACGGTGACCGACGTGCTGCCAATCGGCGACATCGACGAACGGCGGTTGTTGACGCTCGCCGCGGCGGTTGAGGCCGGCTCCCACCATCCGCTGGCGCAGGCGATCATCAACCGCGCCGCACAATACGGGCCGGACCTGCCGCTGGCGCAGGGGCGCCGCGCGCTGGCCGGGGTTGGCGTAGAAGGCAAGGTCGACGGCAAAACCCTGCTGATCAGCGCGCCGGGCAAGCTGGCGCCGGGGCTGCTGGGCGGCAAATGGCAGAGCCAGGTGGACAGCCTGGAAAGCGCCGGTAAAACGGCGGTGGTGGTGCTGGAGGACGGTGCGCCAATCGGCCTGCTGGCGCTGCGCGATACGCTGCGCAGCGACGCCAAACAGGCGATCGCCGAGCTGAACGCGCTGGGGATCCGCGGCGTAATGCTGACCGGCGACAACCCGCGCGCGGCGGCGGCGATCGCCAGTGAGCTGGGCCTGGATTATCGCGCCGGCCTGCTGCCGGAAGACAAGGTAAAGGCGATCACCGAGCTGAGCGAGCTGCGGCCGACGGCGATGATCGGCGACGGCATCAACGACGCTCCGGCGATGAAAGCCTCGAGCATCGGCATCGCCATGGGCAGCGGCACCGACGTGGCGCTGGAAACCGCAGACGCGGCCCTGACCCACAACCGGCTGCTGGGCGTGGCGGAGATGATCCGCATCTCGCGCGCCACCCACGCCAATATCCGGCAGAACATCACCATCGCGCTGGGGCTGAAGGGGGTATTTCTGGTAACCAGCCTGATGGGGTTGACCGGCCTGTGGCTGGCGGTGCTGGCGGATTCCGGCGCCACCGCGCTGGTGACCGCCAACGCGCTGCGCCTGTTGAAAAAACGCAGCTAGGCAACGGCATGCCAGGGGTGAAGGATTTGCCCCTGGTATCCATTTCAGCGGCTATACGCCCTTGCGCAACAGATAACGGTAAGGCGCCTGCTCGGTGTCCTGCGCCACCAGCGTATGCTCCATAAAGCGGCAGAACCCCGGGATATCGCGGGTAGTGGCCGGATCGTCGGCGATAATCAGCAGCGTTTCGCCGTTATCCATGTGGCGCACGGTTTTGCGCACCATCATCACCGGTTCAGGGCAGCGCAGCCCCAGCGCGTCGAGCGTCTGGTCTGCCTGGGCAAATAAGTCAGTCATGCAATTTTCTCGAAAAAAACGATCGGCGAACGCTCGCCGCATCTCATTAGCGCCTAGTTTACGCCGGTAGTTTTTCTGCGCAAGATGCGTTAACGTTTGCTCCAAATTTAACCGTTGCATTGGTTGCGCAAACGCGTATCATGCCGCCGCGCAGTCAATTCGGCTGCTCTGACAAGAATCAATGGGTTCCCTCACCCCACGACCAAAAAGGCTACATCATGTATTCGTTTACCGCTCAGCAGCGCTTCACCGCGTTGGTCTGGCTATCGTTGTTCCATATCGCCATCATTACCTCCAGCAACTATCTGGTGCAGCTGCCGATCACCGTTTTCGGCTTCCATACCACCTGGGGCGCCTTCACCTTCCCGTTTATCTTTCTGGCGACCGATCTGACGGTGCGCATTTTCGGCGCGCCGCTGGCGCGACGCATCATTTTGTCCGTCATGGTGCCGGCGCTGTTCATTTCCTACGTGATTTCCACCGTCACCTACCAGGGAGAGTGGCAGGGCTTCGCCGCGCTGGGCAGCTTTAACCTGTTTGTGGCGCGCATCGCCATCGCCAGCTTTATGGCCTACGTGCTCGGCCAGATCCTCGATGTGCACGTCTTCAACCGCCTGCGCCAGCGCAGCGCCTGGTGGGTGGCGCCCGCGGCGGCGATGTTCCTCGGCAACATCAGCGATACGCTGTCGTTCTTCTTCATCGCCTTCTACAAGAGCAGCGACGCCTTTATGGCCAACAACTGGGTGGAGATCGCCCTGGTGGATTACAGCTTCAAAGTGCTGATCTGCATGTTGTTCTTCCTGCCGATGTACGGCGTGTTGCTGAACATGCTGCTCAAGCGCATCGCGGCGCGCGCCGGCGGCCTGCAGCCGGGCTAAGCCGTGCTATCATTGGCGGCCCGCACCCTTTCGGAGGCCGCCGATGAGCTTGACCACCCGCAACGCCACCCTCGAAGAAATCCACCGTCTGTACCGCTGCATTCCCGAATTCGGCGGCCTGCACAGCCTGGCCGACCTGCGGCAGCGCATCGGCTCCGCGCCCGCCAGCCTGCTGATCGCCGAGATCGACGGCCGGCCGGCCGGTTTCAAACTGGGCTATCAACTGCGGGAAGGGGCATTTTACAGCTGGCTGGGCGGCGTGCTGCCGGCGTTTCGCCGCCACGGCGTGGCGCAGGCGCTGCTGACCGAACAGGAGCGCTGGGCGCGGGCGCAGGGCTACCGGCAACTGAGGGTAAAAACCCGCAATCGGTTCCGCGCCATGCTGATGATGCTGATCGTCAATCACTATCAGATTGTTCGACTGGAAAATAAAGGCGAAGTGGCTGATTATCGGCTATTACTTGAAAAAACCTTGTGACAACATCCGCCTTGCATTTCAACCTGGAATAGGTTGCGATACGGCAGTGAAATCCTACCGGAAAGGAAGAAGGAAGCCCGATGCGTAAAGTAGCAAAATTGATGGGTATCAGCCTGCTGGTGCTTGGCCTGGCGGCCTGCGACGGCGACACCAAAGACACCAAGGCGCCGGCGGACGGCGCGGCGGCCAGCGCCTCGGCCGGGCAACAGGTCAGCCTGCTCGACGGCAAGCTGGCGTTTACCCTGCCGGCCGGCATGGCGGATCAGAGCGGCAAGCTGGGCAACCAGGCGAACAACATGCACGTTTATGCGGACAGCACCGGCCAGCGCGCGGTGATCGTGATCCTCGGCGACAAGACCGCCGACAGCCTGGAAACCCTGGCCAAGCGCCTGGAAGACACCCAGCGCGCGCGTGACGCCAACCTGCAGGTGATCACCAACAAAGCCATCGACGTCAACGGCGTGCCGCTGCGTCAGCTGGACAGCATCATCACCAGCGGCGGCGAGAAAGCCTACTCGTCGATCCTGATCGGCACCCTGGACAACAACATGTTGACCATTCAGGTGACGCTGCCGGCGGACAACCAGCAGCAGGCGCAGAGCGAAGCCGAAGGCATCATCAGCACCCTGAAGCTGGGCAAGTAAGCCACCGGGGGCGCAGCTCGCTGCGCCCTACGCCAACGCCTGCGCCAGCAGGGCGATCGGATGTTCGCAGCGCTTGCCGGTCGACATTTCAATCTGCCATTTGCAGGTCTCGCAGTCGGTCACCACCAAATCCGCCCCGCTCTCTTCAATCTGCCGGAACAGCGCGGCGCCGATGCCCTGTGAGGTGGCGTAATTCTCCGTTTTGAAGCCGTAGGTGCCGGCGATGCCGCAGCACTGCGGATCCAGCGCCACCAGCTCCAGCCCCGGTATCTGTCGCAGCAGTTCCAGCGTGTAGGCGGTCCAGCCCATTTTCTCCATATGGCAAGGCGTATGATAGGCCACGCGCAGCGGCGTGCGCTTTAGCGGCAGGCTGCACCCCTGGTTGATCAGCCGATAAAGATAGCGCGTCGCCAGCTCCACCCGATCGCGCACCGCCGAGGTGTCCACCTCCAGCAGATGCGGATACTCGTCGCGCAGGGTAAAGGTGCAGCTCGACGAGGTGGCCACCACCGGGATGCCGCGTTCCAGCACGGCGTGACTCAGGGATCCGGCGTTGACCCTGGCCTGCTTTTTGGCCTGTGCGATAAAGCCGTTGGCGATCAGGGGCACGCCGCAGCATTTCTCGCGCTTCAGCAGCTGCACGCCGATATCCAGCGCGTTGAACACCCGAATCAAATCCTTGCCCAGCTGCGGATGGTTGTAATTGACGAAGCAGCCGTGGAAAAACGCCACCTGCTCGGCATAGCGCTGCTGGGCCTGCGCCTGCTGGCGATACCAGCGGCGGAAGGTGCCGAACGAATACTTCGGCAGCGCGCGGCGGTGATCGATTTTCAGCGCCTTATCCAGCAAGGCGCGCACCGGCTTCAGGCCGGTGGCGGCGTTGACCACCGGCGCAAACGGCGTCGACAGCGTCCCCATTATGTCGGTATGGCTGAGGATGGCGTCGCGCAGCGTGGGCTTGCTCTGGGCGTAGTCGGCGCGCGCGCGTTGAATGATGTCGCCGATTTTAACCTCGGACGGGCAGGCGACCTCGCAGCGCTTGCAGTTGGTGCAATACTTCAGCGCCTCGTCGTACAGCGCCGGATCCTTCAGCCGCAGGCGTTCGCCGTCCGGCCCCGCCTGCTTCGGCCCCGGGTACAGGGGGTTCACTCTGGCTACCGGGCAATAGGTGGTGCAGACGGTGCACTTGATGCAGCTCTCGAAGCTGTGGTCTTTATGCAGGCTCATGCGTTTTCCTCCGCGGCTATCTGCCGGGCGACGTACAGCGCTCCGATCAATGACACCCCGGCGCCGCAGCCCTGCTGCAGCGGATCGTAGCCGCCGGTCACCGCGCCGATGGCGTACAGGTTGTCAAACGCCTCCCCTTGCCGCAGCGCGCGCAGGCGGCCGTCGGTGCGCACGCCGAACTGCAGGTAAGGCTGCGGGGCGAACAGGTCAGGGTGGCTCCAGTCGGCGCGCTCCGCCCGGCTGTCGACATCCAGCCCAAACACCGGCTCGCGCACGCCGTCGAACCTCGCCGTCAGCCCGTTGCTGAAGAAGCTGCCGCTGGCCAGCACCACCTGCTGCGCGTTCAGCGGAATGTCGCCATGGTTGCGGGTATACAGACCGGCGACGCGGCCGCCGGCGATTTCCGCCCGCAGCACGCTGTCGCCCGGCATAAACACCCCGCCCAGCTGCTGAAAACGCCGACGCAGCGCCTGGTGCAGGCGCATGCCGGGCACCGAAGGCGGCAGCGTCGGCAGCAGGCGGATCGGTTTGCCGACCGCCGCCTGCAGCGCCGCCAGCGGCGCATCGTCCTCCAGCCCCAGGCAGGCCGGCAGGAATATCGCTTCGGCCTCGCCCGCCAGCCGTTGCAGCTCAGCGGCCATCGGCGCCAGGTTCTCCGCCAGATCCAGCACCCGGGCGATATTCACCGCGCGGAACTCGCTGGGGTTGTTGCGCAGCCGGTCCAGCGCCGGCAGGTGCAGCTCAGCCACCTCGGCCTGCACGCCCAGCTCACGCGCCAGAGAACTGGCGGCCAACTGCGGCTGAAAATCGAGGAAGCCTTCGATGCCGATCGCCGCGATGCGCCGCCACGGCAGCGCGCCGGCCAGCGGCAGCGTCGGCACCGCCTGCGGGCTGAGCCAGGTGGCGCGGCGCGTGCCGAGCGGCGTCACCCGCAGATGGTTGCGTTCGCCGTCGCCCTGCAGGTTGAGGCCGCAGCGTTGCAGCAGCCGCTGCGCCTCGGCCGACAAGGCCGCCACGCGCTCGGCGCCGATCAGCGCGTAGGGATGCCGCGGCGCCTGGCGCGCCAGTTCGGGCAGCGCCGCCAGCGGTGCGCCAACCGCGCTACCGTCGGGCAACTGCGCCAGCAAATCCAGCGAGCCGGACGAAAAATAGAGCGCGCTCTGGCCGGCGCTGACCACCGCGCAACGCTTGCCCCGTTCGGCCACCGCTATCGCGCAGCTCAGGCCAGCCAGGCCGCCGCCAATCACCACCACGTCATAGCGCATCATCCGCCTCCTGCTCCTGGTCGCCGCGGGCGTCGAGCCCGCACAGGCCCTGATAAACCCAACGGGTGAATTCACTTTCGCGCAGCGCATCGCCCCAGGCGATCGGCCGCACGCCTTTCCAGCGTTCGTTGAGGAAATGCGACAGCTGATCGAGAGATTGCTGCGGCGTGCTGACCCTGAAACGCGTCAGCAGACCGGCGGCGCGGCAGGCGCACAGCTCCCCCTGGCAGGGGCCCATGCCGACCCGGGTGCGCCGGCGCAGATCAACCAGGTTGTTGACGGTCAGCGAATTGACCGCATAGCACACCTCACCGACGGTCACCGCTTCGCATTCGCACACCAGGCCGTTGTCGAGCCGATCGCCGGCCGGCACCTGGCTAGCGAGATCGCCGTGGCGATATACCGCCGAACCGCGAATGCTGGCGGGCAGAGAAACCACGCGGCGCGCCGTTTCTTCCGCCGTCTGACGCGAACCGGGCAGCGCCGCCTGCGCGGTGGTGCAGGGGCTGTTCAGGCCCAATTTTTCACACAGCTTGTCGGTGGCCCACTGCGCCATCAGCCGATAGGTCATCAGCTTGCCGCCGGTAATGGTGATAAACCCCTCCAGCCCGTCGCGTTCGGCGTGGTCGAGCAGCACGATGCCGCGGCTGACGTTGCGCCCGTTCGGGTCGTCGTCGCTGGCCACCAGCGGCCGTACGCCGGCATAGGCGCGCAGAATGCGGGTCTGCGCCAGCTCGGGCGCCAGCAGCGCACCCTCGCGGATCAGGATGTCCACCTCCTGCGGCGTCACCTGCATGTTGTCGATCTGGTCGTAGTCGATATGGGTGGAGGTGGTGCCAATCAGCGAGATGGTGTCGCCCGGCACCAGAATGTCGGCGTCCGCCGGTTTGCGGCAGCGGTTGATCACCCGGTTGTTGATGCGATGGCCGAGGATCAGCAACGCCCCCTTGGCCGGGAACATGCGCACCCGCAGATCGGCGTATTCGGCAATCTGCTGGCCCCAAATGCCCGCCGCGTTGACCACCATGGCGGCGTGCAAATCGTACCTTCTCCGGTTTTGATGGTCGAAAACGCGCACGCCGGTCACGCGATCGCCCGCGCGCAACAAACCGACCACCTGATGATAGGTGAGGCTCCGCGCGCCGTGCTCACGGGCGTCCAGCATGTTGGCGGCGGTCAGGCGGAACGGATCGACGGTGCCGTCCGGCACGCGCACCGCGCCGATCAGCGCCGGATTGGCCGCCGGCTCCAGGCGCAGGGCCAGCTGTGGATCGATCGCCTCGGCGTCGATGCCCGCCGCGCGGCAGGCGGCGATAAACGGCTGCTGATAGTCCAGCGGATCCTGCGGCAGGGTGATGAACAGCCCCTCTGTCGCTTCGATGCAATGGTGGGCGATGCGTTTCAGGATGCGATTTTCTTCGATGCATTCACGCGCCGACTCGCCGTCGGTGACCGCATAGCGCGCGCCGCTGTGCAGCAGGCCATGATTGCGGCCGGTGGCGCCGGTGGCGATATCGTGGCGCTCCAGCAGGATGCAGCGCAGCCCCCGGCGCGCGCAGTCGCGCGCAATGCCGGCGCCGGTCGCGCCGCCGCCGATGATGATCACATCCGTTTCGTCGTCCGCCGAATGGCTGCTCATAACGTTCCCCCAGGATCCGTGGTGATGCTCCCTATTGGGCCACGGTTACTGAGGGTTTTGTTTGATAAGGAACAATAACGAACCTTAAACGAAAGAAAAATGTCCACAAAAAACCATGAATGTGATCATTGTCACGATTTTTGGCCCTTTTTCTATTTCATAACGTTAACGAATCGCTCAAAATCCGCCGTAGTTTCATAAAAGTGTAACATTTGCGCCATTCATCACAGCGACACCAGGCGTATTTGACTAGGATGGCGCTCGTTATGGAACAAAAAAACACCACATTCGATATCCGCTCAATCATCAAATGAACGTAAAAGGTCATATTGATGTGATAACAGATAAAGCCATCGGAGGCGCTCATGTTGAGTATTTTTAAGCCGGCAGCACACATTTCCCGTGTGCCGGTCGACAAGGTCGACCCGCTCTACCGTAAATTGCGCTGGCAAATTTTTATGGGGATCTTCTTCGGTTATGCCGCCTACTATCTGGTGCGCAAGAACTTCACCCTGGCAATGCCGTACCTGATCGATCAGGGTTTCAGCCGCGGCGACCTCGGTTTCGCGCTGTCGGGCATTTCCATCGCCTACGGTTTTTCCAAATTCATCATGGGTTCGGTCTCCGACCGCTCCAACCCGCGGGTATTCCTGCCCGCCGGCCTGATCCTCGCCGCGGCGGTGATGCTGTTCATGGGCTTCGTGCCATGGGCCACCTCCAGCATCGCGGTGATGTTCGTGCTGCTGTTCCTGTGCGGCTGGTTCCAGGGCATGGGTTGGCCGCCGTGCGGCCGCACCATGGTGCACTGGTGGTCGCAGAAAGAACGCGGCAGCATCGTTTCGGTGTGGAACTGCGCCCACAACGTGGGTGGCGGCCTGCCGCCGCTGCTGTTCCTGCTGGGCATGGCCTGGTTCAACGACTGGCACGCGGCGCTGTACATGCCGGCCTTCGGCGCCATTCTGGTGGCCCTGATCGCCTTCGGCCTGATGCGCGATACTCCGCAGTCCTGCGGCCTGCCGCCGATTGAAGAGTACAAGAACGACTATCCGGACGACTACAGCGAGAAAGCCGAAGAAGAGCTGACCGCCAAGCAGATCTTCATGCAGTACATCCTGCCGAACAAGCTGCTGTGGTACATCGCGGTCGCCAACGTGTTCGTTTACCTGCTGCGTTACGGCATCCTCGACTGGTCGCCGACCTACCTGAAAGAAGTGAAGCACTTCGCGCTGGACAAGTCCTCCTGGGCTTACTTCCTGTACGAATACGCCGGTATCCCGGGCACCCTGCTGTGCGGCTGGATGTCGGATAAAGTGTTCAAGGGCAACCGCGGCGCCACCGGTGTGTTCTTCATGACCCTGGTGACCATCGCCACCGTCGTTTACTGGCTCAACCCGGTCGGCAACCCTGGCATCGACATGGCCTGCATGATCACCATCGGCTTCCTGATTTACGGTCCGGTGATGCTGATCGGCCTGCACGCGCTGGAGCTGGCGCCGAAGAAAGCCGCCGGCACCGCCGCGGGCTTTACCGGCCTGTTCGGTTACCTGGGCGGCTCGGTCGCCGCCAGCGCCATCGTCGGCTACACCGTGGACTACTTCGGTTGGGACGGCGGCTTTATGGTGATGATCGGCGGCAGCGTCGGCGCAGTACTGCTGCTGTTGCTGACCATGCTGAGCGAGAAAAAACACCACGCGGAAATCGCCGCCGGCAAACGCGGCTAAGCATTATCGCATCATCTTTACCCTATGAATTTCGAGTTGCAGCTAGGCGGCCAGCTCACTCATCCCCAGGCGCTTACTTTAGTAAGTAACTGGGGTGAGTGAGCGCAGGTAACAACGCTGCAACTTGAAAGGCGACGGGTAAAAAGGCCGCACTGCGGCCTTTTTACTACCCTGCCCCCAACAACATGGAGAACCACAGAATGCGGACTCAAGTTAAAGCCCTGCTGACAGGGATTATCCTCGCCACCTCAATGGCCGGCGCCGCCCATGCCGCCGATGACAAGGTGGTGATCGCCCACCGCGGCGCCAGCGGCTACCTGCCGGAACACAGCCTGCCGGCGAAGGCGATGGCCTACGCGCAGGGTGCCGACTTCCTCGAGCAGGATCTGGTGATGACCAAGGATAACGAGCTGGTGGTGCTGCACGATCACTATCTCGATCGCGTGACCGACGTGGCCGAACGCTTCCCGGACCGCGCGCGCAAGGATGGCCGCTACTACGCCATCGACTTTACGCTGGCGGAAATCAAATCGCTGAAGTTCACCGAAGGCTTCGAGATTGAAAACGGCAAGAAGGTGCAGGGCTACCCTGGCCGCTTCCCGATGGGCAAATCCGACTTCCGCGTGCACACCTTCCAGGAAGAGATCGAGTTCGTGCAGGGCCTGAACCACTCGACCGGCAAGAACATCGGCATCTATCCGGAAATCAAGGCGCCGTGGTTCCATAAGCAGGAAGGCAAGGATATCTCCAGCAAGGTGCTGGCGGTGCTGAAACAGTACGGCTATACCGGCAAGGGCGACAATGTCTACCTGCAGTGCTTCGACGCCAACGAACTGAAGCGCATCAAAACCGAGCTGGAACCGAAAATGGGCATGGATCTGAAGCTGATCCAATTGATCGCCTATAACGACTGGCAGGAAACCTACGAGCAGAAGGCCGACGGCAAGTGGGTGGAATACGACTATGACTGGATGTTCAAGCCGGGCGCGATGAAGAAAATCGCGGCATACGCCGACGGCATCGGGCCGGACTACCACATGCTGGTGGCGGCGGACCAATCCAAGCCGGGCCACGTCGTGCTGACCGACATGGTGAAAGAGGCGCATGCCAGCAAGCTGGCGGTGCACCCGTTCACCATCCGCGCCGATGCGCTGCCGAAATACGTCACCGACGTGAATCAGCTGTATGACGTGATTTACAACCAGGCGGGCGTCGACGGCGTGTTCACCGACTTCCCTGACAAGGGCGTGCAGTTCCTGCAAAAGCAGGGCCAGCACAAGTAACGACAAGGGCGCCGCAGGGCGCCCCGATTCACCCACTGCTAACGCATCTTCTGCGCCAGCGCAGCAATAGACACCGCGTCAAAACCGTGGTGCTGACGCAGCCAGCTGCGATCGGCCGCCGCCGCATATTCGCCATCGGGAATACCCAGACGCCTAAGCGGAATGCCGACACTCGCTTCGGCCAGCACTTCCGCAACCAGGCTTCCCAACCCGCCATTGACGTTATGTTCTTCAACCGTTATCACCGCTTTGCAGGACTTCAACGCCACCAGCAACGCTGCGGTATCGCAAGGACGAATTGAAGGGACGCTGACCACTTTGGCCTGAATCCCCACGTCGACAAGCCTTTGCGCAGCATCGACAACTTCATGTACCGTCGATCCGGTTGCTACCAGCGCAATGTCTTCACCTTCGCGCAGCGTCACCACCGCCCCCGGCACAAACTGATAGCTTTCATCATACAACTCCGGCAGCGCCTTGCCATCCAGGCGAATATAAACCGGCCCCTGATAGCCAATGGCATAATCGATAATCTGCCGACATTCTCGCGGTGAAGAGGGCGCAAAAATCTGAATATTGCCGAAGCCGCGCATCACCGCCAGATCATCGATCGCATGGTGGGTACTCGCCAGCGGGCCATAGCTGGCCCCTGCGTTGAGACCGAACAGTTTGACGTTGGTATTGTTGTAACAAACGTCCACTTTAATTTGCTCATTGGCGCGGGAGATGAGGAAGGGCGCGGCGTTACAGGTCACCGCCACTTTCCCGCCCAACGCCAGACCGGCAGCCGTTCCGACCATGCTTTGCTCGGCGATCCCTACGTTAACCAAGCGGCCTGGGAATTGTTTAATGAAGGGGGCAATTTTTGCCGTCGACGTTGAGTCAGCCACCACCGGCACCAGATCAACACCGCTTTCAACTGCATCAATAAACGCTTGAACCATTACGCTCGCCAGGTGTTCTGCATTACTCATCTTTCAGTTCCTCCAGTGCCAGTGCAATTTCTTCGCCTTTCGGTACCCGGTGATGCCATTCCGGGCGCCCCTGGATAAAGGAAATACCGGCACCTTTCGTGGTGTTGGCGATAATAACGTTGGGTTTACCTTCCTGTTTTAGCCCTTCCAACGTCGCAACCACCGACGCCATGTCATTTCCCCGACACTCGGTTACCCTCATACCGAAGGCTTTCCATTTATCGGCCAGCGGATCGGTGTTCATAATTTCGTGGGTCGGCCCTGCCAACTGGAGGTTGTTCTTGTCATTTATGATGACGAGGTTATCTAGCCCGTAGTGCGCCGCAGCCAACGCAGCTTCCCAGTTACTGCCTTCTGTCAGTTCGCCATCGCCGGTAATTAGAAAGATACGGCGGGCGCTATTGCTTTTTTTCGCAGCCAGCGCCAACCCCACAGCAACAGGCAAACCGTGGCCCAGCGCTCCGGTGTTGAGTTCGATACCCGGGGTTTTCTGCCGTACCGGGTGGCCAGGAAGATGAGAGTTTGCATGCTGATAAGTCTCCAGCCAGTCAACGGGGAAGAAACCCGCTTCGGCCAGCACGCAGTAGTAGCAGCCCACCGCATGGCCTTTGGACTGGATGTAGATGTCGCGCTGGTCGTCAGCGATACGATCCGGCGCAACATTCAGAATGCGAAAGTAGAGTGCGGTGATCAGTTCAACCTGAGAAAGGTCGGCTCCGGTATGCCCACCGGCAGGGCTGTTGGCATTCAATCTGACGATGTGGCGACGTATCGCGCGAGCTTTACGCTCAAGTGCCTGGACATCATAGCTATAGGGATTCATTTAATACCTCTGAATTTATTTTCAAATCGGAATATTTATTCCAACAGGGACTAAAAAACCAGACATCCCCAGAAAAGGCATCGCAAGGCTTCCGCCGCTGCATCATACTCAGGAACATTCAGCCTCCTTACCACCAAGCCTATCTGCGCCTGGATACTTTTTCAGTTGACCTGAAAGCATCAATGAATATATATTCACTAATGACTCTTTATTCAATTATGCAATCGCTGCTCTGTTTTTGTCCATAGCTGATTTGGAGTATTGGCGAAAGTTAGATATCCATCACACTTAAATGTCTGTTCTTTTCGCGTATGATAAATGGCTCTAACATAATGGCTGCACGTAAATGATTTTCGGGGAAATATATGGCTAGGCAGGATGAACAACGGCTATTGATTAAGATTGCCACGCTCTACTATCTTGAAGGACGAAAGCAGTCCGATATTGCTCAACTTCTCTCGCTTTCTCAGTCATTTATCTCCCGCGCGATTACGCGTTGCCAAAAGGAAGGCGTGGTCAAAATTAGCGTTGTTCAGCCATCGAATATTTTCCTGAATCTTGAAAAAGGCCTGGAAGATCGCTACGGAATTAAACAGGCCATCGTGGTGGATACCGAAGAGGACGCCAGTGATCACACCATTAAGCGCGCCATCGGTTCCGCCGCCGCCCACTATCTGGAAACTCGCTTACGGCCGAAAGATCTGATTGGCGTCTCTTCGTGGAGCTCAACAATCCGCGCCATGGTTGATGAGGTTCACGCCCAGAATCTGAAGGCTAACGGCGTTATTCAACTGCTGGGCGGTGTGGGGCCTAACGGTAACGTGCAGGCAACCATACTCACCCAAACCCTGGCGCAACATCTGAACTGTGAAGCCTGGCTGCTGCCTTCCCAAAGCATTGAAGGTTCGACGGAGGAAAAGAATCGTCTCGTTGCCAGTAAAGATGTCGCCAATGTGATTGCTCGCTTCGATGAAGTCGATATTGCCATCGTCGGTATTGGCATCCTCGAACCCTCGCAACTGCTCAAAACGTCAGGAAACTACTACCACGAAGATATGCTTCAGGTGTTGGCGGAACGCGGAGCGGTCGGCGACATTTGTCTGCACTACTACGATAAAAACGGCCAGGCTGTGTTGCGCGATGATGAAGATCCTGTTATCGGCATGGCGCTGGAGAAAGTGAAAAAGTGCCCTAATGTGGTTGCCCTTGCCGGTGGCGCCGATAAGGTCGCCGCTATCAAAGGCGCGCTATCGGGTGGTTACATCGATGTTTTAATCACGGATTACCCAACCGCGCGCCTGCTTGTCGCCCGTTAACTCTCCCCAGCCAAACACTTTCTAAAAACCTTTACGCTTCACCCCGAGCGTAAAGGAATAAAAACAAATGTATTTCAATCAGATAGTCACGACCTCCTTCACTCTTTTTCACCAACATCCGTAAACTTCATCGATCGGATAAGTGTGATTGCCAGCACAATTGATGACTTTTCCTGTAGCCCGACGTGAAGTTTCTGGCTAAGGTGTTAAATAAATAATCACTATCGAATATATATTCAGTGATTAAATAAGTGAAAATGAATTGTCACATCATGGCCTGCCAGGCAGCAATGCGAGAAAGAGGAACACCTCCCCTTCCCCCCTCCGCGCCAGGACAAAGTGTGACTCAGGAGACGACCTAATGCAGGCAACACGTAAAGAGTTCATCATTGCACTGGACGAAGGCACCACTAACGCCAAAGCCGTCGTACTCGATAGCTGCGGCCACATTGTGGTGAAATTCTCTCAACCGCTGGCAATTCAAACGCCGCGCGACGGCTGGGTCGAACAGTCGGGCGAGCTATTGGTCGAAGCCTCCCTTGACGTTATCGCAAAAGCAGTCGAACACGTTGGCGCCGAAAACGTTGCCGCATTAGCTATCAGCAACCAGCGCGAGACCGCCATTGGCTGGTATCGCCAGAGCGGTAAACCGATTAACGCCGCCATCTCTTGGCAATGTACCCGCAGTGCCGCTTTTTGCGATGAACTGCGTCGCGAGAACAAAGAAGCGCAAATTAAAGCCACCACCGGACTGCCAATTGCTCCCCTGTTCTCTGCCTCAAAAATGCGCTGGTTGCTGGGGTCTGTTCCTGAAGGCCACCGGCTCGCAGAACGCGGTGAAATTTGCCTCGGCACCATTGATAGCTGGCTGCTGTGGAATTTAACCCAGGGCAAGGCATTCTATTGCGATCACTCTAATGCCGCACGCACCCAGTTGCTGAACCTGCAAACCGGGCAATGGGACAACGAGATGCTGGCGCTATTCCAGATCCCTCGCGCTGCGCTGCCGGATATTAAACCTTCCTGTGGACTATTTGGTTATACCCGCGGGCTAAACGCGATCCCGGATGGTATTCCGGTGATGGCGATGGTGGGGGATTCCCATGCCGCGCTGTTTGGTCACGCCCTCGGGGAATTAGGCTGCGTTAAAGCCACCTACGGGACAGGCTCCTCGGTGATGGCACCGGTGCAATCGGCAAAATGCGATATTGACGCACTGGCCACCACCATTGCCTGGCACGATGGCGATCGCATCACCTATGGGCTGGAGGGCAATATCCCACATACCGGTGATGCCGTTTCGTGGATGGCGGACAGCACGGGCTTAAGCGAACTTTCCGATGCCGAACTGGCTCATGAACTCAACACCCTGCCCGCCTCCGTGGGATCTACATTGAGCGTCTATTTTGTGCCCGCGTTAACCGGCCTTGGCGCTCCCTGGTGGGATGACAGCGCCCGCGGCGTTATTTGCGGCCTGAGCCGAGGTGTCAAACGTGCGCATCTGATCCGTGCGGCACTGGAGTCAATTACCTATCAAATCGCCGATGTGGTTGTCGCCATGCGCCAGCAGGATGATTTTCACTTAACGGCATTAATGGTCGACGGTGGGCCGACGAAAAACGACTGGTTAATGCAGTATCAGGCTGACCTGCTGGGTTGCCCGGTGATGCGCAGCGATGTTGCCGAACTTTCGGCGATTGGTGCCGCCCTGCTCGCCCGCAAAGCCCTCACTCCAGGATCGATTAGCGACCTGAAGGGCTTTTTAACCGAACACAGTGAATTTATCCCCGACATGGTCCGCCACCAGCGCCTGCAAAAAAGATGGCAGGAGTGGCGCCATGCGGTGAACAGAACATTATGGAAACCGGCATCGTCCACCTGACGCCCACCAGGGAATCTTCGTGCGCGACGAACCTTAATCATCAACCAAAGGAGCTCCTCGCCCATAAACTTGATATTCAGGTCATACGTTGTTTCACCGTACCCGACAATAACAACCAAGAGAGAACATTGTCATGAAATTACGTTTAACGCTTTTAACTGTCGCTGCCCTGACCGCTTTTTCTTTTACTGCTCAGGCCGTGGAAAAAGGTACCATAATGATCATGGTAAATTCGCTGGATAATCCGTATTACGCTTCTGAAGCCAAAGGCGCCAGCGATAAAGCAAAAGAACTGGGGTACCGAACCACAATCCTGTCACATGGTGAAGATGTAAAAAAACAGAATGAGCTGATTGATACCGCCATCGGTAAAAAAGTTCAGGGGATTATTCTTGATAATGCCGACTCAACCGCCAGCGTAGCGGCAATTGAGAAGGCGAAGAAAGCAGGCATTCCCGTGATCTTGATTAACAGGGAAATTCCCGTTGATGACATCGCTCTTGAACAAATTACCCATAATAACTTTCAGGCCGGTTCTGAAGTTGCCAACGTATTTGTTGAGAAGATGACGGAAAAAGGAAAATATGCCGAACTGACCTGTAACCTGGCAGATAAAAACTGTGTTACCCGCTCTAAATCTTTCCATCAGGTCATCGACCAATATCCGGATATGATCAGCGTCGCGAAACAAGATGCCAAAGGAACGTTAATCGACGGCAAACGCATTATGGACAGCATTTTGCAGGCGCATCCTGATGTGAAAGGCGTGATTTGCGGCAACGGCCCTGTCGCTCTGGGCGTTATTGCCGCGCTGAAAGCAGCGAATCGCACCGATGTTGTAGTTGTTGGTATTGATGGCAGCAACGATGAACGCGATGCCGTTAAAGCCGGAACCCTGCAGGCCACAGTGATGCTCCAGGCTCAGGCTATTGCCGCTCAGGGTGTTACCGACCTCGATAACTACCTGCAAAAAGGTGAAAAACCAGCGAAACAACGCGTTATGTTCCGCGGCATTCTGATCACCAAAGACAATGCAGACAAAGTTCAGGACTTCAATATCAAATCCTGAGTTCGGGTTGTTGCGCCTCTTCGGGGGCGTATAGGAGAGTTTATGTATAAAAAAACCTGGCTGGCACTGGCCGTTCTTGCGCTTGGAGGCTGTCGCATTGTCTCTGAGCAAGAGCTGGCCGATCTTAAATCCCCGCCCAATCCGCATATGGCGAATATCGATCAGACGTGGCAAGACAAAGTGGTTCCACAGGTCGTTTCTCAGGCCCGTTCCGTTGCCGAGCTAATGGCCGCCTTCCGCGCGGCGAAAGATATTGATAGCGCATGCAAAACATTGGGCTACCGCGCTCAGGATGAGAGTCCATGCGTTTTTTACGTCAAGGTTGAGGGCAATATCACCCATATTGACTCTGCTTCCCGTAGCGGAAAAATGACGATTCAGGATACCGGCGGCAGCAATGTTGTGGTGCAAATTGGCCCAACGCTGCGCGGTACGCTCTTACGCGACGCCTACCAGGGTACCAGTTATCAAGACTTTAACGACCAGGTTCTGTTTGGCGAATATGGCCAGGCCATTAACGAGCATGCGGTAAAAATGATTCAAGCGGCACAAATTAAAACGGGCGAAGTTACGCAAGTGTATGGCGTATTCTCGGCTTGGGATATTCCGCAAGCCATTCCTGATATTACGCCAGCGAAAATTGTCAGTTTGGGAGGGAAATAACATGCAACAGCAAGAACTCGTCACTCCCCAACCAGTCGAATCTGAAGTTATTATCGAAACCCGTGAGTTGTCGCGCATCTATCCAGGAGTCGTGGCCTTGGATAACGTGAACTATCGGGTCTATCGAAATAAAGTAAACGTTCTGATCGGAGAGAATGGTGCGGGTAAATCCACCATGATGAAAATGCTTGCTGGCGTTGAAACACCGTCCTCCGGTCAAATTATTCTTGATGGCACCCCGGTTATCCTCAGTTCGACTCACCAGGCCGAAAAGAAGGGGATAAGCATCATTTTTCAGGAATTGAATTTATTCCCGAACATGAACATCATGGATAACATATTTATGGCTAACGAATTCTTTCAGAAAGGGAAGATCAACGAAAAATATCAATATGAGTTAGCAAAAAAACTATTGGAAAGACTCGAGCTCAATGTCGATCCCTATACTCAGCTTGGCGAGTTAGGTATCGGCCACCAGCAGCTGGTCGAAATTGCACGTGCGCTTTCAAAGGATACTCGCGTATTAATCATGGATGAACCTACTTCTGCACTGAGCCAGTCGGAAGTCAAAATTTTGTTTAACGTTATTGAGCAACTTAAACGTCGCGGCATCACCATTATTTATATTTCCCATCGTCTGGAAGAGCTAATGGAAATTGGCGACCACATTACCATTTTCCGCGATGGGCGCTTTATCAGTGAACGCAATGTCAGTGATACCAGCATTCCCTGGATTATCGAACAAATGGTTGGCGATAAGAAAAAACATTTCGACTATCAGCCCGCGCAAAAGGGCGAAGCGGTACTGGCCGTTGAAGGTTTGACGGCGCTGCACCACAGCGGCGGATATAGGCTCAACAATGTGAGCTTCACGCTGAGTAAAGGGGAAGTGATTGGTATTTACGGCCTGCTGGGTGCCGGGCGCACGGAGCTGTTTAAAGGCCTGATAGGCCTGATGCCCTGCCAGAATGGCAGCGTCCATCTTGGTGGCGAGAATATTGGCAAAGCCCAGTTTCAAACCCGCCTTAAAAAAGGCCTGGCGTTAGTTCCCGAAGACCGACAGGGCGAAGGCGTGGTGCAGATTATGTCGATTCAATCGAATATGACCTTATCGGATTTTAGCCTGAAAGGTTTTCGCCAGGCTTGGAAATGGCTGAACACGCAAAAAGAACACGCCAGCGTCAAAGAGATGATTCGCGAGCTCGCTATCAAAGTCAGCGACCCTGAACTGCCGATTACGTCCTTAAGCGGTGGCAATCAACAAAAAGTGGTGTTAGGCAAAGCCCTGATGACACAACCAAAGGTTGTTTTTCTCGATGAACCCACTCGCGGCATCGACGTCGGCGCCAAAACTGACGTTTATCACCTGATTGGCAAAATGGCCCAACAGGGTCTGGCAGTGATGTTCTCTTCATCGGAACTCGATGAAGTCATGGCGCTGGCGGATCGAATTTTGGTGATGGCCGATGGCCGTATTACCGCCGATTTACCGCGTCATGCGGTTACCCGCGAAAAATTAATCGCGGCTTCAACACCTCAAGATTAATCAGGCTGGAATCCATCATGAACCAGAAATATATGATTTATATGTACCTGTTGAAGGCCAGAACTTTCATCGCTCTGCTGCTGGTTATCGCGTTCTTCAGCGTGATGGTACCGAATTTCCTGACCACATCTAACCTGCTGATTATGACTCAGCACGTGGCCATCACCGGCCTGCTGGCCATCGGCATGACGCTGGTTATCCTGACTGGCGGGATTGACCTTTCTGTCGGTGCCGTCGCCGGGATCTGCGGAATGGTCGCAGGGGCATTATTGACCAACGGTCTGCCCTTATGGAACGGCAACGTCATCTTCTTCAACGTCCCTGAAGTTATTCTGTGCGTGGCCATCTTCGGCATCGTCGTCGGCTTTATCAACGGTGCCGTGATCACCCGTTTCGGCGTGGCACCCTTTATCTGCACGCTGGGCATGATGTATGTCGCCAGGGGTTCTGCCTTGCTGTTCAATGACGGCAGCACCTATCCCAACCTCAACGGTATAGAAGCCCTGGGCAATACCGGTTTCGCCACGCTGGGTTCCGGTACGCTGATGGGTATTTATCTGCCTATCTGGCTGATGATCGGGTTCCTGCTGCTGGGCTACTGGCTGACGACAAAAACACCACTTGGTCGCTATATCTACGCTATTGGTGGTAACGAATCCGCTGCTCGCCTGGCAGGCGTCCCCATCGTTAAAGCAAAAGTATTCGTTTACGCCTTCTCTGGCCTGTGCTCCGCATTTGTTGGCCTGATCGTCGCTTCACAGCTGCAAACGGCCCACCCAATGACCGGCAATATGTTCGAAATGGACGCCATCGGAGCCACCGTGCTGGGCGGAACCGCGCTGGCGGGTGGGCGTGGGCGGGTGACGGGTTCAATTATTGGGGCTTTCGTCATCGTCTTCCTTGCTGACGGCATGGTGATGATGGGTGTCAGCGACTTCTGGCAAATGGTCATTAAGGGCGTGGTCATTGTCACCGCCGTCGTCGTCGACCAATTCCAACAGAAATTACAGAACAAAGTCATCCTGATGCGTCGCCATGAGGAAAAACATGCCGCAGCTCAGGTTGCCAGTTAATAGGCTTTCATTACCCCGCCGCACGCGTTTGCGTCCGGCATATAAAAGGGAAAAAACATGCAAAGAAATTTCCATAACAAAACGGTCGTTATCACCGGTGCATGCCGCGGGATCGGTGCGGGTATTGCTGAGCGCTTTGCTCGCGATGGTGCCAATCTGGTGATGGTCTCCAACGCCGAGCGCGTTCACGAAACGGCAGAAACCTTGTCCCGGAGTCACCAGACCGAGATCCTGTCATTGCAGGTGGATGTCACTGATGAAGCGCAGGTGCAATCGCTGTACGAACAAGCCGCAACCCGTTTCGGCACTATCGATGTCTCGATCCAGAACGCGGGCGTCATCACCATCGATTATTACGATCGCATGCCGAAAGCCGACTTTGAGAAAGTGTTGGCGGTTAACACCACCGGCGTCTGGCTCTGCTGTCGTGAAGCTGCCAAATACATGGTGAAGCAAAATCACGGTAGCCTGATTAATACGTCGTCAGGTCAGGGTCGTCAGGGCTTTATCTACACCCCGCATTACGCTGCCAGCAAAATGGGCGTGATCGGTATTACGCAAAGCCTGGCCCACGAACTGGCGCCGTGGAATATCACCGTCAACGCCTTCTGCCCAGGCATTATCGAAAGCGATATGTGGGATTACAACGATCGTGTGTGGGGTGAAGCCCTGAGCACCGAACAAAAACGCTATGGCAAAGGTGAACTGATGGCTGAATGGGTCGAAGGCATTCCGATGAAGCGCGCCGGTAAACCAGAGGATGTCGCCGGGTTGGTGGCCTTTCTCGCTTCAGACGATGCACGCTATCTTACCGGGCAAACCATCAACATCGACGGTGGCCTGATTATGTCGTAATGCCCGTCAGGGACGACAAAATCAGAATCGTAACCCGGATGGCGTTAACGTAATCGGGGCATCCCTTCCCGTCGGTTTACAGCGCACTGTGCCACGGGATACTAATTCAGAGAGTGATGGTTATGATCACAAAACATTTTGCTCAGCGGCTATTTAACCTGCAGGACCGCGTGGCCTTTGTGACCGGTGCAGGCAGCGGCATCGGTCAGATGATTGCTTACGGGCTCGCCAGCGCAGGGGCTCGGGTAGTCTGCTTTGATCTACGCGAAGACGGTGGCCTTACTGAAACCGTTAAAAATATCGAGGCGATTGGCGGGCAGGCCTGCTTTTATACCGGGGATGTGCGTCAGCTCAGCGATCTGCGTGCTGGCGTCGCCTTGGCCAAAAGCCGCTTCGGTCGACTCGATATCGCCGTTAACGCAGCCGGCATTGCCAATGCCAATCCGGCGCTTGAGATGGAAACTGAACAATGGCAGCGGGTTATCGATATTAACCTCACTGGCGTGTGGAACTCCTGTAAAGCGGAAGCCGAACTGATGCAGGAGTCAGGTGGAGGCTCGATTATTAATATCGCCTCCATGTCCGGCCTTATTGTTAATCGCGGTCTCGAGCAGGCGCATTATAACTGCTCCAAAGCGGGTGTTATTCACCTATCCAAAAGCCTTGCAATGGAGTGGGTCAGCAAAGGGATCCGCGTCAATTCCATCAGCCCGGGATACACCGCCACGCCTATGAACACACGCCCTGAGATGGTCCATCAGACCCGTGAATTTGAAAACCAGACGCCGATTCAGCGAATGGCAAAAGTGGAAGAGATGGCTGGCCCGGCACTCTTCCTCGCCAGTGATGCCGCGTCGTTCTGTACCGGTGTTGATCTGGTCGTCGATGGCGGTTTTGTCTGCTGGTAAAGCTTCATGTACTACATTAATGCAGGGCGCCAAAGGCGCCCTATTCAAATCAACCCAGGAACATCTTGCGCAGGTAGTGCGGCACCGCGTCGTCGACGTTGGAGCCGATCACTTCCAGGTTCGGCAGCTTGTCCTTCAGGCGCTGGTGGGCGTCGCGCATGATGCAGCCCTTGCCGGCCATCGACAGCATTTCCAGATCGTTCATGCCGTCGCCGAAGGCGATGCACTCTTTCAGCGTATAGCCGATGATCTTGGCCACTTCTTCCAGCGCATGCCCCTTCGACACCCCGCCGGCCATCACTTCCAGACAGGTCGGGAACGAGAAGCTGACGTTGACCCGGTCGCCCCAGCGCGCGTTGATGGCGTCTTCCAGCGGCAGCAGCTTTTCGTGGTCGTCGCAGGTGAAGTACACCTTGCAGACGCCGTCGGTTTCCAGCAGGCCCGGCTCGAACAGCCGGTACTGGAAGACGGATTCCTGGAAAAACTCTTTCTGCTCGGGGCTTTCACGGTTGATGAACCAGTCGTCGTTGCGGTAGACGTTGGTGGTGATGTCCGCATCGTCGTGCATCATGCCGTACAGGTCGCGGGCGATGTCCGCGTCGAGGTTGTGGCTGAAGATCAGCTCGCCGGCGGTGTTGTGCACCCGGGCGCCGTTGGAGGTGATCATGAAGGCGCTGATCTCCAGGTTGTCGCGGATCTGCGAAACGTCGATATGGTGGCGGCCGGTGGCGAAAACGAAGTGCACGTCGCGCTGGGTCAGCAGCTTCAACGTTGCTTTGGCGTACGGCGACAGAGTGTGGTCGGGAGACAGCAGCGTGCCATCTAAATCGGAAGCGACGACGTGATACATAGCGTTATGTTCTAACCTCTGATGGAGTTGTCGGCGGTAGGGTTACCACCTAAGTGTTGAGCAAAGAAGCGCAGGATTGCGTTCAGTGCTTCGGCGCGCATCGCGTCCCGCTCGAACAGGATCTCATGGCGTGCGCCTTCGATAACCCGCGGTTTTCCCCCTTCACAGGGATGCCCCGCGTCTGACAGTGCCTGACAAAAAGCCTGATGCGAACGGTTGTCGACCACCCGTTCCTCACCGGCCTGCAATAATAACAGCGGCGTGTTGATGTCGGCGGCCTGAGCGACGATCTCCCGCCCGGCCCGAATGCTTTCCCGCACCCAGTGGTAGGTCGGCCCGCCCACCTGCAGCTCGGGGTAATCGGCGTAATAACGCAGACAGCGGCGATAGCGCTCGCGGCTGTGGGTCAGTATGTTGACCACGTAGGGCAGCGGCCGCCACTGGCCGGTTCCCACCGCATAGTAATCTCGCATCAACGGGCGTTTCTCCGCCCAATCCAGAATGCGCTTGGCCATCCAGCCCGGCATCGGCAAATAGATGCCGAACATCGGCGCGCAAAACGCCGCCGCGTCGAACGCCTGCGGCTGCCGCAGCAGGAACTGCGCCAGGATCGCGCCGCCCATCGAATGCGCCAGCGCATAACGCTGCCGATAGCCGCGCGGCGCCACTTCGCGCTGATAGAACTGCTCGAAATCGTCAACGTAGTCGGCAAAGTTTACCACATGACCGCGGTGCGTATCTGCCAGTAAACGGCCCGAGCGCCCCTGGCCGCGGTGATCGACGATCATCACGTCGTAGCCGCAATGGAACAGATCGTAGGCCACCTCGGGGTATTTCACGTAGCTTTCGATGCGGCCGGGGCTGATCACCACCACCCGCCGGTGGCGCGTCGAAGTGAAACGCACGAAGCGGATCGGCACGCCGTCCACCCCGCTGAACTCGCCCTCTTCGCGCTGCCGCCAAAAAGCCAGCAGCGGCCCGGTGGCGAAGGCAGCGAACTGCGTTTCACGCGTTAACCAGTCATCGGTGCTGAGAGTGAACGAGGTCATCGAGAGCCTTTTCCCTGAGTGGCCGGCGGCAAAATGTGACCGCTGGCACAAGAAATAATACTAGCGTATGGTGATTCAATTCTGACAAAAATGGCGCCATAACGGCGCATTGTGGCACAAAACGACGCTTTCAGGGAGCTGTGCGATGACCTTGGACTGGTGGTTAACCTATCTGCTGACAACCCTCATTCTCAGCCTGTCCCCCGGCTCAGGCGCCATCAACACCATGAGCACCGGCATCAGCCACGGCTATCGCGGCGCGGCGGCGTCGATAGCCGGCCTGCAGCTCGGGCTGAGCCTGCATATCGTGCTGGTCGGCATTGGCCTCGGCGCGCTGGTTTCCCAATCGCTGCTGGCGTTCGAACTGCTGAAGTGGCTGGGCGCCGCCTATCTGGTGTGGCTCGGCATCCAGCAGTGGCGCGCCGCCGGGGCGCTGGATCTGCACGCGCTGGCGGGCAGCATGCCGCGCCGCCGTTTGTTCCGCCGCGCGGTGTTGGTCAACCTGACCAACCCGAAAAGCATCGTGTTCCTGGCCGCGCTGTTCCCGCAGTTCATCCTGCCCAATCAGCCGCAGGCCGAGCAGTATCTGGTGCTCGGCGCCACCACGGTGGCGGTGGATATCCTGGTGATGATCGGTTACGCCACGCTGGCCACGCGCATTGCCGGCTGGCTGAAGACCCCGCGCCAAATGCGGTTGCTGAACCGCATCTTCGGTTCGCTGTTTATTCTGGTGGCGGGGCTGTTGGCGACGGCCAGAAGGGCCTGAGAATTTGGTTTTGGCTGCCCGTGTGCGCCCGGGCAACCAAAATAGCCTAACGGGTAAAGATCAGGTGCAAACCGAACCCGGTGAACAGCACCCCCGCCAGCCCGTCGATCCATTTCGCCAACCGCCGGTAGCCGCGGCGCATCGCCGGCAAGGCGAAGACCATCGCCACCAGGCTGAACCAGACGAAGGTCTCGGCGACGATCAGCAGGAACAACCCCCAGCGCGCGCCGGCGCCGACGTCGTCGCCGACGAACAGCGAGAACACGCTGCCGAAGTAAATCACCGCTTTAGGGTTGGAGAGGTTGGTCAAGAAACCGCGGATAAAGCTGCGGCCGGCCTGCGGCAAGGCGACCTTCGCTTCCGCCTCCGGCGCCGGCCGAGCATGCTGCGCCCGCGCCGAGCGCAGCAGCTGCCAGCCCATCCAGCACAGGTAAATCCCGCCGCCGACCATGATCACCTGGTGCAGCCAGGCCATCTTCTGCAGGATCAGGTGCAGCCCCATCAGCGCCACGCCGGCCCATACCACGATGCCGAGCGAAATGCCGATCACCCCCATCATCGCCTCGCGGCGCGAACGGCTGGCGGCGGTTTGCGACACAAAAAAGAAGTCCGGCCCCGGGCTCATCAGCGCAATCAGGTGCACCAGCGCCACGGTCAAAAACAGCATCAGCATGATTTATTGCCCTTAGTCTTCATCATTGTCCAGGTGGTCGCGGATCATCGCCATAAAGGGCGCGCCGAAACGCTCCAGTTTGCGCTGGCCGACGCCGTTGACGCTCAGCAGATCGCCGGCCTTGATCGGCATCTGTTCGGCCATTTCCAGCAGCGTGGCGTCGTTGAACACCACGTATGGCGGAATGTTTTCTTCGTCGGCGATCGATTTACGCAGCTTGCGCAGCTTGGCGAACAGCTTGCGATCGTAATTGCCGCCGTAGGATTTCTGGTTGGCGCCGCTGCGCGGCTTCAGGCTCTGGATACGCGGCACCGCCAGCTGCAGCGCCACTTCGCCGCGCAATACCGGCCGCGCCGCCTCGGTCAGCTGCAGCGCCGAGTGCATGGCGATATTCTGGGTGATAAAGCCCAGGTGGATCAGCTGGCGCAGCACGCTGGTCCAGAATTCGGTGGTCTGATCGCGGCCGATGCCGTACACCGGCAGCTTGTCGTGGCCGTATTCGCGGATGCGCTGGTTATTGGAGCCGCGCAGCACCTCGACGATATAACCCAGGCCGAAACGCTGCCCGACGCGGTACACGCAGGACAGCGCCTTGCGCGCGTCCTCCAGCCCGTCATAACGCTTGGGCGGATCCAGACAGATGTCGCAGTTGCCGCAGTTCTCGTGCTTGCCCTCGCCGAAATAGTTGAGCAGCACCAGCCGGCGGCAGGTTTGCGCCTCGGCGAAGGCGCCCATGGCGTTCAGCTTGTGGCGTTCGATATCCAGCTGCTGCCCGGCGGGCTTCTCCTCCAGGCAACGGCGCAACCAGGCCATATCGGCCGGGTCGTACAGCAGTATGGCTTCGGCCGGCAGGCCGTCGCGCCCGGCGCGGCCGGTTTCCTGATAGTAGGACTCGATATTGCGCGGGATGTCGAAGTGCACCACAAACCGCACGTTGGGTTTGTTGATGCCCATGCCGAAGGCGACGGTAGCCACCACCACCTGCAGATCGTCGCGCTGGAACGCTTCCTGCACCTGCGCGCGCCGGTCGTTATCCAACCCGGCGTGATAGGCGCCTACGCTCAGCCCGCGGCTTTGCAGACGCGCCGCGGTATCTTCCACCTTGGCGCGGCTGTTGCAGTAAATAATGCCGCTCTTGCCGCGCTGGTCCTGCACGAAGCGCCACAGCTGGTCGAGCGGTTTGAATTTTTCCACCAGGGTATAGCGGATGTTCGGCCGGTCGAAGCTGCTGACCTGCACCAGCGGATCCTGCAGCGCCAGCAGGCGCACGATGTCGCCGCGGGTGGATTCGTCGGCGGTGGCGGTCAGGGCGATCACCGGCATGCGAGGGAAACGCTGCTTCAGCTGGCCCAGGGCGCGGTATTCCGGCCGGAAATCGTGGCCCCATTGCGAAATGCAGTGCGCCTCATCCACCGCCAGCATCGCCGGCGGACAGTGGTCGAGCAGGTCGAGGAAGCTGTCCATCATCAGCCGTTCCGGGGCGATGTACAGCATCTTGATCTGGCCGCTGCGGCAGCCCGCCATCACTTCCAGCTGCTGCTCGCGGCTCTGCGTCGAGTTGTAGCAGGCGGCGGAAACGCCGTAGGCCAGCAGCTGATCGACCTGATCCTTCATCAGCGAGATCAAGGGGGAAACCACCAGGGTCAGGCCATCCATCACCAGCGCCGGGATTTGATAGCACAACGATTTACCGCCGCCGGTCGGCATCACCACCAGGCAATCCTGCCCGCCGATCGCTGCGTTGATAATCGTTTGTTGGCCCGGACGGAACTGCTGGTAGCCGAAGGTATCGCGTAATACCTGCTCTGCCAGCAACTCTCGGTTTATCACTGCTGCGGTTGACACACACTTCCCCATTTTTTATTGGCACAAACCCACGAAGCGGCGACCGGCACGGCCGCCGCTGCACATAGCCGGGATATGATTACATAATATCGTTAAGCATGACACCAACACCCACCCGTGTCTGCCGGAAGTTGTAATCGATCAACGATTCACCGTAGCCGCTGAACACCTGGGTGTAGAAGCGCACGTGTTTGGTGATCGGATAACTCCAGCCCAACTCGGCGCCGCCGAAGCCGCTGTTCCAGTTGTAATGGCCGTCGACGCTGAACACGCTGTCGCCCCAGGCATAGCCGACCTTCAGCCGGTAATAGCCCATGTACTTGGTGATGTCCGGATTATCGTCGCTGCTGGCGCTTTCCGAGAAGCGGAACCAGGGTTTCAGATCCACCTGCCAGTTGCCGTTTTGCGCCATAAAGCGCGCGTAGCCGCGATTCCAGCTGCGCGACGTCGGCTCCGAGCGGCCGTTGGACTGGTGATTAAGGCCGACTTCGACATCGCGCAGCGTCCAGCCGGCGAAGCGGTAATCGGTCGCCCAGCCCAGGAACACCTGCGGCTCGTAGTTGGTTTCGCGAAACGGCGACGATTCGCCATGGTTGGACAGCTGCCACCAGGAGCGCTGAGTATAAGACGCGCCGAGCACCGAGTTGTCGCCAACGATGCCGCGCCACAGCGGGAACGCCAGGCTGAGCTGGAACTTCACCTCGTCCTTGCGCGCCTTGTCCGCCCAGTTGTAGCTGCTGATGGCCTCTTTATTGAGATCGCTGGTATCGGTATACAGCACATAGTTGGTTTCATAGGGATACAGCGTGAACGGATTGTCGTGATCCTGCAGCATGTTGGCGATAATGCTGCCGCGCACCGCCGGATTATCATGAATGTGCTGCTCTTTGGCCTCTTCAGCCAGCGCCAGCGCCGGCATCAGCAGCGTGGCAGAAACGAGCCCTGACAAAATGCGCATAACCTTTCCTCACTCCAAAAAAGACTAACCCCGAAATAAAAACAGGCCATTTTACACACAAAGCCCGGTTTACAGCAGCGCGCAGCGCTTTTATTGGAATAGTCTGGAAAGCAACAAAGGTTAAGCATAAAATCAACAACTCATTAACCTGGACTGACCAGTACGTTACCCTCAAGAAGAAGAACGAAAACTATGTCTACCGCACCGCTGACTCTTGCAGTCGCCCGCCAAAAGATTGGCGAAATCTTTGTTTATCACATGCCGTTTAACCGCGAACTGGGGCTGGAGCTGCGTCGCTTTGACGACGACTACGTCGAGCTGAGCTTCACCAATCAGCAGAAGCTGGTGGGCAACGCCGCGCAACAAATCCTGCACGGCGGGGTGATCGCCTCGGTGCTGGACGTCGCCGCCGGCCTGGCGTGCGCCGGCAGCGTGCTGATGCGTCTGGAGCCGCTTCTCGAAGAGGAAATCGCTTCGCGCCTGTCGCGCATGGGCACCATCGATCTGCGCGTCGACTACCTGCGCCCCGGCCGCGGCGAGCATTTCGTCGCCTCCGCCAGCGTGCTGCGCAGCGGCAATAAGGTCGCGGTGGCGCGCGCCGAGCTGCATAATCACGACGGCCTGCACCTCGCCAGCGCCACCGCCGCCTATCTGGTCGGGTGATTGTGCGCGGTGAGCGTCTTAAGTACACTCACCGCATCTTCTATTTCCCCATCAGAGTAACGTCATGGACGCACAACAAACGCGGCAGGGCATTTTCTTTGCCCTGGCGGCCTATTTCATTTGGGGCATCGCCCCGGCCTATTTCAAACTGATCCAGCAGGTGCCTGCGGATGAAATCCTCACCCACCGGGTGATTTGGTCATTCTTCTTCATGCTGGCGCTGATTTCGCTGGGCCGCAACTGGCCGCAGGTGCGCGCCGCCTGCCAGAACCGCAAACGGCTGCTGCTGCTGGCGGTCACCGCGCTGCTGGTGGGCGGCAACTGGCTGCTGTTTATCTGGGCGGTGAATAATCACCATATGCTGGAGGCCAGCCTGGGTTATTTCATCAACCCGCTGGTTAACGTGCTGTTGGGGATGCTGTTCCTGGGCGAACGTTTTCGCCGCATGCAGTGGCTGGCGGTGGCGCTGGCGTTCGCCGGCGTGCTGATCCAGCTGTGGCAGTTCGGTTCGCTGCCGATTATCGGCCTGGGGCTGGCGTTCAGCTTCGCCTTCTACGGCCTGCTGCGTAAAAAGATCGCCATCGACGCCCAGACCGGCATGCTGATCGAGACCCTGTGGCTGCTGCCGGTCGCGGCGGCTTATCTGTTCCTGATCGCCGACAGCCCGACCAGCCACCTGAGCGCCAATCCCTGGTCGCTGAACCTGCTGCTGATTGCCGCCGGCGTCGTCACTACCGTGCCGCTGCTGTTCTTCACCGCCGCGGCCACTCGCCTGCGCCTGTCGACGCTCGGCTTTTTCCAGTACCTCGGCCCGACGCTGATGTTCCTGTTGGCGGTCACCTTCTACGGCGAAACCGTCGGCCAGGACAAGCTGGTGACCTTCGGCTTTATCTGGGCGGCGCTGGTGCTGTTTACCCTCGACGCGCTCTACACCCAGCGCAAGCTACGTTGACGCCGGCGAGGCGCGGTTGGAAATAAACCGCGCCATCGCCGGGCCGGTCAGCAGGATGGTGAACAGCCGCAGCGTCTGCATCGCCATCACGAACGACATGTCCACCCGGCTGCCCGCCGCGATGATCGCCACGGTATCCAGCCCGCCCGGGCTGGTCGCCAGGTAGGCGGTCATCATATCCACCGGCAGGAAATGGGTCAGCATCCACGCCAGCAGCCCGCAGAACGCCATCAGCGCCACGATGGACACCAGCATCTGCGGCAAGGTGCGCAACGCCAGCAGGAAGATTGGCCGGGTGAAACGCAGCCCCACGCTCCAGCCGATCAGGGTGTAAGCCAGCGCCAGCAGCCATTCCGGCACCTGCAGCGCCATGGCGCCGCTCGAATGCAGCGCCGCGCCGAGGATCATCGGCAGCAGCAGCGCGCCGGAGGGGATGCGCAGCCGCGGCCCGAGCCAGGCGCCGGCGGCGGCGACGCCGAGGGTGGCGAGAAAGCGCCAGTCCAGCGGCGGAAACCACTGCAGCGCCGCGCTGCCCTGGCCGGCTTCATCCCCCAGGCCGATCCGCGCCACCACGGCGGCGGCGGTGGCGACAAACAGCACCCGCAGATACTGCATGAACGCCACCAGCCGCACGTCGGCGCCGAAGTCGCCGGCCATCGCCACCATGGCGGAAGCGCCGCCGGGCGAAGAACCCCAGGCGCCGGTCGGGCCGGGCAATCGGCTGAAGCGCACCAGGCACCAGCCGGAAATGCCGCTGGCCAACAGCGTGGCAGCCAGCACCAGCAGCACCAGCGGCCAGTCGTCGAGCAACGGGGTGAGAATCGAGGGGGAAAGGCTTTGGGCTATCATGCAGCCCAGCACCGCCTGTGCGGCGATAAACAGCGGTTTGGCAATGCGCACCGTGGCGCCCAGCAGCCCCATGGCGACGCCGACGATCATCGGCCCCAGCAGCAGCGCCGCCGGTATATGGAAGCTCTGCAGGCCAAATCCCAGCGCCAGCGAAGCCAGCAACAGAATCGACCATTGAATCAAACGGGGCAACCTCTCCATCAACACGCGCGCCTTACCAACAGAATGAGCCGAGGGGCTATTCTACCTCTAAGTTGGCAAAGCGCGTTTCGTTTAAAGCCAGTTCTTGCGTTTGAAGTACAGATAGGGCGCCAGCCCCGCCAGGATCATCAGGCTGATGGCGCCCGGGTAGCCGAACGACCACTTCAGCTCCGGCATAAACTCAAAGTTCATCCCGTAGCTGGACGCCACCAGCGTCGGCGGCAGGAACACCACCGACACCACCGAGAAGATCTTGATGATGCGGTTCTGTTCGATGTTGATAAAGCCCATCGCCGCCTGCATCAGGAAGTTCACCTTCTGGAACAGCGATTCGTTGTGCGGCAGCAGGGATTCGATGTCGCGCAGCACTTCGCGCGCCTGCTCCAGCTGGCCGGTCGGCAGGCGCGCCTTGCGCACCAGGAAGTTCAGCGCGCGCTGGGTATCCATCAGGCACAGGCGCACCTTCCAGCCGATATCCTCCAGCTCCGCCAGCGTCGACAGCGCTTCGTCGTATTCGTCGCCCTGGTGCCCTTCCATGATCACCCGGCTGAGCTTTTCCAGATCGCTGTAGATGTTTTCGATCTCGTCGGCCAGCTGTTCGATTTTGGTCTCGAACAGGTCCAGCAACAGCTCGTAGGCGTTGCCGTCGACCATGGTCAGGTTGCGGGCGCGCATGCGGTACAGCCGGAAGGCCGGCAGTTCGCGTTCGCGCAGGGTATACAGCCGGCCGTCGCGGATGGTGAATGCCACCGTCGAGTTGCCGGCGTGATCTTCCGCATCTTCAAAGTAGAAGAAGGAGTGAATATGCAGGCCGTCTTCGTCTTCGAAGAAGCGGGCGGAGGCTTCGATGTCGTCCAGTTCCGGACGCGTCGCCAGGCTTTGGCCCAGCTCGTTTTGCACGCGCTCGCGCTCGCCTTCTTCCGGCTCAACCAGGTCGACCCACAGCGACGTGGTGAGATCATCTGAGTCATCCAGCTCCAGACGGGACAAGCGGCTGTTATCTAATTTAAAAGCGCTTAGCATGTGCCAAAACTCCCTAATGGTGACGGGTGCAGACAACGCGTTGAAGCACAGAAACAGAGGGGGTGCGTATCACCGGCTTGTTTCAGACCATGAAGAGATCTGACTCATAGCGACACTTTGCGGAGTCGCCGACAACCACGAAGGCTATCAGCAGAATGGGATAGCCTTAGAAGTTGTACCTGCGGCGCAGGTCAGTGAGCCAGCATCTACTGGGTGTGTCCAAGGCGTATGTCCTCATTGATAATAGTGCGCGCATGTTACGCCGAGACGAAAAAGTCTGTCAACACGTTAGACAGGATAATTGCGCAACAATTCATCACCATGACAAATGGTGAAAAATGCGCGTAATCCGCGGGCGAGAAGACAGAAAAAGTCGCGGCGATCTCTGACCGCGGCGGCGAATATTGCTAAGCTTACGCCACCCCAAGGGACAATAAACATGCGGACTTTACCGATGAAACAGATTACCGCCCATGAACTGAGCGCGATGAGCGAACAGGCCGCCAACGTCGCCCGCCTGCGCGCGCACCGCACCCTGCACGACGAGTTAAGCGACCCGGTACAACGCCTGGCGATCGCCATGGAGCCCGGCACCTACATCCGCCCGCACCGCCACCCGCAGACCTGGGAGCTGCTGACGCCGCTGCGCGGCCGCTTTGTGGTGCTGCAATTCAACGATGACGGCATGGTGACGCAGCGCACCCTGCTCGGCGAAGAAACCAAAGTGCTGGAGATGCCGGCATTTACCTGGCATGCGGTGCTGTCGGTCGATCCGGGCGGCGTGGTGTTCGAGGTGAAACAGGGCCCTTATCAGGCGCTGACGGAAGAAGACTGCATGCACTGGGCGCCGCAGGAAGGCGGCGAAGGCACCGAAGCGGTGATGCGCTGGTATGCCACCGCGCAGATCGGCGACCGATTCCCTCACTGATCATGAACGATTGCAGGGGCTTGCCCCTGCAACTCACCCTCTTATACCGTTTCCAAACGAGCGTAGGCCGCCACCAGCCACTTGATGCCTTCGCCCGGGAAGGCTACCTGCAGCCGGCTGTGTTCGCCGCTGCCTTCCAGATTCACGATGGTGCCTTCGCCGAACTTGGCATGGCGCACGCGCTGGCCCAGCTTGTAGCCGGTGTCGTTTTCACTGATTGGCGTGCCCATGCGGCGGTGATTCACCGGGCGCGAAACGCTGGCGCGCAGGCGCACCTCTTCCACGCAGTCTTCCGGCAGCTCGCCGATAAAGCGCGACGGCCGGTGATACACCTCTTTGCCGTACAAACGGCGCGTTTCGGCGTAGGTCAGCGTCAGCTTCTGCATGGCGCGCGTCAGGCCCACGTAGGCCAGGCGGCGTTCCTCTTCCAGCCGGCCGCCTTCATCCAGCGACATCTGGCTCGGGAACATGCCCTCTTCCATGCCGACGATAAACACCAGCGGGAACTCCAGCCCCTTGGCGGAGTGCAGGGTCATCAGCTGCACCGCGTCCTGATAGGCGTCGGCCTGGCCTTCGCCCGCCTCCAGCGCCGCGTGCGACAGGAACGCCTGCAGCGGCATCAGATCCTGATCTTCTTCCTGATAGCTGAACTGGCGCGTCGCCGTCACCAGCTCCTCCAGGTTTTCGATGCGCGCCTGGCCCTTCTCGCCCTTCTCCTGCTCATACATGATGAACAGCCCGGAATCGCGGATCACCCGGTCGGTCTGCACGTGCAGCGGCATCTCGGCGGTTTCGTGCGCCAGCGAATCGACCAGTTCGGTAAAGCGCTGCAGCGCCGACGCGGCGCGGCCGGCCAGCACCTTGTCCTGCAGCAGCGCGCGGGTGGCCTGCCACAGCGTCAACTGACGGTCGCGCGCCGCCTGGCGCACCACGTCGAGGGTGCGATCGCCGATACCACGCGTCGGGGTGTTGACCACCCGCTCAAAGGCCGCGTCGTCGTTGCGGTTGGAGATCAACCGCAAATAGGCCAGCGCATCCTTGATTTCCTGACGCTCGAAGAAGCGTTGGCCGCCGTAGATGCGATACGGCATCGCGGTCTGCAGCAGCGCCTCTTCCAGCACCCGCGACTGGGCGTTGCTGCGGTACAGGATGGCGCAGTCGTTGAGCGCGCCGCCGTTGTCCTGCCAGGTTTTGATGCGGTTGACCACGAAGCGCGACTCGTCGAGCTCGTTGAAGGCGCAGTAGATCGAGATAGGCTCGCCTTCGCCGCCCTCGGTCCACAGGTTTTTGCCCATGCGCCCGTCGTTGTTGGCGATCAGAGTGTTGGCCGCCTTCAGAATGTTGCTGGTCGAACGGTAGTTCTGCTCCAGGCGGATGGTCTCCGCACCGGGGAAATCCTTCAGGAAGCGCTGGATGTTTTCCACCTGCGCACCGCGCCAGCCGTAGATCGACTGGTCATCGTCGCCGACGATCATCACGTTGCTGTTGTTGCCCGCCAGCAGGCGGATCCAGGCGTACTGGATGCTGTTGGTGTCCTGGAATTCGTCCACCAGCACGTTGGTGAAGCGCTCGCGGTAATGGTTGAGGATATGCGGTTTGTTCAGCCACAGTTCGTGGGCGCGCAGCAGCAGCTCGGCGAAGTCCACCAGCCCGGCGCGATCGCAGGCCTCCTGATAGGCCTGGTAGATGCGCAACCAGGTGGCTTCCACCGGGTTGTTGTAGGTTTCGACGTGCTGCGGGCGCAGGCCTTCGTCTTTCTTGCCGTTGATGTACCACATCGCCTGGCGCGGCGGCCACTGCTTCTCGTCGATGTTCAGCGCCTTGACGATGCGCTTGAGCAGCCGCAGCTGGTCGTCGCTGTCGAGGATCTGGAAGTCCTGCGGCAGGTTGGCTTCCATGTGGTGCGCGCGCAGCAGGCGGTGCGCCAGCCCGTGGAAGGTGCCGATCCACATGCCGCCCTGGCTGGTGCCGATCAGGTGCTCGATGCGGTGGCGCATTTCCGCCGCCGCCTTGTTGGTGAAGGTCACCGCCATGATCGAATACGGCGAGCAGTTCTCTACCGACAGCAGCCAGGCGATGCGATGCACCAGCACCCGGGTTTTGCCGCTGCCCGCACCGGCCAGAACCAACAGGTTGCAGCGCGGCGCCGCCACGGCTTCGCGTTGTTTTTCATTCAGGCTGTCGAGCAGATCGGAAACGTCCATAGGCACCATCATCGGTAAGGGAAAACGCAACCAAAACGCGTTTCCACTGGGAATTTATACAGAGTTCTGGCAGGGATTATAACAATGCTGTCAGCGATGCCAACTGCGAAATCTCAATATGCGGCAACAGGCGGCCGTCGGCGGCCTGCATCAGATCTCGCTGGCGATCGTTGATCCAGCAGGCCTGCAGGCCCGCGCGCAGCGCGCCGGCCACGTCCGTGGTCAGGTCGTCGCCCACGTGCAGGATCTGCCCGGGCGCCACGCCCAGCCGTTCGACGGCCAGCCGATACATGTCCTGATAGGGCTTGGCGCGCCCGTCCGGCCCGGAGCGCAGCACGAACTGGAAGTATCCGTCCAGCCCGCACAGCGCCGGATCGGCATTGCCGTTGGTGATCGCCACCAGCGGATAACGTTCACCCAGCGCTTTCAGGGTGGCATGGGTCGCTTCCGGCACGTCGATGCGGCTGCGCCACAGCGCAAAGTTCTGCATCGCCGCGTCGGCGCCGATCGCGGCCTCGGCGTCGCGCAGCCCCTGGCGGCTCAGCGCCAGATGGATGGCGCGCCAACGCCACTGGGTAACGTCGTGGTAAATCTCCGGATCCTGTTCGCGCAGCTCCTGCCGCAGGCGGTGAAAGTCCGCCGACTGGAAGCAGCTCAGTCCGGGATGGTAGCTTTGCAAAAAAGCCACCGACTGCTGCTCGGTTTGCCGGATCACCGGGCGGTTGTCGTACAGCGTATCGTCCAGATCGAAGGTCAGCGCCGCCAGCGGGCGCAGCGGGCGGTAAAAATGCATCAGGATTTTCCTCGTTTGGCGCGCGGATGCGCGGCATCGTACACGTTCGCCAGGTGTTGAAAGTCGAGGTGGGTATAAATTTGGGTGGTGGTCAGGTTGGCGTGGCCTAGCAACTCTTGCACCGCGCGCAGATCGCCGCTGGACTCCAGCATGTGGGTGGCGAACGAATGGCGCAGCTTGTGCGGGTGAATGTGGCTGTTGACGCCCTGCTTCACGCCCCACTCGGCGAAGCGTTTTTGCACGTTGCGGGTCGAAATGCGCCGCCCCTGATTGGACAGGAACATCGCGTCGTCCTCCGGCCCGAACAGCTCGCGCATCGCCAGCCAGTGCTCCAGCCAGGTGACGGCGGTGCGCCCCACCGGCAGCTTGCGTTCCTTGCTGCCTTTCCCCATCACCCAGATTTCACCGGCGGCCAGATCGACGTGGCGGCAGTCCAGCCCCACCAGTTCGGACAAGCGCAAACCGGCGCCGTACATCACCTCCAGCATGGCGCGATCGCGCACCGCCAGCGGATCGTTGAGGTCGATCTCCAGCAGCTGGTTCATTTCGTCGACGTCGATATTTTTCGGCAGGTGGCGGCCGCTGCGCGGCGTGCGAATGCCTTTGGCCGGATTGGCGTGCAGCACGCCCTGGCTGACCAGCCAATCGAGAAAGCTGCGCAGCGACGACAGCCGCAGCGCCAGGCTGGCGGATTGCAGGCCGGCGCGTTTGCTGCGCGCCGCCAGCATGCGCACCCGGGCGGCGTCTAGCGCCGTCCATTCGGTGACGCCGATGTCCTGCGCCAGCAGCATCAGCGCCTGCAGCTGGCGCGAATAGCTGATTTGCGTCAGCGGGCTAAGCTGGCGCTCCACCTTCAGATAACGCAGAAAAGCGTCCACCGGCTGCTGCAGGCTGGCCGCTATCGGGGTCATGCGCGTTCGATCCAGCGTTCCAGCAGCTCCGGCAGCATGCGCGCCAGCTGGTTGAGCATCACCGTGCCCATGCCCTGCTGATAGTGTTGCGTGTCGCGGCTGCTGAAGATCACCATGCCCAGTTCGCCTTCGTCGCCCAGCATCGACAGCGCCACCGAGCCGACCTGCTTGGCCTGCGGCAACAGCAGCAGCAGCTCGGGCCCATTCAGGCTGCCGAGAAAATGCTGCTCATTGCCCAGGCGCTGAATGCGCAGCGGCTCAAACGCCGAACGCGCCAGCGCCAGATGGGTAAAGTCGGAAGGCGCGCCGATGTTCCAGCGATCGGAAAACAGGCGGATATTGGCGCCGGCCAGGCCGAAGCCGCGCGCCCAGCGCTGCAGACGGTTGAGCATGTCTTGCAGGCTGTCGGCGGTGGCCAGGCTGGCCTGCAGGTGCAGCAGGCTGGCGAACAGCGTTTCATTGGCGCTGGCCTGCTCCATCAGCAGGGTGATTTCTTCTTCCAGTCGATTGATGTGGTTGCGCTGGCGGGCCAGGTGCCACTCAACCAGCGAAACGGTGCCGCGAACGGGATGAGGTACGCGCATCTGCTCAACCCTGCGCGCGTTGCGAATAAAGAAATCCGGGTTTTGCAGCAGATACTGCATTACGGTGTCGTCATCCAGCTCGACGCCTGCGACGCTCTGTTCTTCTACGCTTTTCATAGGTGAATAAATCCGTCATATACATGGGTTGCCGGACCGGTCATAAACAGCGGGCTGCCCGGTCCTTTCCAGCGAATATGCAGGCTGCCGCCCGGCAGTTCTACATGCACCTCTTCTGACAGCAATTCCTGTTGAATGCCCACCGCCACCGCCGCGCAGGCGCCGCTGCCGCAGGCCTGCGTCTCGCCGGCGCCGCGCTCGTAGACGCGCAGCTTGATATGCTCGCGGCTGACGATCTGCATAAAGCCGATGTTGGCCCGCTCCGGGAAGCGATCGTGCCCTTCCAGCACCGGGCCAAGCAGCTCTACCTTGGCGGTTTTTACATCATCTACCTGTAAAACACAATGCGGGTTGCCCATCGACACCACGCCGCACAGCACGGTATGTTCGGCGGCGCGCATGATGTACGTCTTCTCCGCCTTGGCGGCGCGGAACGGCACCGCCTGCGGATCGAAATTCGGCTCACCCATATTGACGCACACCAGGTCATCGTCGGTGACGCTGAGCACCATGCGCCCGGTTTGGGTACTGACGCGAATGTCGCGTTTGTTGGTCAGCCCTTTCAGCCGCACAAAGCGGGCGAAGCAGCGCGCGCCGTTGCCGCACTGCGCCACCTCGCTGCCGTCGGCGTTGAAGATGCGATAGTGGAAATCCAACTCGGGATCGTAAGGCGGTTCTACCACCAGCAGTTGGTCAAAGCCGATGCCCAGGTGCCGATCGGACAGCCTGCGGATCAGCTCAGGTGAAAAATAGACATTCTGTGTAACGGCATCGACCACCATAAAGTCGTTGCCCAGACCGTGCATTTTGGAGAACTGCATATCATACTCCGCTATCTGGACGCGCTACCCCCTTCATCCTTCAAGCTGCGCGCCGTTGGCGGCAACTTGAAATCTATTGGGTTCATCCGTCTTGGTTTTGCGGCGGCGCCCGCCACCGCAAACAAGGGGTTACTGGTCGGTCATCGACGGTTTCTGCTGAATGGCAGAAGGCTGCTGCTGATTTTTCTGCACCTGCTCCGTTTGCACCGGCGTCGCGGCCGGTTTTTTATCGGCGGGATCGGCGGGCGGGAAGTACAGCGGGCCCTTCAGGCCGCAGCCGGCAAGGCCGGTGAGCATAACGGTCAGCAGCGCATAGCGTAGTTTTTTTTTCATTTGCATTAATGCCTGTAATTCATGCGTCCAAGGTCTCTATAATCGCAGGTGGATCATGAAAAGCAATAGGAATTGAATATGAACGACAGTGAGTTTCACCAGTTGGCTGACCAGCTGATGCTGAATATTGAACAGACGCTGGACGATTTTGACGGCGATTCTGACATCGATTACGAAACCAATGGCGGCGTGATGACGCTAAGCTTCGAGAACGGCACAAAAATTGTCATCAACCGCCAGGAGCCGCTGCATCAGGTCTGGCTGGCCACCAAAACCGGCGGCTATCACTTCAACTACCGCGACGGCGTCTGGCTGTGCGATCGCAGCGGGCAGGCTTTTTACCCGTTGCTCAGCGAAGCGGCCAGCGCGCAGGCCGGCGAGGACGTCGTTTTTTCCTGAGGCGTTGCGGGGCTCGGTGCGCTGAGCCCCTGCGGCGTCAATGCAGCTGGAACTGCTGTTTCAGCGGCTGAGCGGCGCCATCGGCCAGGGTGACGCACAGGCTCGACAGCACGTTGCTGCGGAACGGGATCACCTGGGTGCGGCCGTCGAGCTGCACGATTTGGTAGAACTGCGGCAGGTTGAAGTTGATAAAGCTGGAGCCGTAGGTGAAGCGGTCGTGCGAAGAAGAGTAGAAGCGGCTGACGTCGCGCACCAGTTCCTCTTTGCTGCCCTCGCAATGGTGATAAACCTCGACCCGGTTCGACTCGTCCAGAATATAGATGTTGAAGCCCTTGTCGTCCGAGGTGTCTTCGAAGAAGAACTGAATAATCCCTTCGCTGGCGAAACCGTCCACCACCGGCGGCAGGTGCACCTGGTCGGTTTCCACTTTAATCGACAGGCCATGCAGCTTGTTGTTGGAGATGGCGCCGTAAAACTCCACCGCATTTTCCAACTTCTGCACCGATACGCTCAGGCGTTCGAAGAACAGGCCCCAGGTCTGGCCGGACACCCGCACCGCTTTGAAACGGCCCGGCTCCAGGCGGGTGCTGGACAGGCGCAGTTCAATGCACTCCGACACCAGTTGCTGGATGCGGGTGCGGATCAGGCCGCGCAAATGCTGGCTGTAGCAGAACACTTCCACCGATTCCGGCGGCGCGGCGTCCTGATGCATTTTGCCGAGGATGGTCTTCAGCGCTTCCAGCACCGACTGTTCGCCGCTGAAATGCAGGGTGCGCACCTCGTTCCACGAGTTGCGGTACAGCAGATCGATGCTGCCCACCAGGCACTGCTGCTGCTGGCCGAAGCTGAACACGTCGAGCTTGCGGAAATCGAAATGCACCACCTGATTGCGGAAGGCGGCGGTCGGATCGTTTTCCAGATTGACGATGATCGCCAGATGGCGAATTTCGCACGGGCTGTACAGCGCTTTCGGCGTCGGCGCCGCCAGCCGCAGCGGGAAATGATGGGACACGTCGGCCACCAGCTCCTGCAGCTTGGCGGTGTCGCACAGGTTGCCGCTCTTGATGTGCAGGCGGGTTTGCGGCGTCAGCAGGCCGTTGAAATAGGCCCAGGCCACCAGCTTGTTCAGATAGCGGTTATATTCCAGCGGCTGATGGCTGACGATCGAGTCCATGGCCGGCGCCTGGTTGTACAGGTACCAGCCGGTGCGGTTGGCGCGGCCAATCGGCACGTGGATAAAGGTTAAATCGTTTTCGGACAGGTCCGGCGAGATCTGCGGGTTCACCAGCGTCACCTTGCCGGGCAACGCCTCAAACGCCGCGTACAGCTTGCGGGTCAGCACGCCGATGTCCTGCGGACTGGCGCTGACGCTGAGGTTGTTGCGGCGGGCGAAGCGGATCAGGTTGCGATAGCTCTGCATCATCGCATCCAGCAGTTCGTTATGCGCTTCGCGCACCCGTTCAATCTTCCAGTTGGCGCGGTTGTCCAGCATCGCCAGCCGTGCTTCGTCCCAGCCCCATTCGCTCACCAGCTGGCTGAGGATCTCGCGACGCCAGCCGACGCAGGCCTTGGCCAGCGACAACTTTTCACAAACTTTCAGGTAGAAACAGCGGCGGACCAGATCGAGGCGGGTGGTGTCGTTGATTTGGGTCAGGTAGTGGGTGACCCGTTCGAGCATCATGCAGTAGGCATCAAGGCCGAAACAGACGATCTCCCCCTGGTGCAGGCGACTTTTGATGTCCATCGCCAGCAGTTGGGTATTGGGGTATTCCCAGGAGTAGGCCTCCAGCAGCAGGGTTTTCAGCACCGCCTTGTAAGGCGAATCGATGCTTTTATACAGCTGCCACAGGCTGGCGCCGAAATACTCTTCCGCCGACAGCGTGCTCAGGCCGCCGAGATCCAGCCATTCGTTCGGCGTCAACGCGCCCTGCGCGTACAGCGACAGCACGTATTCATCGTAATGCGCTTCTTCTTCGCCCGGCACCATGTTCCACAGGATGCGTTTACCGGCCAGGCGCACCGCGGTGCGGTAGAATTCGTCCAGCAGCAGGATATGTTGGGTGGAACCGCAATCCTCGCCGCCGAGGCTGCCGCTTTCGTTGTGGCGGAAGCGGTTTTCATCGATCAGGAAGAAGCTGACTTCCACCCCCATCGAGGCCGCCCACTTTTCCAGCAGGCTGCATTTTTGCTGCAGGCGGTTGCGTTCTTCGTTGTCCAGCCAGGACTGGTGGCATACCCAGATGTCGAGATCGGAGCTGCAGCTCTGGCCGATCGAAGAGGTGCTGCCCATCGAGTAAACGCCGGTAATCGGCAGCTCTCCGCTGGCCAGTTTGTCAAACGGGCTGCCCCATTTGTCTTCTAAATCATTAAGGTAATCTTGCTGGGTTTCATCAGGCGTGTAGAGGCAAACGCCGTGGGGAACGTTACCGTTCAGATAACCCGGCATCAGGGGGTGGTGGTGGTGCAGTAAGGTAGGCAGCAGACTGTATACCCGTTGAAACGCGGGCTTCATGGCCGCTAGGGCGCGATCGACTCGAAGTTGATTGATCGCATCCAGTCTCTGCTTCAATGTCTCGATGTAGAGGTACAAGACGTCTCGCCTGATTATCCCGGTGTTTAGAAAAAAACCCGTATTCCATAAGCGCCGTTAGTGTTGGAAGAATATTTGGCGACTTATTGCTGGAAACGTGATCAATTTAACACCTTGCTGATTGACCGTAAAGGAGGTAACGCTTCACTATTATTGTAGCGCTTCCCTAAACGATTTACCCGCAGTGTTAGCTGCCCCAAAACACATCACACGTCCCGTTGATTCCGTTGTCCTTTTTCCGCCCCCGGCTTCTTGCACTGACAGTATTGACTCGCAGTGGTAGGATGGATGGCGAATTATAAAAACGGTAACAAGCATGTTAGACAAAATTATTCGAATTGCCACCCGACAAAGCCCACTCGCGCTTTGGCAAGCACATTATGTGCAGCAACGTCTGATGGCCAGCCACCCCGGATTGCAGGTTGAGCTGGTGCCGATGGTGACGCGCGGCGACATTATTCTGGATACGCCGCTGGCGAAGGTCGGCGGTAAAGGACTGTTTGTTAAAGAGCTCGAGCTGGCGCTGCTGGAAGGCCGCGCGGACATCGCCGTTCACTCGATGAAAGACGTGCCGGTAGATTTCCCGGCCGGCCTGGGTTTGACCACCATTTGCGAACGCGACGATCCGCGCGACGCATTTGTATCCAATCGTTTCTCCTCGCTCGATCAACTGCCGCAGGGCAGCGTGGTCGGCACCTCCAGCCTGCGCCGCCAATGCCAGCTGCGCGAGCGCCGCCCCGATCTGATCGTGCGCGATCTGCGCGGCAACGTGGGCACCCGCCTGGCGAAGCTGGATAACGGCGACTACGACGCCATTATTCTGGCGGTGGCCGGGCTGAAGCGCCTGGGCCTGGAGCAACGCATTCGTTGCCCGCTGAGCGCCGAGGAATGCCTGCCGGCGGTCGGCCAGGGCGCCGTGGGCATTGAATGCCGCCTCGACGACGACGTGACGCGCGCGTTGCTGGCGCCGCTGAATCACGCCGCCACCGACACCCGCGTGCGCGCCGAACGGGCGATGAACACCCGGCTGGAAGGCGGCTGCCAGGTGCCGATCGGCAGCTATGCCGAACTGGACGGCGACAGCCTGTGGCTGCGCGCGCTGGTCGGCTCCCCGGACGGCAGCCGGATGGTGCGCGGCGAACGCCGCGGCCCGGCGGCCGACGCGGAACGCATGGGCGTCGAGCTGGCGGAAGACCTGCTGGCGCGCGGCGCGCGTGAGATCCTGCATGACGTTTATCAGGGAAATCCCCCGGCATGACGATCCTGGTAACCCGCCCTTCCCCCTCGGGAGAACTGTTGGTGAGCCGACTGCGCGCACTCGGCCGGGTTGCCTATCATGCCCCCTTGATTGATTTTGCCCCCGGCGGCGATTTGCCGAAGCTGCCGCCGGCGCTGCAGCAGCTCGGCCCCGGCGATCTGGTGTTCGTGCTGTCGCAGCACTCGGTGAACTACGCCGATTCGGTCATCGGCCGCGCCGGGCTGACATGGCCCGCCCATCTGGCCTATTATGCGATCGGCCGGGCCACCGGGCTGGCGCTGCACCGCATCAGCAGCCTGCCGGTGGAATACCCGCGCGAACGCGAAATCAGCGAAACGCTGCTGATGCTGCCGGCGCTGCAGAAGCTGGGCGGCAAGCGGGCGATGATCCTGCGCGGCAACGGCGGGCGCGAGCTGCTCGGCGATACTTTGCGCGAGCGGGGCGCCGACGTCAGCTATTATGAATGTTATCAACGCAGCCCGGTGCACTATGACGGCAGCGAACAAAGCGCCCACTGGCAGCGCGCCGGCGTCGATACGCTGGTGGTGACCAGCGGTGAAATGTTACAACAGTTGTATACTTTAGTTCCTGATTACTATCGCTCTTCGTGGCTGCTGCGCTGCCGCCTGGTAGTAGTGAGTGAACGTCTGGCTACCCTCGCCCGGGAATTGGGCTGGAGCACCATTCGGGTAGCTGATAACGCCGATAATGACGCGCTGATCCGCGCGCTAAAATAAACCTGACTATGGGATGTGCCACTATGACGGAACAAAATACCCCATCCGCCCCGGTTGAAGAACCAACCCCGGCGGTTGAGAGCCCCCAGCAGCCAGCCGCCGATCGCCGTAAAGGGAAAAATACCGGCCCGGTGCTCGGCGCCATCGCCATCATGCTGGTTATCGCACTGGGCGCGGGCGGCTATTACCACACCCACCGGCAGGCGCAGGCGCTGATCGCCGCCAACCAGTCGCTGCAGCAGCAGCTGGACGGGCTGAAACAGAGCCAACAGCAGGAAAGAAGCGCGCTGGAAGGCCTGCTGCAACAGCAGGGCAAAACCCTGGACGCCGCCGATCGCGAGCAGGCGACCCTGGCGCGCCAGCTGAATGAACTGCAGGAAAAAGTCGCGACCATCTCCGGCAGCGACGCCAAAACCTGGCTGCTGGCGCAGGCCGACTTCCTGGTGAAAATGGCCGGCCGCAAACTGTGGAGCGACCAGGACGCCACCAGCGCGGCAACGCTGCTGAAGAGCGCCGACGCCAGCCTGGCGGACATGAACGACCCGAGCCTGATCGACGTGCGCCGCGCCATCACCGATGACATCAGCACCCTCTCCACCCTGACCCAGGTGGACTTCGACGGCATTATCCTCAAGGTCAATCAGCTGTCCAACCAGGTGGATAACCTGCGCCTGGCGGACAACGACACCGACGAAGCGCCGATGGATCAGGACAGCAGCGAGCTTTCCAGCTCGATCGGCGAATGGCGGCAGAATCTGACCAAAAGCTGGCACAACTTTATGGCCGACTTTATTACCATTCGCCGCCGCGACGCCAGCGCCGAACCGCTGCTGGCGCCAAACCAGGATATCTACCTGCGCGAAAACATCCGCTCGCGCCTGCTGGTGGCCGCACAGGCGATCCCGCGCCACCAGAACGAAACCTACAAGCAGTCGCTGGAAACCATCTCCACCTGGGTTCGCGCCTACTTCGACACCACCGATCCGGCGACCAAGGCCTTCCTCGAAGAGCTGGACGCGCTGAGCCAGCAGTCGATCTCGATGGACGTGCCGGATCAGCTGAAAAGCCAGCCGCTGCTGGAAAAAGTGATGCAAACCCGGGTGCGTAATCTGCTGTCGCAGCCCCCTGCCGCTCACCAGGAGGGATAAGCCATGTTACGCGTGTTATTTCTGTTCCTGGTGCTGATCGCCAGCGTGGTGCTCGGGCCGATGTTGGCCGGGCATCAGGGTTACGTGCTGATCCAGACCGACAACTACAATATCGAAACCAGCGTCACCGGCCTGGTGATCATGGCGGTGCTGCTGTTTGTGGTGCTGCTGGCGATCGAATGGATCCTGCGTCGCATCTTCCGCACCGGCGCCCGTACCCGCGGCTGGTTTATCGGCCGCAAGCGCACCCGCGCGCGCAAACAAACCAAGGCCGCGCTGATCAAGCTGGCGGAAGGCGATTACAAGCAGGTTGAACAACTGCTGACGCGCAATGCCGACCATGCCGAACAGCCGGTGGTGAACTACCTGCTGGCCGCCGAAGCCGCCCAACAGCGCGGCGACGACTTCCGCACCAATCAATATCTGGAGCGCGCCGCCGAGGCCGCCGACACCGACCAGCTGCCGGTGGATATCACCCGGGTGCGCATTCAGCTGGCGCAGGGCGAGAACCATGCCGCGCGCCACGGCGTCGATCGCCTGCTGAATCAGGCGCCGCGCCATCCGGAAGTGCTGCGCCTGGCCGAACAGGCCTATCTGCGTACCGGCGCCTTCGCGTCGTTGCTGGAAATCCTGCCGTCGATGCGCAAAATCGATCTGCACAGCGAAAGCGAGCTGCAGGCGTTGCAACAGCAGGCCTATATCGGCCTGATGAACCAGGCGATGGCGGACGAAGGCAGCGACGGCCTGAAACGCTGGTGGAAAGATCAGAGCCGTAAAACCCGTCACGAAGTGCCGCTGCAAATCGCCATGGTGGAACACCTGATCGAATGCAACGACCACGAACTGGCGCAGGAAATCGTGCTGGACAGCCTGAAGCGCCAATACGACGAACGTCTGGTGTTGCTGATCCCACGGCTGAAATCCGGCAATCCGGAGCAGCTGGAGAAGGCGCTGCGCCAGCAGGTCAAACAACATGGCGCAACGCCGCTGCTGAACAGCACGCTGGGGCAGTTGCTGATGAAGCATGGCGAATGGCAGCAGGCGGCCGACGCCTTCCGCGAAGCGCTGAAACAGCGGCCGGATGCCTACGACTACGCCTGGTTGGGCGACGCGTTGGAAAAACTGCATCGCTCGGATGAGGCGGCGCAGGTGCGGCGCGAAGGGCTGATGCTGACGCTGAAGCAAAACGGCGAATAACGCGGCAGTGTATTGTCTTCAAGGCGTGCCCACTGGGCGCGCCTTTTTTATCCGCTTTATTCTCTGGCCAGGGCATACAAACGCAGCCAACACTGATACGGCTCCAAGTACGGCAATTATATATACCCAAAATAATTGGAGCTGAATCAAGGCGGCAAGTTTGTAAATCCCCAGGAGCTTACTCAGGTAAGTGACTGGGGTGCACAAACGCAGCCAACACAGATACAGCTTCAAGTATGAAGGGGATAGGCAAAAAAAAACACTTGCCGCGGTGGCAAGTGTATAAAGAAGCAATCAGGTCTAGGACAACAGGGGCGGTGCCTCACTCAACGTTATGCCCTGAGCGTGATGACGGCTTGTGTCATCGGTCTCTTGGGCAATAGGCACCCTAAATCGGCTCTGCGTCATTCCCAGGGTTTATGAAGCCTAAGGCGAACATAAGAGGTGGAATGAGCATCTACGATATAGATATTGCACTTGGCGTGCCAACTTTGGCGCTCGAGCCGCCACAACGTAAAAAAAACCGCACCACATTGAAATAAAAAGACTTTTATTTTCCGAGCGGTTTACCCCTCCTCCGCCCCTGCCTGCCGGCGAAGACCTGCCGCGGCAAAACGTGTCGCCTGATAACGACGACTTAAGTCAAAGTGATTTTTATCGAACAAAATCAAAAGATTATATGTCTCAAACTGACGACAAAGCCTGATGCGAGTGTCGCTGAAAACCAACGCCGGGCGCAAAAAACAAAAAGCCCGCTCATTGCCGAACGGGCTTTGCTTAAACTGCGGGCGTAAAAAAACCGACTTTCGTCGGTTTCTTTGAATGTGGTCGGCGAGAGAGGATGACGCGCATCTGCGATGCTTGCCCTGCGGGCCGTCGCTAAAGCAACGTGGTCTCGCTGCGCTCGGCTCAAACCTCCTTCGGAGGTTCTCATCCTCATAAACTGCAGGCGTAAAAAAACCGACTTTCGTCGGTTTCTTTGAATGTGGTCGGCGAGAGAGGATTCGAACCTCCGACCCACTGGTCCCAAACCAGTTGCGCTACCAAGCTGCGCTACTCGCCGATTTCTTGTTGCTGATACTACCGATTTATATCGCTTATGTCTATGTAAATATTATATTTATTAGACATTTTGTGTGTGGTGCGAAGAGAGGGACTTGAACCCTCACGTCCGTAAGAACACTAACACCTGAAGCTAGCGCGTCTACCAATTCCGCCACCTTCGCACAATCACAAAACAGCTTACAAACCTTCACTTCTCGCAGGAAGTGGGGTGGCTAATGGGACTCGAACCCACGACAACTGGAATCACAATCCAGGGCTCTACCAACTGAGCTATAGCCACCATTACTTCTAAACTTCACGCGGTAATACTACCACCGCAGCTCTTGCACACAAACTTAATGGTGCGCCCGACAGGATTCGAACCTGAGACCTCTGCCTCCGGAGGGCAGCGCTCTATCCAGCTGAGCTACGGGCGCGTAGCGCCGTTGCGGGAGGGGATACTACGGATTTACTCTAATCCTGTCTAGTGCTTTTTCGCAGAAATGTTGCGTTTGATTACGCTTTGCTCACTCCCGCGCAGGAAAGCGCTATCCGCAGCCCCTTTTCACCGCTTATTGCTGCGTTTCCGCCTGTTTTTCAGCCGGATGATGTTTCTTGTGCATCCCCAAAGCGAAGTAGCACAGGCTGACGCCCGCCAAGAAAATCGCCCCGACCAACAGAGAAACTCGCGTATCCGGGTTGATTCCCATGCCAACCAGCACGCACAGCAGAAAAGCGATGGTCAAATAGTTCACATAAGGGAACATGATCGACTTGAAGCCGTGAGTTTTGATCGCTTCTTTATGGGCGCGGCGGAAGTACAGCTGGCTGATCAGCACCACAAACCACGGCACCATGCCCGGCAGCACGCTGGCGCTGTAGACATAGACGAACACCTGCTGCGGATTGGGAATGATGTAGTTCAACCCGGACCCCGCCAGCAGGCAGCCGATGGTGACGGCGATGCAGTTCACCGGCACGCCGCTGGCGGACACTTTGGTCAACGCGGCCGGCAGCTGACGATTCTTGGCTAGGGCGTACAGCATGCGCCCGCCGCTGTACATGCCGCTGTTGCAGCCGGAGAGCGCGGCGGTCAGCACCACAAAGTTGATGATGCCGGCGGCGGCCACGATGCCAATCTTGGCGAAGGTCAGCACGAACGGGCTGCCGGCGGTGCCGATGCCGTTCCACGGGAAGATGGTGACGATGACGAAGATGGCGCCGACGTAGAAGATCAGAATGCGCCACAGGATATTATTGATCGCGCGCTTCAGCGTGATCTGCGGGTTCTTGGCCTCGCCGGCGGTGATGCCCACCAGCTCGACCCCCTGATAGGAGGCGACCACGATGCACAGCGCAAACAGGAAGCCTTTCCAGCCGCCGGCAAAGAAGCCGCCGTGGGCGGTCAGGTTGGCGAAACCGACGGGTTCGCCGCCGTTGCCGAAGCCGAAGAAAATCACCCCCAACCCCACCAGGATCATCACGATGATGGTGGTGACCTTGATCATGGCGAACCAGAACTCCAGCTCACCGTACAGCCGCACCGCCGCCAGGTTGGCCAGCGCCACCATCGCCACGGCGATCAGCGCCGGCACCCACTGCGGGATTTCCGGGAACCAGAACTGCACGTAAACCCCGATGGCGGTGATTTCGGATATGCCGACGGCGATCCACATAAACCAATATCCCCAGGCGGTCAGGTAACCGAAGTAGGGACTCATATACTTATGCGCATAAACGGCGAAGGAACCCGCCACCGGCTCGAGGAACAGCATTTCCCCCATCGAACGCATAATAAAGAACACGAACAGCCCGGCGATGATATAGGCCAGCAGCACCGACGGCCCCGCCCACTTCAGCGTACTCGCAGAGCCCATAAACAGGCCGACCCCGATGGTGCCCCCCAGAGCGATCAGCTCGATATGCCGGGCCTCGAGCCCCCGGTGTAGTCCTTGCGGTTTTTCTTTGTGTGCCATGAGTCCTCAATAATTTTTCGGGTTGTGCTTGCCTGCCGGCCGCCGCCGGTCGTTATTGTTGTTATGAAAAGAATAAATCATCCCCTGCCGATCGGGTTGGCATCAACGGGTAGTCGGAGCGATCTTGCGGCGAGAAGAACCTCGTTCAGCGCCGTCGCAGCAGGCGCCAGCGGCCAGGGATAATTTCCGGGCGGTATCGTTTCGCATTTTGCCGCTATAAGCAAACCGCAATTTAAAACTTTATGGAATAAATGAGGGAGTGTTTAGGGCCGGGGGTTATAGATATGCGGGTAAAACGTTTAAAAAGCAGATTATTTATCCCGTTGGGCCTGCCGGAGCGGCACTTTCCGCCCCGGCCGCCGCTTACATCTTGCCGCGGTAGTAGTAGCCGACAAACTTCAGCAGTTTCAGCTGGCGGCCAATGCGGCTGGGCTGGCTGAGCAGCCGATAAAGCCACTCCAGGCCCAGATTCTGCCAGACCTTGGGCGCACGCTTCACATGGCCGGTAAACACGTCGTAGGTGCCGCCGACGCCCATATACAGCGCCTGCGGATGCACCCTGCGGCAGTCGCGCATCAACATCTCCTGCTTCGGCGACCCCATCGCCACGGTGACGATAGCCGCCCCGCTGGCGCGAATGCGTTCAAACAGCGCCTGGCGCTGTTCCGGTTGGAAGTAACCGTCCTGGCTGCCCACCAGGTTGACGTTCCACTGGCTGCGCAGCTTCTGTTCGGTTTCCGCCAGCACCTGCGGCTTGCCGCCGATCAAAAACACCGGCGTGCCTTCGCGGCCGGCACGCTGCATCAGCGCTTCCCACAGATCGGCGCCCGCCACGCGAGACACTTCGGCGCCCGGGTACTTGCGGCGGATGGATCGCACCATGCTGATGCCGTCGGCATATTTGAATTCCGCCTCATCCAGCAGTGCGCGCAGCGCCTGGTCTTCCTCCGCCTTGAGGATTTTTTCGGCATTCATCGCCACCAGCGTGCCCTGCTTTACCCGCCCGCCGTCGAACAAAAAGTCCATGCAGTGCGCCATATCGCGGAAGCCCCACAGGCTGAAACTGCGCAGCTCATACTTCGGGACCTCAATCTTTGCTTCCATCTTGATCATTACCCTTACAAAAGACCGTTGGCCTGCGGAGGCGGCGCTGCCAAGGAGCGCGAGCGCCGCGCCCGGGCCTTGATCAGCCCGGCGGTATCAAACAGCCAGTACAGCAATTTCGCCAGCACCAGACAGGCGCCAAAAATAATGCAGAAGAACACCACGCGTGAGACGAATGAATCGACGCCCTCACGCGCCAGCACGATCATGTTGAACACCGCCCCAAAGCAGAAGCCCTGCAAAATGGCCGCCTTGTAGCGGTTCGGTTCGGTTTTGCCCAGCTCATACAGCCAGTCGAACCACTTGATGATCATGCCGACCAGCACCGCGCCAAGCGGGATAAACAGCGCGCCGCCCATCACCACCAGCGAGCCGATCAGCGTCGGGGAAATCGCCAGGCCGGAATGGTTGTTCAGCACTTCCCAGGTAAAGTAGTTGGCGGAGTTCAGCACCACGTCCGGCCGCCCCGGCCACAGCCAGGACGGTATGAATACGTAGAAATCACGCAGGATCGGCGCCAGGCCCTGGAAATCAATCTTGTCGTAGTTTTGCAGCAGCAGCGCCAGGTTCTCCCACGGCGAGAAGGTGTCGCGCGTCAGGTAGAGGAAGGTGTAAAACGCCTCGGCGCCGCTGACGTCCAGGCTGTAGCGTTTCAACGCCAGCCAGAACATGCCGACGATGCCGAAAATGCCCGCCGCCGCCAGCATCCACAGCGTGATCCAGCCGCGGACGATGCCGATAAACAGGAACAGCGCGAAGGCGATGATGATGTTGGCGCGGGTGCCGCCGACGATCACGTAGGTCAGAATGCCAAACGCCACCGTCGCCACCAGGAAGAAGAACCAGGCGCGCAGGTCCTGCCGCAGGAAATACACCACCAGCATCGCCGGGATAAAGAAGTAAAAGAAGCGTTTGAGCGCCACGCCGGACACGTCGCTGGAGAAAATCTGGCTGTAAGAGTTCAGCTTGAACAGCAGGAAACCGTTCTGCATAAAGAAAATGCCTACGGTGCCAATCGCCACCAGCGCCAGCAGCACCCAGGTCAGGTGGGTCTCCACCCGATTCATGGTAAACAACGGCGCTCGCGGCTGGGCACTGCGCGTGCGCAGCCGGGTTTTATAGCTGACGTAATAGATGGCGTAGAACGCCGTGGCGGACAAAATGGCGTACAGCAGAAACTCGACCGGCACCACCTCGACGTCGAACTGAAACACCAGCAGGCAGGTCAGCGGAAAGCCGAAGTAAAACGTCAGCAAATACAGCACCGAAAAGAACACGTTGAAGTTAAAGCGAATGCGCCGGAACTCCTGATAGGTCAGCGTCAGGATAAACAGCACGCTGACCAGGTAGACCGCGAACAGGCCGCCAAACTGCGCCAGCGTCATGAGGCTTCTCCCGCCGCCAGCGCCAATGCCTGTTGCCAGCCATCGATGAAGTTCGGATTAAAGAAAGCGATGGCCTGCTGATCCACCGACGCCAGCTGGCGCTGCGCCTCGCGCACCACCGCTTCGTCCAGCGAATCGCCGTAAAACAGCACCGGCAGATGCTGTTCCGCTAGATCCTGCCAGAACGGGTTTTGTCGGCTGAGCACAAAAGGCACGCCGAACTGGATCAGCAGGCACAGCGTACCTATGCCCTGCTGGCGGTTGAAGATGAAGTAGCCGAGATCGCATTCGCGCAGGATATTCAGGTAATCCTCGAACGCCACCTGCTGCGTCAGCAGCTGCAGGTTCTTTTCGCTGAACAGCTGCAGCCCGGCGGCGCGCACCTGCTCAATGTAGGCGTCGTTGTTGGCCGGATAACCCATCGGCAGGATCACGCGCACCTCGGCGCCGAACTGCTGATGAATCGCCTTCAGCGCCTCGATATGCCGGTTGGTGCGATCGCCGGAGTTGCCCACCAGAATGGTCATCGGGCCGGCCAGGTTTTTCTCCACGCCGATCCCGGTCAGCGCCGGATCCATCCGCGTCGGGAAATACAGCAGCGAAGCCGGCACGCGCGCATGGCGCTGCTGGTAATGGGCCACATCGCCGCGGGTGGCGAACACGTTGGCCACCCGCCCCTGCGCGATGCGGCGCAGCAGATAGAACAGCCGGTATTTCCAGCTGGTGGCGTCTTCATACAGATCGGCGCCCCAGATATGCCAACTGACCTGCCGCGCTTTGATCTTGCCGCTCAGCAACGCCAGCCACAGCCCGGGGTTGAACTGGCCGTGCAGAAAGAAGCGCGCGTCGCGATCGGCCTGGGCGCGGGCGATCACCGCCTCCGCCAGGCTTTTCTTATCCGCAAACGGCTCGATGCTCAGCGCGGGGAAATCGCCCAGCGCCGCAACGTCTTTAGCCGCCACCATAAAATGGCGCGTCTGTTCCGCCGGCAGGCGCGGTGCCAGCACGTCGTTGAAGAAGCGCAGCACCGTCTGATTGTGATGCGGGATGTCAGATCCCAGTACGTGAATCAGTGTGGTCATACTCGTCTACGATAAATAAGGAATACGCAGCTACAGAGCGTGAAATACGCGATGTAGGTTGCCATATAGGCCTGAGCCGCGCCGAGCGCGCCGTGCAACGGTATCAGCCAGTGCGAGAACAGCGTCAGCAGCAGGAACTGGCTGACCTCCGTCAGGATATAAAAACGCAGCGACGCCTTGGCGATGACCAGATAGCCGAACACGTAAGCGCCGACTTTCAGCACGTCGCCGACCAATTGCCAGGCGAACAGGTCGCGCATCGCCACAAACCGATCGGAAAACAACAGCCAGATGGCGAAATCGCGCAGCAGCCACACCGTAAAGCTCGCCGCCGCCACCGCCGGCAGCACAAACTTCAGCGAACGCACGATCTCCTGCGAGATGGCGCCCTTATCCGTCAGCCGCGACAGCGTCGGCAGCAAATACACGGTGAACGAGGCGGTGATAAACTGCAGGTAAGCGTCGGAGATGCTGCTGACGCCCTGCCAAATGCCCACTTCATCCCAGCTGTAATGCGCCGCCAGCAGGTTTCGCATCATCACATAGGCCACCGGCAGCGTCATCGAGGTGATCAGCGCCATGATGGTGAACTTGCCGAGATTGCCGGCGACCGCTTTATCCCACGCCAGCGCCAGGTAACGCAGCGGCAGGGTTTTGCGCCGCCACAGCATCAGCCCGGCCGGCAGCACCACCAGCGCAGGCACCAGCGCCAACCCGGCCAACGCGCCTTCATAGCCGCCCAGCTTAAAGCACAGGTAATAGGCCACCACGCCAATCAGGCTGCCGCCGATCACCGCCAGCGCGTTGCCCAGCGCATCGCGATAGCCTTTCAGCACCGCCATAAACAGGTTGGCGTAGGCGATGCCCATCTGGATAAACGCCACCGCTCGCACCACGCCGACGTAATCGGCATGGCCGAACAGAGCCACGCCGATCGGCTCGGCGGCGAACAGAAATACCAGCGCCAGCAGCGTCGAAAAGCCCAGTACGATGCTCGATGCGGTGCCCACCGCCAGCCGCAGCCGCTGCGGATCCTGGTGATACTCCGCCACATACTTGGTGATGCCGTTAAAAATACCGGCGCCGGACAACACGCCCAGCACGGTGATCAACTGGCGGAAGTTGCCCGCCTGCCCCACGCCGCTGGGGCCAAACGCCACCGCCAGCAGTTTCACCACCAACAGCCCCACGCCAATTTTGATCAGCGTGGAACCGGCGGTCCATATCGATGCTTTTGCCAACGACATATCAGGCGAAGAAGCTCAAAATAGTATTGATCACCGTACGCTGATTGACATCGGACATATTGTAGAACAGCGGCAGCCGCACCAGGCGTTCGCTGTCTTTACTGGTATGACGATCTTCGCCGGCAAAGCGGCCGAACCGTTCGCCCGCCGGGCAGGCGTGCAGCGGGATATAGTGGAACACCGACATAATCTCGGCCTCTTTCAGATAGTTGATAAAGGCCGTACGGTCCTGCATATCGCGCAGTTTGATATAAAACATATGGGCGTTGTGCACGCAATCCGCCGGGACGCTCGGCAGCTCGATGCGGCCGGCCTTGGCCAGCGGCAGGAAGCTGTCGTAGTATTTTTTCCACAGCGACAGGCGGCGCTGATTAATCGCGTCGGCCGCTTCCAACTGGCCCCACAGATAGGCCGCCTGCAGATCGGCCATCAGATAGCTGGAACCGATATCGCGCCAGGTGTACTTGTCTACCTGGCCACGGAAAAACTGGCTGCGGTTGGTGCCTTTTTCGCGAATGATCTCCGCCCGGTCGATCAGCGCCGGGTCATTCACCAACGTCGCGCCGCCTTCGCCGCCGGCGGTATAGTTTTTGGTTTCATGGAAGCTGAAACAGCCGATATGGCCGATGGTGCCCAACGCTTTGCCTTTGTAGGTCGACATCACGCCCTGAGCGGCGTCTTCCACCACGAACAGGTTATATTTCTTCGCCAGCGCCATGATGGTGTCCATCTCGCAGGCGACGCCGGCGTAATGCACCGGCACGATGGCGCGGGTTTTATCGGTGATCGCCGCTTCGATTTTGCTTTCATCGATGTTCATGGTGTCCGGCCGCACGTCGACAAACACCGCTTTGGCGCCGCGCAGCACGAAGGCGTTGGCGGTGGAGACAAAGGTGAAGCTCGGCATGATCACTTCATCACCCGGCTTGATGTCCAGCAGAATGGCCGCCATCTCCAGCGAAGCGGTGCAAGACGGCGTCAACAGCACCTTCGGGCTGCCGAAGCGTTGTTCCATCCACTGCTGGCAGCGGCGGGTAAAGCCGCCGTCGCCGCACAGCTTGCCGCTGCCCATGGCAGCCTGCATATAGTCAAGTTCAGTGCCAACAACCGGTGGTGCGTTAAATGGAATCATGTCTACCTCTGTATAACCAATACGCGGTGCTTTCTATGGCGGCACCGTGCCTTTGATAAAGCCGTAACGCGGCGATATTGCCGGTCTGGGTCGCAACCCGCAGATGCCGCAATTGACGCTGCGCGCACCAGGCGATGGCCGCATTCATCAGCCGCGAACCTATGCCCTTTCCTTCCGCCCCCGGGAATGCGGCCAATAAGCCAATCCGCGCCTCTCGATCGCCGGTGTCCCGCAGGCTGACAAACCCGGCGGGCCGCCCATGCTCATCAAGCGCCAGCAAACATTGATGATCAAACGTCCCCAGCACGGCTTTTTCGATCCACAGCGCATAAAAACGGCCGCTGTCCTCAATCCGATACCAGGGGGAGCGAAAACGGCTGGCGGCGAAAACCTTGCCCGCCGCAGCGCGCAAGGCGGGTATATCTGCCTGGATCGCAGGGCGAATCGCCGTCAGGGGGGCGTCATCAGATAAAGCACTTTCCATGCCAACCGGCAGTTTCAGGTCGATTTCCCCCTCCGCCAGTTGAAAGCCCACGCCCGCTAACGCATCGATTAAATCCAGCCGCTGGGCCGGGATCTTGGCCTGAACCAGCGAAAAGGCGTCCAGCTCAGCGACGGTCAACGCCGGCGCGGATGCGTTAATGTCGAGCTTGGCGCTATTCAGCCTGAAAAACTCACTTTCCCAAGCCAGCGGTTCAACTGAAGCATGCAGATGCATATGATTAATCCCCGGCGTCGCCATCGGACCGAATATCGCGGCAGCAGGCGCCTCTCGATAACGCCTTGCGCCGCTCGCGCAATGGGCTGAAATCAGCGCCAAACGCCCTTGGTGTCCACCACCCAGGTTTGTTTTATCTCTTCCGGCCGAATGGCCTTGAACTGCTGGTGATCGACCAGCATCACGATCACGTCCGCCTGCCGCAGCGCATCGGCGATGCTTTTCAGCGTCACCTGCCCGGCCAGCGTTTTCGGCAGTTGCTCAACATTCGGCTCAACCGCCAGCGTCTCCCCAACGTGCCAGTCGGCGATCAGGTGAGCGACTTCCACCGCCGGGCTTTCGCGCAGATCGTCGATATTCGGCTTGAACGCCAGGCCGAAGCAGGCGATCTTCACTTCAGACGCGCGCTTGTCGGTAGCCGCCAGGCAGTCCGCCACCGCCGCCTTGACGCGATCGACCACCCACAGCGGTTTGCCGTCATTCACCAGCCGCGCGGTGTGGATCAGGCGCGCCTGCTGCGGATTCTGCGCCACGATAAACCAGGGATCGACGGCGATGCAGTGGCCGCCGACGCCAGGGCCCGGCTGCAGGATATTGACCCGCGGATGGCGATTCGCCAGGCGGATGAGTTCCCAGACGTTGATGCCCTGATCGGCGCAAATCAACGACAGCTCATTGGCAAAGGCGATGTTCACGTCGCGGAAGCTGTTTTCCGTCAGCTTGCACATCTCTGCGGTGCGGGAGTTGGTGATCACGCACTCGCCTTCGAGGAAAATCTTGTACAGCGCGCTGGCGCGCTCGGAGCATCTCGGCGTCATGCCGCCGATCACCCGGTCGTTCTGGATCAGTTCAACCATCACCTGGCCAGGCAGTACGCGCTCCGGGCAGTAGGCGATATTCACATCGGCCGCTTCGCCGGCCTGCTGCGGGAAGCTGAGATCGCTGCGCGCTTGCGCCAGCCATTCCGCCATCTGTTCGGTGGCGCCCACCGGCGAGGTAGACTCGAGGATCACCAGATCGCCGCGCTTCAGCACCGGCGCCAGTGATTTGGCCGCCGCCTCGACATAGGCCAGATCCGGTTCATGGTCGCCTTTGAACGGCGTCGGCACCGCGATCAGAAACGCATCCGCCGGCAGGGGTTGGCTCACCGCCTGCAGATAACCGCCGTCGACCGCATCCTTCACCACTTTATCCAGATCCGGCTCAACGATATGGATCGCGCCGCGATTGATGGTGTCGACCGCATGTTGGTTAACATCTACGCCCACCACTTTTTTCTTGCGGGAAGCAAACGCCGCCGCCGTTGGCAGACCGATATAACCCAGGCCGATAACCGAAATAGTGTTAAAACTCATAGTGTCACCTGATGATTCTTTAAAGCTTCGAGGATACGCTGGCAGGCATTGCCATCACCGTAGGGGTTATGCGCCCGGCTCATCGCATGGTATTCATTCTTGTCGGTCAGCAGCCGGGTCACCTCATCGACGATTTTAGTCACGTCGGTGCCCACCAGGCGTACCGTGCCCGCATCGACCGCTTCCGGACGTTCGGTGGTGTCGCGCATCACCAGCACCGGCTTGCCCAGCGACGGCGCCTCTTCCTGAATGCCGCCGGAGTCGGTCAGGATCATATAAGCGTTGGCCATCAGATAGACGAACGGCAAGTAATCCTGTGGGTCGATCAACATGATGTTGTCGATGCCTTTCAGGATGCGGTTGACCGGCTCGCTGACGTTCGGGTTAAGGTGCACCGGATACACCACCTGCACATCCGGATGGTTGCGGGCGATCTCCGCCAGCGCGCTGCAAATGCGTTCAAACCCGCCGCCAAAGCTTTCGCGACGGTGGCCGGTTACCAGGATCAGCTTCTTGTTGGCATCGAGGAACGGGTAGCGCTGCGCCAGGCTCGCACGCAATTCGGCATCGCCCATCACCCGATCGCGCACCCAGAACAGCGCGTCGATCACCGTATTGCCGGTCACGAAGATATGATCGTCCGGCAGCAGCTCACGCAGCAGGTTCTGGCGCGAGTTTTCCGTCGGCGCGAAGTGATACATCGCCAGATGGCCGGTCAGTTTGCGGTTGGCCTCTTCCGGCCACGGCGAGTAAAGATCGCCGGTGCGCAGCCCCGCCTCCACGTGCCCGACCGGAATGCGTTGATAGAACGCCGCCAGGCTGGTCGCCAGCGTGGTGGTGGTATCACCGTGCACTAACACCACGTCCGGTTTGAACTCTTCCAGTACGCCTTTCAACCCTTCCAGAATGCGGCAGGTGATCTCACTCAAGCCCTGCCCGGGCTTCATGATGTTCAGATCGTAATCCGGCACGATTTCAAATAGCCGTAATACCTGATCCAGCATCTCCCGATGCTGCGCCGTTACGCAGACTCTTGATTCAAAGGCTTCATCCTGAGCCAGGGCATGTACCAGCGGCGCCATTTTGATGGCTTCAGGTCTGGTGCCGAAAACAGTCAACACTTTCACAGCGAATCTCTTTTGGTCGGTTAACCGCAGGCGTACCTGCGAATTGGGCGCTTACGCGCCCATCAGCGAATTATTATATTATTTTTAATTACGCGGCCGACGCGCCAGGGCAATGCCTGCGCCAACCAAAGCGCCCATCGCGCCCCACAGAATCAGCCAAAATACCCGTCGTGGGCTGTCGCGTTTTACCGGTTCTTCCGGCGTGCGCAAATAGCGGTAAGTCTGAAACTTCTCGTCCAGCGTCGGGCCAACGTTCAGCGTCGCCAGCATCGCGCGGTTCTGATCGTAATCCAGGTCGTAGGTCGGGCCGGAGGCCTGCAGGCCTTCCAGGCGCGCCTGCAGCATCGGCTTGCCCAGCAGGAACAAGTCGGAGTCCGGCAGCTGCTCCGCCGGCGTGTCGGTTTGCGTGCGGCTGATGCCCTGGGTTTCGGCGATTTTCAGCGCCTGCTGGATGGTATTGAGCTCACGCTTGTAGACCGCTTCCGCTACCGCTTCCTGACGCTTGACCTGCGCCTTCATCGAGGTGGTCCGGGCCGCCCAGGCCCCCTGGATCTCTTCGTTCAAATGCAGGGCCGCGCGGTGGCTGGCGAAGGCGACATACTGGCGCAGCAGACGGTTGGCGTCCGCCGCCGTTTCGGCCGTCAGCCTTACGCCGTCGTTTGGCGCCTTTTTGTCGTCGCGCGGGGTAAATTGAATATTGTTGATCAGCTCGTCGAGCATGGCCGCATCGGCGCGGGCATCCCCTTCCTGGCGCTGCCGGTAATAATCGCTCTGCAGCCAAAAATCACGACGCGTATCGTAAGCCGCCAGCTGCATGATGAATTCATTATAGGCTTCGTCGGCGATGCCCGGCTGCTCGCTGGCGACCGCCGGCAGGGTCCGCACGTCCAGATTGCGCAGGAACTGCTGCTGCGAATAATAACCGCCCAGCGCATTGACCGTCGGCCTGTCGGTAATCGCGGCCGCGCTCCACTCCTGCTTGACCAGATAGGACACGACAAGCGCCACCGCGGCGAACAGCACCGCAATGCCGATAATCCAGGGCTTGCCGCGCCACAGGGTACGGAACAGGCCGCGGATATCGAGTTCGTTATCCACCGCCGGGGTATTCTTGTCAGACGTTGTTTCTGGATTCATCACTGCCCAAAAGCCTCTGGTTAAGATACTTGCTTATTGTCGGTCGAACGCCGCAGGCGGCGCTTGATACGCTTAATGTAACGGGCGACGCGCCAGGCGCGCTTGATGCAATAACCGTACAGGAAGAAAGCAAGCAAAAATAATGCCAACATCACCCATTCAGGAATAAAGGTCAGCCGCTCGCCAATGACGCCAATGGCCGCCAGCAGCGCCGCCGCCAGGGTAATCAGGACAAACGCCTGCCGCGGCGTAAAGCCGGCGCGCATGATCAGGTGGTGAATATGTTGACGATCGGGGGAGAAGGGGCTCATCCCCTTGCGTAAACGACGATACATGATAGCAATCATGTCCATCAGCGGAATGGCGATAATCCACAGGGCGGTCACCGGGTTGATCGAGTGAACCTTCCCCTGCGAGCTCTGCAACAGCAGCCAGATGGCGGTAAAGCCGATCAGCGTGCTGCCGGCGTCCCCCATAAAGACCTTATAGCGGCGGCCGAGGATACCGAGATTAAGCAGGATATAGGGAACTATGGTGGCGATCATCGCAAAGCACCAGAACGCCAGCTCGGAATGGCCGCTCAGATACAGCAGAATGCCCAACGCGCCGAAGGACACGCACGACAGACCGCCCAGCAGGCCGTCGATGCCGTCCACCATGTTGAAGGCGTTGATTGCCGCCCATACCGCAAACAGCGTCACCAGGTAGCCGAACGGCCCCAGCAGCATTTCCCAATCGCCCAGCACGTGGCCGAAGCTGCGCAGGTAAAGCCCGGCGAACGCCATCATCGCAATGCCGACCAGCGCCTGTACCAGCGCGCGGATCTTGACGCTGATGTCGAAGCGGTCGTCCAGAGCGCCGACAAACACTAAAATCCCCGCGCAGGTGAGATAAAGTTTGCCGTGCGCGATGGTTTGTTCAGAGATCAGGAAAGCGAAGCACAGCCCGGCATAAACGGAAATACCGCCGACCAAGGGAATCAGCCCCTGGTGACGTTTGCGGTAATTAGGTTTATCAACCAGACCAATACGTTTTGCTGCTTTACGGGCAACAAAGAGAAAAGCCAAGGAAAACAGGAAAACAAATAGAATTTCAGTACTCATAGTGAGTAAGTTCACAGTTAACAGATCTCTGTAGAAGATAAGGCAGCTTAACATGGGCGACAGCTTGCGCCATGGGCCCCCGCTACCTTTCAGTCATTTCCTATGACAACAGTGATTCATTCTCATTTCCGTTGTTGCCGGCTAAATCGGCAGCGACAAGATGCGAACGGCAAAGGCCGACCGCAAACAAGATGAATTCCCAATAAGTCGCAGAAACAACTTACTTTTCCATTACTGCTACTTATCGTATCTGCCAGAAGCGAAAAACGCCACGGCTAGGCGTGGCGTTCTGCGAATTTTTTACTGAATTATGAGCGTTTCATCATATCGAAGAATTCATCGTTGGTTTTAGTCATCGCCAACTTATTAATGAGGAACTCCATCGCGTCGATCTCACCCATCGGATGAATGATTTTGCGCAGGATCCACATTTTTTGCAGTTCTTCAGAGGTGGTGAGCAACTCTTCTTTACGGGTACCGGAGCGATTGTAATCGATGGCAGGGAATACGCGCTTCTCGGCGATTTTACGCGCCAGGTGCAATTCCATGTTGCCGGTACCTTTAAATTCTTCGTAGATAACCTCGTCCATTTTCGACCCGGTATCCACCAGCGCGGTAGCGATGATGGTCAGGCTGCCGCCTTCTTCAACGTTACGCGCCGCGCCGAAGAAACGCTTCGGACGGTGCAGGGCGTTGGCGTCCACACCGCCGGTCAGCACCTTGCCCGAGGCCGGCACCACGGTGTTGTAGGCGCGCGCCAGACGGGTGATGGAGTCGAGCAGGATGATCACGTCTTTTTTGTGCTCAACCAGGCGCTTGGCCTTCTCGATGACCATTTCCGCTACCTGCACGTGACGGGAAGCCGGTTCGTCGAAGGTCGAGGCGATCACTTCGCCTTTCACCAGACGCTGCATCTCGGTAACTTCTTCCGGACGTTCGTCGATCAGCAGCACCATCAGCACGCAGTCTGGGTGGTTGTAGGCGATGCTCTGCGCGATGTTCTGCAGCAGCATGGTTTTACCGGCTTTCGGCGGCGCGACGATCAGGCCACGCTGGCCGCGACCGATCGGCGATGCCAGATCCAGCACGCGCGCCGTCAGGTCTTCGGTAGAGCCGTTGCCGCGCTCCATGCGCAGACGGGAATTGGCGTGCAGCGGGGTCAAGTTCTCGAACAGGATCTTGCTGCGGGCGTTTTCCGGTTTGTCATAGTTAACTTCGTTAACTTTCAACAGGGCAAAATAGCGCTCGCCTTCTTTTGGCGGTCGAATCTTACCGGAAATGGTGTCACCTGTACGGAGGTTGAAACGGCGGATTTGGCTAGGGGATACATAGATGTCGTCGGGGCCGGCGAGGTAGGAACTGTCTCCGGAACGGAGGAAACCAAATCCATCCTGCAATATCTCGAGCACGCCGTCGCCGAAGATGTCTTCTCCGCTTTTCGCATGCTGCTTCAGAATGGAGAAGATGATGTCCTGCTTGCGCATGCGGGCAAGGTTTTCCAGCCCCATATTTTCGCCGAGAGTAATCAGCTCAGAAACCGGCGTATTCTTTAATTCGGTAAGATTCATAGTGGTGGGTTCTTAAACTCGGGGTATGTCTCGAACTTGTATCGTGAATGGTATGGCAGCGTGATACGTGCCTGTTTACTGGACGTTCGATCACCGGGCGCTGAGCCGTCGCGGTAAGAAATGGCTTACATCGGGCGTGCGCATTGACGGTTTAAGATCGAAGGTACCTTAAAATTGATTTTGCAAAACCGTTTGATTGCTAAAACGCGGGTTGAGTTCAATTTACTTGCAACGCCAGCGGTTCAACACAGAGTAAAGCTTAGATTCAAACTCTTTAGATTTAAAACTTCGGGCAAGTTCTATATGCAGTGTGGTTAAACTTAACACGCTTCTTGGCAGGCGTCTAGCGGTGAATTGAACATCGCCGCCAGACGCCGCTGCTTGGGCTTCCCGCCCGATTACAGATTCGCGTTCAGGAAATCTTTGAGCTGACCTTTGGACAACGCGCCCACCTTGGTCGCGGCCACTTCACCGTTCTTGAACAGCAACAGCGTAGGGATACCGCGGATACCGTACTTGGGAGCGGTCGCCGGGTTTTGATCGATGTTCAGCTTGGTGATGGTCAGTTTGCCTGCGAATTCTTCGGCAATCTCGTCCAGAATCGGAGCAATCATCTTGCACGGTCCACACCATTCAGCCCAGAAATCGACCAGGATTGGCCCTTCAGCTTTCAGCACGTCGGTGTCGAAGCTGCCGTCAGTCAGGTGAATAATTTTATCGCTCATGTTCTACTCCACAGGATTATGTCTACCTTGTTGGTGTAGCATTAACCAACTCAAGGTGATTTTATTTCACCGCGTTTATTTCAACGGATGTGCTTTCGTAAAGCAATAGTTAGCTGATATTCTACCACACTATGAGCAAAACACACTTGACCGAACAGAAGTTTTCCGACTTCGCCCTGCACCCGTTAGTCCTTGAAGCCCTTGAGAAAAAAGGGTTTCACCATTGCACGCCTATCCAGGCGTTAGCATTGCCGCTCACGCTCTCCGGGCGTGACGTTGCAGGTCAGGCGCAAACCGGTACCGGAAAGACGCTGGCATTTTTGGCGTCTACTTTTCACTATTTGCTTAACCACCCGGCGAAACAGGATCGCCAGACCAACCAGCCGCGCGCCTTGATCATGGCGCCAACGCGTGAACTGGCGGTGCAGATCCACTCCGATGCGGAACCCCTGTCCCAGTCCACCGGCCTGAAGCTGGGCCTGGCTTACGGCGGCGACGGCTACGACAAGCAGCTGAAAGTGCTGGAAAGCGGCGTGGATATCCTGATCGGCACCACCGGTCGCTTAATCGACTACGCCAAGCAAAACTACATCGATCTGGGCGCCATCCAGGTCGTGGTGCTGGATGAAGCCGATCGCATGTACGATCTGGGCTTTATCAAAGACATCCGCTGGCTGTTCCGCCGCATGCCCGCGGTCGACCAACGCCTGAACATGCTGTTCTCTGCCACCCTGTCCTATCGCGTTCGCGAACTGGCCTTCGAGCAGATGAACAACGCCGAATATGTTGAAGTGGAACCGGAACAGAAAACCGGCCACCGCATTAAAGAAGAGCTGTTCTACCCGTCCAACGAAGAAAAAATGCGCCTGCTGCAGACGCTGATCGAAGAAGAATGGCCGGATCGCGCCATCGTCTTCGCCAACACCAAGCACCGCTGTGAAGACATTTGGGGCCACCTGGCCGCCGACGGTCACCGCGTCGGCCTGCTGACCGGCGACGTGGCGCAGAAAAAACGCCTGCGCATTCTCGACGACTTCACCAAGGGCAACCTCGACATTCTGGTCGCCACCGACGTCGCCGCGCGCGGCCTGCACATCCCGTTGGTCACCCACGTGTTCAACTACGATCTGCCTGACGACTGCGAAGACTACGTGCACCGCATCGGCCGTACCGGCCGCGCGGGTGAAAGCGGCCACTCCATCAGCCTGGCCTGCGAAGAGTACGCGCTCAACCTGCCGGCGATCGAGACCTACACCGGCCACAGCATTCCGGTGAGCAAGTACAACAGCGATGCATTGCTGACCGGCCTGCCTGCGCCGAAACGCCTGTCGCGTCCGCGCGGCGGCAACGGCCCACGCCGCAACTCCGCGCCACGCCGCGGCGGCGCGCCGCGCAGCAACCGTAAACGCTCGGGCTGATGCGCCAATGAAGTACCCGCCGCATCCCGGCGCCAAGCACGCAAGCCCTCCGTCACTTACCCCGGTAAGCGGCGGAGGGCGGCGAATGCGGCCAACCACGATGCGGCTTGAAAGGCAAAGGGGATAACATGCTCAGTTCCAGCACGCTCTATGCCGCCATCGATCTCGGCTCCAACAGCTTTCACATGCTGGTGGTGCGCGAGGTGGCCGGCAGCATTCAGACCCTGGCACGCATCAAGCGCAAAGTGCGCCTGGCCGCCGGGCTGGATCAGAACAATCACCTGTCGCATGACGCCATGCAGCGCGGCTGGCAGTGCCTTAAGCTGTTCTCCGAACGCCTGCAGGATATTCCCCGGGAACAAATCCGCGTAGTGGCCACCGCCACCCTGCGCCTGGCCTGCAATGCCGAGGCGTTCCTGCAGACCGCCGAGCAAATCCTCGGCTGCCCGATCCAGGTGATCAGCGGCGAGGAAGAGGCGCGCCTGATTTATCATGGCGTCGCGCACACCACCGGCGGGCCGGACCAACGTCTGGTGGTCGATATCGGCGGCGGCAGCACCGAGCTGGTCACCGGTACCGGCGCTCAGGCGGCCCAGCTGTACAGCCTGTCGATGGGCTGCGTCACCTGGCTGGAACGCTTCTTCAGCGATCGCAATCTCGGGCAGGAAAACTTCGAGCGCGCCGAACAGGCCGCGCGCGACATGGTGCGGCCGATCGCGCCGCAGCTGCGCCAGCACGGCTGGCAAATCTGCGTCGGCGCTTCCGGCACCGTGCAGGCGCTGCAGGAAATCATGGTGGCGCAGGGCATGGATGAACGCATTACCCTGGCCAAGCTGCGTCAGCTGAAACAGCGCGCCATTCAGTGCGGCAAGCTGGAAGAATTGGAAATTGAGGGCCTGACGCTGGAGCGCGCGCTGGTATTCCCCAGCGGATTGTCCATTCTGCTGGCGATATTCCAGGAGCTGGGCATTGAAAGCATGATGCTGGCCGGCGGCGCGTTGCGCGAAGGGCTGGTGTACGGCATGCTGCATTTGCCGGTGGAGCAGGATATTCGCAATCGCACCATCCGCAACCTGCAGCGCCGCTACCTGCTCGATACCGAGCAGGCCGAACGCGTCGGCCAGCTGGCCGCCAATTTCTCGCAACAGGTCGCCGGCGAATGGCAGCTGGATACGCGATGTCGCGAACTGCTGCACAACGCCTGCCTGATCCACGAACTCGGCCTCAGCGTCGATTTCAAACAGGCGCCGCAACACGCCGCCTACCTGATCCGCCATCAGGATCTGCCCGGTTTCACCCCGGCGCAGAAAAAATTGCTGGCCACCCTGCTGCAAAACCAGAGCAACACCCTCGACCTGCCGCTGCTGAGCCAGCAAAACGCCCTGCCGCCGCGCATGGCGCAGCGTTTATGCCGCATCCTGCGTCTGGCCATCATCTTCGCCAGCCGCCGCCGCGACGACACGCTGCCGGCGGTGCGGCTGCGCGCGAACAAGGACGATGAACTGACGGTGATCCTGCCGCCGGGCTGGCTGGAGCAGCATCCGCTGCGCGCCGAGGCGCTGGAGCAGGAAAGCCATTGGCAAAGCTATGCCCACTGGCCGCTGCAGCTGGAAGAACAACGTTGATATGACAAGGGCGCAAACCGCGCCCTTTGTTTTACCCTTCGCCTTTGGCCTTGGCCAGCTGGGCGCGAATATTGGCCAGATGGCTCTGGCCCTTCTGCATCCGTTCCTGCGGGCTGACCACCTTGCGCTCGCTTTCCCAGGCCAGGTCGTCCTGCGGCAGCTCCAGCAGGAAACGGCTCGGCTCCGGCCGCACCAGTTCGCCATACTGGCGGCGTTCCCGGCACAGGGTGAAAATCAGCTCTTTCTGGGCGCGGGTGATCCCCACATAGGCCAGGCGCCGCTCTTCGTCGACGTTGTCCTCATCGATGCTGCTCTGATGCGGCAATAATCCTTCCTCCATCCCCACCAGGAACACATAGGGGAATTCCAGACCCTTGGAGGCGTGCAGCGTCATCAGCTGCACCTGGTCCAGCTCTTCTTCGCTTTCGCCTCGCTCCATCATATCGCGCAGGGTGAAGCGCGTGACCACCTGGGTCAGCGTCATCGGCTCATCCAGCTCGCTGCCCTCCAGCATCTCCGTCATCCAGCCAAACAGCGTGTTGACGTTTTTCATGCGCATTTCCGCGGCTTTCGGGCTGGGGGAGGTTTCAAACAGCCAGCTTTCGTAATCGACGCCGCGGATCAAATCGCGCACCGCCGCCACCGGCTCGCGTTCGGCCAGCTGCGCGATGCCGTCCAGCCAGTGGGTAAAGCGCTGCAGCGACTCCAGCCCGCGGCCGGTGAGGTGCTGGCCGAGGCCCAGATCGAAGCTGGCGCGGAACAGGCTCTTGTTGCGCTGATTGGCCCATTCGCCCAGTTTCTGCAGCGTCGCCGGCCCGATCTCGCGCTTGGGCGTATTGACGATGCGCAGGAAGGCGCTGTCGTCGTCCGCGTTGGTCAGCACCCGCAGATAGGCCAACAGATCCTTGATCTCCGGCCGTGAGAAGAACGAGGTGCCGCCGGAAATTTTGTACGGGATGCGGTTCTGCATCAGCATCTTTTCAAACAGCCGCGACTGGTGGTTGCCGCGGTAGAGGATCGCGTAATCGCTGTAATTAGTCTTCTTCACGAAGTGATGGGCGATCAGTTCGCCGACCACCCGTTCGGCCTCGTGGTCTTCGTTATTGGCGGTGACCACCTTCAGCTCTTCGCCGTAGCCGAGCTCGGAAAACAGCCGCTTTTCAAATACGTGCGGGTTATTGGCGATCAGGATATTGGCCGCTTTCAGGATGCGCTCGCTGGAGCGATAGTTCTGCTCCAGCTTGATCACCTGCAGCGCCGGGAAATCCTCTTTCAGCAGCACCAGGTTCTGCGGCCGCGCGCCGCGCCAGGAGTAGATAGACTGGTCATCGTCGCCCACCACGGTAAAGCGCGCGCGGTTGCCCACCAACAGCTTCACCAGCTCATACTGGCTGGTGTTGGTATCCTGATATTCGTCCACCAGCAGGTAACGAATGCGGTTTTGCCAGCGTTCGCGCACCTCTTCATTGCGCTGCAGCAGCAGGGTCGGCAGCAGGATTAAATCGTCGAAGTCCAGCACGTTGCAGGCCCGCATATGGGCGTGGTACAGGCCGTAGCAGTGGGCGAACAGCTTGTCGCGTTCGGAGCGCGCCAGCTCCATCGCCCGTTTGGGATCGACCAGGTCGTTTTTCCAGTTGGAAATGGTGGAAATAAGCTGCGCCACCAGCGTTTTGTCGCTTTCCAGCCATTTCTCGGTCAGCTCTTTCAGCAGCGCCAGCTGATCCTGATCGTCGAACAGCGAGAAGTTGGACTTCATCTCCAGCGCCGCATACTCCCGCTTGATGATCTCCAGCCCCAGGGTATGGAAGGTGGAAATCATCAGCCCGCGCGCCTCTTTGCGCCCCATGGTTTGCGCCACACGCTCTTTCATCTCGCGCGCGGCCTTGTTGGTAAAGGTCACGGCGGCGATGTGCCGCGCCTGATAACCGCAATGGTGGATCAGGTGGGCAATCTTGTTGGTGATGACGCGCGTCTTGCCGGAACCTGCACCGGCCAGCACCAGGCAGGGCCCGGTAACGAATTCGACGGCTTGTTGTTGGCTGGGGTTTAATCGCATGGCGCTTTATTGCTCGACTTTATAACGTGGATGGGGATTGTAGCAGAAAGCGCCGCCGAGATTTAACGGGTATAATCGGCGCAATTTCGCATTGATAAAGGCAATACCATGGCAAAGACGGCGTGCGCCCTGCACATACTGGTGGATAATGAAAAGCTGGCCAACGAACTGCTGGCCAAGCTAAAGCGCGGCGTCAGCTTCGATACGCTGGCGCGCAAATACTCGAGCTGCCCGTCGAAACGCAACGGCGGCTCATTGGGTGAATTCAACAAGGGCACCATGGTGGCCGCCTTCGACAAGGCGGTATTCAGCATTCCGCTGCTGAAACCCTACGGCCCGGTCAAAACCCAGTTCGGTTACCACATCATCAAGGTACTGTACCGCAATTGAGGGGGCCGCAGCCCCCTCAAGGCTACTGCGTGCCGGCGTCGGCCGGCCTGGCCTCTTCCGTCACCACGGCGGGCGCCGGCGACATGATGCCGTTGTAGGTTTCCTGCAGCTGCTTCATGCTCATTTCCGGCTCGCCTTTCGGCTGCATCAGCACCAGGGTCGCGTCCTGAGAAAGCTGCAGCTTCAGCTCCTGATTCAGCGATTCCAGCGTCAGGCCGGACAGGAACTCCTGGCGCAGCTTCTGGTACTGCTCGGGCGCGATATCCACCACCCCGCTCTGCTGGGAACGCAGGCGCTGGCTCATCAGCACGTCGGTATCGGTGCGCGCATAGGTGGCGAACAGCTTGCTCAGCTGATCGTTTTTCTGCGCCAGCAGGCCGTCGAACTCTTCCTGCGACAGCCCGTTGTCGCGGACGTTGACCAATTCGCGGGCGATAAAGCCCAGGCTGCCGTTCAGGTTGTTATTCGGCGTATCCAGGTGAATGGCGCACTGCGCGCGCTGATATTGCACCCGGCAGTCAAAGCCCAAATGCAGGTTCTTCTGATCGCTCTTTTCCAGGGTTTGCTGGAGGTGCCAGAACAGCGCTTCGCGCGCCAGATCGCTGCGCCAGTAACGGCTCAGGCTCTGCGAGTCGCGGATCGGGTGCCAGGGCGCATCCCACATGATCGACAGCGTGTCCTGCTTCACCTGCTCGCTGAGCAGGCTCACCGGCTGCGGCGGCAACGGCGTCAGCGTCGGCATGGTGGCCGGGGTCTCGCGCTTGCCTTTCAGCGGCGAGAAGGCTTTGCCGATCTGCTCACCGAGGCTGCGGCTGTCGACCTTGCCGACCACGTACAGCGTCATGGCGTCCGGGGTGTACCACTGCTGGTAGAATTTTTTCAGCTGATCGATATTGACCGGCCGTTTCACCGGCTGCGCGGGATCGTGCGCCAGCAAGGTCGAGCCCTTCAGGCGGTAGCGCCACCAGGCGTCTTGCGGGTTTGGCGGGAAGGTGCCGATCGGATCCACGCTGGAATTCATCACCGCATGCACCGTATGCTCGTCGATCGCCAGCCTGCCGGTGGTGTCGGACAGCCACGCCAGCGCTTCTTTCAGCAGATCGGGGCGGTTGTTCGGCAGGCTGAGGTTGTAGAGGGTGAAGTCGTAAGAGCTGATGGCCGGCGGCAGCGGCCGATCATTGTCCACGCTCTGCTGCCACAGCGAACGAAGCTGCGGCGCGGTAAAGCTTTCGCTGCGCGCCAGCGCCAGGCGCGGCAACAGATGGGCGAAGCCGATCTGTTGGGAAGACTCCACCAGGGAGCCGGTATTGACCATCAGCCGCAGTTCGACGCGATCGCTCGGCCGCTGGGGCGTATCCAGGATCTGCCATGCAAACCCGTTGTCCAGTTTGCCCTGCTGCCAGGCGGGATCGGGTTGTAGTGCTTCAGCCTGCACGCTGCCGTTGGCTGCAGCCAATAGCAGCCCACCAACTATAAGATGAATTCTGGTGCCCTGCATGTGAACCCCTACTTAATTACTATCCAATTTCTTTATGCAAATACGGATATTCCATTCAATGGAATCATAAAAATACGCCCTGAGTTTCACAGTGGGGCGGAAAGCAGAAAGTGTACCATCCTGTTAGACCGCGCGCCTTTGCGGATGTCACTCATCGGAGTGAAAAATAATGGATAGCAGGATTTTTAATGCAAGAATTCGTTACGCGGGGGAATAAAACGTCACCGGCCGCCGCAGCAGCCGGTGATTCAGGGGAGGATCAGGCGGAAGGCAGCGTTTTGTCGGCGCCGGCTTTTTTGTTGTTCAGCGTATCCTTCAGCTGCTTTTCATCCAGCTGGTTACACCACTTCGCCACCACCACGGTGGCCACGCCGTTGCCCACCAGGTTGGTCAGCGCGCGCGCCTCCGACATAAACCGATCGATGCCTAAAATCAGCGCCAGGCCCGCCAGCGGCAAATGCCCTACGGCGGAAATGGTGGCGGCCAGCACGATAAAGCCGCTGCCGGTCACCCCGGCCGCGCCTTTGGAAGACAGCAGCAGCACCACCAGCAGGGTAATCTGGTGCATGATGTCCATATGGGTGTTGGTGGCCTGGGCGATAAACACCGCCGCCATGGTCAGGTAAATCGATGTGCCGTCGAGGTTGAACGAATAGCCGGTCGGGATCACCAGCCCCACCACCGATTTCTTGCAGCCCAGCCTCTCCATCTTGTCCAGCATGCGCGGCAGCGCGGATTCGGAGGACGAGGTGCCGAGCACGATCAGCAGCTCTTCCTTGATGTAATTGACGAACTTGAAGATGCTGAAGCCGTTGGCGCGGGCTATCGACCCCAGCACCACCACCACGAACAGGATGCAGGTGATGTAGAAGCACAGGATCAGCTGGCCGAGCTGCACCAGGGTGCCGACGCCGTATTTGCCGATGGTGAACGCCATGGCGCCGAAGGCGCCCAGCGGCGCCAGGCGCATGATCATGTTGATGATGCCGAAAATCACCCGCGAGAAGCTGTCGATCACGTTGAAGATCAGCTGCCCTTTCTCCCCCAGGCGATGCAGGGCGAAACCGAACAGCACCGCAAACAGCAGCACCTGCAGAATGTTGCCGCTGGCGAACGCGCCGATCACGCTGCCGGGGATGATGTCCAGCAGGAACGGAATGATGCCCTGCTGCTGCGCCTGCTCGGCATAAACCGCCACCGCCTTGGCGTCCAGCGTGCCGGGATCGACGTTCATGCCGGCCCCCGGCTGCATCAGGTTGACGATCACCAGGCCGATGATCAGCGCAATGGTGCTGACGATTTCAAAATACAGCAGCGCGATGGCGCCGGTGCGCCCCACCGCTTTCATGCTTTCCATGCCGGCGATGCCGGTCACCACGGTGCAGAAGATCACCGGGGCGATAATCATCTTGATCAGTTTGACGAAGCCATCGCCCAGCGGTTTCATCTGGGCGCCGATGTCAGGGTAGAAGTGACCAAGCAGGATACCCAGCGTAATCGCCGTCAGTACCTGAAAATAGAGGCTTTTAAAGATAGTTATTTTCATATGGACATCCTATGGGGGAGACACGCACCAGGCGGCACCGCCTGTTCATCGCTTGCGCGGAAAATAACACCCACATAACAACATGGAAATAATTTGTTGCACCCCGACAGCGAGGTTGATGTGATTTTAAGAGCTGAAACGCGTCAGTCGGGATGCAAGGCTGAGAATTTCGTAAGCCTTTGTTTGCACTAACGCCAAAGAGGTAGGGGATGCGCGCGATTTTTTGAACGCGGCCGCAGCGCGGCCACTCAATCCGCAGCGCGGCAGAACTGGGCTTCAAACGCCTCGCGCGGCAGCGGGCGCGCAAACAGGAACCCCTGGCCGCTGCGGATGCCATGTTCCAGCAGCCAGTCGCGCTGCGCGGCATTTTCGACGCCCTCGGCCATGACCGGCAGGTTGAGCACTTCGGAGATGGCGCTGACGATGCGCGCCATGGCGTCATCGTTCGGCAATCCCTGAATAAAGCTTTTATCGATTTTAATCAGATCGATCGGCAAGGATTTCAGCCGGTTCAGGTATTCCAGGCTGGAATAGCCCATGCCGAAATCATCCAGGGCGATCGACAGCCCCAGGCCGTGCAGTTCGCGCAGCAAGGTCAGCGCCCGATCGAGATCGTCGATGCGTACCGTTTCGGTAATCTCCAGCAGCAGCTTGCGCGGATCGATCCGATACTGCGCCAGGATGCTCTTCAGGTGCGGCACAAAGCCCTCGTGCTGCATCTGGATGCCGGAGATATTGACCGCCAACGGCAGCTGGATGCCCTGCCGCTGCCAGTCCGCCAGAATGCGGCAGGATTCCTCAAGCACCCAGTTGCCGAGCGGCACTATCACCCCCAGCTCTTCCGCCAGGGGGATAACGTCTGCCGGCAGGGTGAAGCTGCCGTCATACTGCTGCCAGCGCAGCAGCGCCTCGGCGCCGATCACCGCGCCGGACGCCATGTCCAGCTGCGGCTGCAGGAACAGCGTGAAGTGACGCTGCTCGATGGCGTGCAGGATCTCGCTTTCCTGCGTCAGCCGCTTCTGGGTTCTTTCCGTCAGGCTGGGTTCAAAAAACCGGATCTGATTCTTGCCTTCGCGATGCGCGGACATCATCGCCGAGGTGGCGCTGCGCAGCAGCTGCTCGGCGCTCTGTTCCTGATGCAGATAGTGGGCGATGCCGACGCTGGCGTTCGGCCGCAGCGCCAACCCTTCCAGGCTCAACGGCGCGTTGATCTCCGCCATGATGCGCCGCGCCAGCTGCATGGCGTGGAAGGGACGCTCGACCCCTTTGGCCAGAATGGCGAACTCGGTGTTGCTCAGCTGCGCCAGCACGCCGTTTTCATCGACGCAGCCGCGCAATTTTTTCGCCAGCGCCAGCAGCAAGGTTTCGCGCATCGCCGGGCTGAGCACGCCGGAGGCCTCATGCAGCGTCTCGATGCCCACCACCAGCAGGTTGAAGCGCTCCGGCCGCAGGCTGGAGGCGATATGCTGCTCCAGCAGGGCGGTGAACAGCGCCTGGTTCGGTAGGTCGGTCACCGGGTGGCGGGTGCTGAGGCGGCTCATGTCGGCATGGGCCTTGGCCAGCGTCTGCTGATTGCGGTTGTAGTTGCGCACCAGCAGGCCGAGCTCGTCGTCCTGATGCAGCGCCGGCAGCCTCAGCTGATGATAGGGCGCCTCCTCCTGCGAAATGTCTTCCAGCTCTTTGGCTATCGCGCGCAGCGGATGCACCATCAGCCGGTTCATGCACCAGGTGATGGATATCGACAGGATCAGCGCCAGCAGCAGGTAGGTCGAGAGCATGGTCGACAGCATGCTGAGGATAAACTGGTACATGCGGAACGAATCGGCCTGCAGCACCAGATAAGCCAGCGGCTGCGGATTGGCCGGCACCCGTTCCAGCGAATAGAGCGGGACGGAAATCTGGATCGGCAGCTCGAACAGCCGGGCGATCGGCGTCGGCACCGGGCGTTCCGGCGGGAAATTGGCGTGCAGCGCCTGAAACTCGTTGGGCAGCACGATATCCGCGCGGGTGAGGATCCCCACCGGCAGCAGTTGATTCAGCACCCTTTTGGTTTCCGGCACGTCCATGCGCAATACGGCTTCCGCCAGCGGCTGCCGCACCGAATGAGCGATATTTTCCAGTTGCTGGGCGTAGTCATCCCTGCGCTGCTGCACAAAATGGAATAACTGAATCACGATAAATATGCAGATAGTCACCAGCGCCACGCCGGACACCGTCGCCATCTGTTTAATCGTTAATGAACGCCTGACCCGCAAACCTGCTCTCCGTGAAATCGGGCTGAAATAAAAAAGGGGGCTGAATAATACCCTCCCCCTCGGACCGGTCTGAGTATACTCGATCGTCTGGTGTTTTTATCTTGCCATACCGCTGGCAGAACCAAGAAAACCGCGGGTTTCAGTCTTTTCCTAATGGGAATAAACACAGGGTAGCAAAACTACCCTGTGTCCGACACTCCGAATCTTGCCGATTACGGTTACTTGAAGTCTGCGTAAGGGGTCAGCGGCTGCGGCGGCAGATCGAGATCCCCCTGCCAGCCGGCCAGAGAATAACGCAGATAAATCAACGCGTGGCTCGGCGTATAGTCTTTCGCCTGCTGGATGTCGATGCCGGCGCCGAGCGTCCAGTGCGCCCCGAGACGCCGCTCGACGATCGCCCGCAGGGTGTAACCGACGCCGGTGGAGGAACCGCCGTCCTCGACCGCAAACTTGTCGGGCAGCGAATCGGGGATCAGCCCCTGCAGCGGGTAGCGGCGCTGGCTGTCGGTTTTCGAATGGGAAAGCGAAACCGAACCGCCCAGCTCCCACGACCAGTTCTCGGTGCGCTGGCGATAGTTGACCGGCAGCGACAGCGACATGTATTGCTGCGGGCTGTAATAACCGCCCTGGCCCAGGGAATAGCCGCTCAAATCCTTCTGATAGTGCCACAACATGCTATTCAGACCGACGGTCACGCGGCGGTTGTCTTCGTTGATCAGCTTGTAGTAATACCCGGCCATCAAGCGTTCGCGCTGGTTATCCGCCACGTTTTTACCGGTGATCCGGTGCGCGCTGAGGTCGGCCCAGACGCCGTGCGCCTCACCGCGATCGTAGCTGCCGCTCAGGCTGACGCCGGTGGCGCGCACCCCGCCCCAGGTGGTGCCGGTATTCGGGTCTTTCGCGCCGCCGAACGCCAGCAGCGAGCTGGAGATCGGCCGCCGCGAAGCCGCCAGCGTCCAGCCGATATGGCGCCAGTCGCCGCTGTAAGCCAGGCCGCCGGTCCAGTCGACCACCTCGAACCCCATCGGCGTGGTGCCGATATCCCCGGCCCAGCGATCGTTTTTCCAGCCCGCCGCCACGCTGGTGCCGGTGGTTTTCTGCTGCTCATCGCCGCTGCAGCCCCGGGTGTCGCAGGTGCCGAAGGTTTCGTAGTATCTGCCGCTGCCGTCGTCGGAAAAACTGCCGGCGTCCAGCCGCACGGTGTCGGTGCGGAAAAACGCCCGTCCGTCGTACAGCGGCATATCCACCTGCAGCATGGTGTCGTGCGCATGGTAATCGGAGATGCCGCCGCTGCCGCTGGAGCGCCAATAGTCGTGATCGAGCGTGACGTTTACGTCCTGCTGGCGATACAAATCCGCCGCATCCGATCGAATGCCCCGCTTCAGCCAGTCATCGCCCGGGTGGTTGCGCGTCAGGTAGGTATAGCCGTCATTATCCTGCGGCAGGCTCGGCGTAATGCCGCTGGCCACCATCGCCTGGCGGTAATCCTGCTGCGCCGGCGCCGGTTGCCGCCGGTCGCGTTCCAGCCGGGCGGCGTCGCGATACACCAGCGCCTTCGCCTGGCCGGCGGGTTCCCGTGCCGCCGCGGTTTTCAAACGCTGGAAGATGGCGCTCGCCCGCTGCGGCTCGCCGACGGCGCTCCAGGCGTTGGCGACCCGCCGTTCCGTGTTGATCGTCCGCGCCTGTTGCGGCGGCTCGGTTTGCAGCCGCCGGCGCGCCTCGCTCAGGCGCCCCTGCGCCACATAAGCTTCAACTTCGCCCAGGCGCGCGTCGGGGTTGTTCGGTTCGCGCTGCCGCACCCGCTGGTAGTCGGCCAGCGCCGCCGCATATTCTCCGCGCGCCAGCGCCCAGTCGGCCAGCAGCAGATCGATGCGGGTATCCGCCGGCTGCCGCCGCAGATAGGCCACCGCCGCCGGCTCATCGCCCGCGGCGCGCAGCCGTTCGGCGTGCTCGAGCGTCGCCTGCATTTTCAGCCGCTGCGCCAGCTCGCGCATATTGTCGTTCCACTGCGCGGCGGGCAGCGTATGCAACTGCGCCAGCGCCTGCGGGTCGCGGTCGCTGCCGGAGAGATAGAGCGCGTAGGCATAGGCCTGCTGGGGATTGGCGCGCTGCCGCTGCGCCAGCCGGCGGAACAGCGCGTCCGCCTGCTGCGGCTGCCCGGCCTGGCGCAAAGTCTGGGCGTAACGGTAGGTCAGCCAGACATCGTCGGGATCCCTCTGCTGGGCGCGGCGGTACTTTTCCGCCGCCTGGTGCCACTGCCGTTGTTCCGCCAACGCCTCCGCCTGTCGCTTGAGCATATCGAGCTGCAGGCCGTCGAGGGTGCTGCGCAGCTTGTTTTGCTGACTGCGCGGCAGGCCGTTGAGATAGGCCAGCGCCTTCTCCGGCGACTGACGCTGATAAATATTCACCAGCCCGCGCAGCGCGCTGCCGTTGCCGGGATCGCGCCGCAGCGCCTGCCGATAGAAACCTTCCGCCGCCGCGTCGTCGTTGCTCGCCACCGCCACGTCGCCCAGGCCAATCAAGGCGTCGCCGTCGGTGCCGTCAATCTGCCGCGCCTGCTGGTACTTCTGGCGCGCCAGCGCCAGATTGCCGGCCTGCAGCGCCTTGTCGCCTTCGTCGATCGCCAGCCAGTAGCCGGTGCTCTTGATCAGGCTGCGCCATTTGCCGCTGCTGTAACCGTCCTTGTCGGCCTCCAGCGCCTGACGATACAGCTTCAGCGCCTGCGGGCGATTGCCGGCCCGCGAATAGGCCTGCCCCAGCGCCCCCAGCACTTCGCCGTCGTTCGGCGCGGCCGCCAGCGCTTTTTTCAGCGCCGGGATCGCCGCCCGGCTGCCGCCCTTGTCCACCTGCGCCAGCCCGCGCACCCGCGCCTGATAGGCCGGATCGGCCAACAGCTTCTGCTGCCGGGCCAGCTCTTCGCGGGCGTCGGTCGCCCGATCGCCGGTATAGAACACGCCGAGAAAACGGTTGAGCGCCGCCACGCTTTGCGGGCTGACCGGCATCGCCTTGACCTTATCCAGCCACAGGTCGGCGGCGTCGCCGCGTCCGGCCGGATCGGCGGCGATTTTTTGCAGCAGGTCATAGGCCTGCGCATCGCGATCCTGGCTGAACAACATGCGCGCCAGCGACATGCGCAGCGCCACGTTGCCGGAATACTGTTGGTCCAGCGCCTGCAGCTGTTTCAGCGCCTTCGCCTCTTGCCCCGGCAGACGCGCCACCAGCCGCCAGTACTCCACCGCCAGGTCGAGCGTCGGCGGCTCGCCGCGGAACAGCGCATCGTACTGCGCCTTCGCCTCCGGCAAGCGCCCGGCGGTGGCCATCAGCCGCGCCTGCTGCAGTTTCTGGCGGGTCTCCGGCTGGGTCAGCAGCATGTTCATTTCCGCCTGACGGTAGGCGCCGGACTGCGGCGCGAGGCGCTTCAGCTTGTCCAGCTGCTGCTGCGCCAGCGCCTGATTGCCCTGGCGCAACGCCAGCCGCATGCGCGCGGCGATCACCTCGGGGTTGTTCGGATCCATCATTTCGAGCCGGTACAGCGACTGGCGCACCAGCTCTTCCTTATTGCCGGCCTCGCCAATGCGCACCTGCTCCAGCAGCCACTGCTCCGGCGCTACGGCCTCCGCGGCGCGCGCCTGCGGCAGCATCGCCAGACTCAATGGGATCAAACCCAGCCAGGTTATTTTGAAGTTGCGCATTGGCCGTCCCAGGAGGGTTGAAGTTCACCCTGACGATTAAAACGATAACGTTGTTGATCCCATCCCTGACCGAACAGCGTCAGCGAGGCGCTGAAATAGGCGTCGTCGCCCGGCGGGCGATCGCTGATGCGTTGGCGCTGCGCCGCCAGCGCCTCGGGCTGCGCGGCCAGCATCGGCAGCATCGAGGCGGCGAAGCCCACCGGGCCATCGCCGGTGGTTTTGCCGCTGGCGGTATCGGTTTTTTCCGGCGGAACGCCCCGCTGCGCGGTCAGCTGCGCCATCGGTTGGAACCGTTTGAGCAGCGCCGCCTTGTGGTCATCGTCGTCCGCCAGCATGCCGGCCCACAGATAAACCCGAATGGCGTCATAGCTGCCGACGTTGGGTTTGACGGTATCCGGCTGCCAGCCTTTGCCGACCTGCCATACCGCCCAGTCCGGCGAGAAGCCGTGCGGCGCGGTTTCCAGCCACAGCCGCTGATTGGTCTGGCGCATCGCCCGCCACGGGCCGTTCAGCGCGGCGAAGCGCGCCAGCAGCTGCGGCGGCAGGTAGCTTGGGTTCAACCGCCAGCGATCTTCCGCCGCAAACCCCACCTTGCCCGGCAGCAGCATCAGCCCCAGCCCCGGAATATCGGCCACTTCCTCGCGGCCGATGCGCTGCAGCAGCAGGGTGCCCAGCGTTTGGTAACGCCGGCTCTGCCACAGGCGGCCGGCCTCGAGCAGGTTATAGGCGATCCACAGATCGGCGTCCGACGCCGAGTTGGCGTCCAGCACCTTCCACTGCTTGTCGTCGGCCTCGCCCCATAGCCAGGCGGGCAAACGGGCGCTGAGATCGCCCGCCGCCAGGTTGTTCTCCGTCCAGCTCAACAGCCGATCGAAGGTCGGCCGATCGTTGGCCACCAGCGCGAAAAACAGGCCGTAGCTCTGGCCTTCCGAGGTGGTGATTTTATTGGGGCTGCTCGGATCGATCACCCGCCCCTGTTCGCTGATATAAAACTGCTTGTACTCTTGCCAGCCCGGCCACTCGCAGGCCGCCGCCGCGCCGAAGGCGCACAGCAGCAGCATGCTCAGCGACAGGCGTTGCAGCATCGCGCTCACCGCCGTCAATCCCGGTCTTCAGGCGCCAGACGACGACGGCTGAAGGCTTTCAGACCGCGCCACAGCATCAGCGCCAGGATCACCACCAGGATCGCCGCGATCGCCGCCAGCAGCACCGGATGAGTGGACAGCGCATGCCAGATGCGTTCCCACCACGGCAAATGGCCGACGTAGTAAATATCGCCGACCCGCAGGCTGTTGACCCCCGATTCGCGGATCACCGCCACCGAGCCGAACACCGCGGCGCGCTTGCCGCTGTCCAGCAGGGCATTGTTCAGCAATTCATAACCGCGCGGGCTGTCGGCCAGCAGCGCCACTATGCTGCGCTGATCGTTAAACGGCGACTGCACGCCGATGATCGCCGACATCGCGCCTTCGGAGCTGACGGTGGTTTTGCTGTCCGGCCGGGCGTCATCCGCCAGCACCTCCATGCTCGGCAACGCCGGTTGGCGGGTGGGTTGTTTCACCCAGCTCTGGGTAGCGTCCACCAACAGGCTGATTTTCTGGTCGTCACGCAGCTCCGGCGGGATGGTGCCGACCATCAGAATATCGGCGTCGCGCTCCCGGGCCTGCGACCAGTCGTCGCTCAGCGTCATCGCCAGCGCCGGGTAACCGGTCTGGGCGCCGATCACCCCCAGCGCATTCAGCAACGCGCTAACCTGCGCCGGCTGCGGCTTCTGATTCACCAGCACCAGCGTTTGCGACAGGTCCGCCAGGCGGCTGAACGGGAAGCCGGCGTTGGCGAAGGCGCGCAGATCCGGCATCGCCATGAAGTGACGGTAACCGGAGAAATCGATGGTCGACGCGCCGTCGATCACCGCATGGTTCTGGGTGAAGGAATAGGTTTCACAGCGCCCCTCGGCGCCGCTGGCCAGCAGCGTGGTGTAATCGAAGTCGAAACGCAGCTGGTTGGTGGCCCCCAGCCGCAACGCCGGGATATTGACGTTCTTGTCGGAGTCGAGCAGCCCCTGGGTCAGCGGCAAGCGCAGCAGTTGCGCACCCTGTTCGTGTTCCGGCACCAGCGAGTAGGCCTGCACGAACTGGTTGTTCAGGCTCACGCTCAGACGCGAACCGTCCTGAATGCGCGGCGCGGTGTAGCGGTATTTCAGGTGCATGTCGATGCCGGCGCTGCGGATCAGGAACAGGTCCGGCGGCAGGTTCATGGTCAACGAGATCGGGCTAGGCTCAATGCCGCTGGTCTGCAGCTGTTCGGCATATTGCTGCAGCTCGGCGAAGGTCATCGGCCGATCGGTGCGCACCCAGTTCGGCGCGTCATACGGTTGGCGCGGCGCCAGCTGCTCCACCTTGTCCACCGTGACATTCTGGCCGCGGAACAGGATGTTGCCCTGCGCGATGCCTTTCACCGCGGTGACCAAATCGTCGTCATCGCGGCCCTGCACCAGCAGCAGCTTGATGTACGGGTTATCCGGGTGGCTGATCATCTCCACCGTCGGCCCGTCGACCGGCGGGTAGTCGCGCAGGAAATCCGGGCGCTGCCGATTGGTGGCGAATACGATGGCGTGCTGCTCGGGCAGCTTGTTGTACAGCGTCGGGAATGACTGGCCGCGCCACTGCGCCTTGCTGCCGAACCAGGAAGCCAGCATGCCCGCCGCGCGCTGCTGGGTGAGATCCGGCTGGCCGGCGAACACCATCGGCAGCGTCAACGGCCGGTTGTCGCGGCTGTCGAAAAACGGCTCGGGGAAGTGCGAAAGTTCATTCTTCACCGGCAGCGTCTGGAAGCGCAGCTTCAATGCGCTGGACTTGCTGACGTCCAGCCACAGCACGGTGCTGGCCGGGTTTTCGCAGATATTTTGATAGTGGCCGACGAACACCAGCCGCACGCGGTTAAAATCGGTGATGTAGCGCGGATCGATCGGTATCTGGATGCGATTGGGTTTACCCAACTGCTCTTTGGCGAGGGTGGTCACCCCCATCAGCTCATCGTTCAGGTACACCTTGACGTGGGATTCGACCGGGATCAGCGCCGGCGACGGCGTAAACTCCAGATCGAGCAGCGCCTGCGACACCACCTCGTCGCTGCGCACGCCGAATTCTATCTGCCCGTCCGGCCGGGTGCCGCGCAGGGTAAAGGTGCCCGGCGGCGGCGCAATCTGCGCAAACGGCAGCTGCACGTCGCGCACCGGCGCGTTCGGATCCTGCGGCGCGCTGATGCCCAGCGGCGCGGTGACCGCCGCATCGGCGGGTGCGGCGACCGGCGCGGCGGCGGTTTCGGCCTGCGACAAGGTACTGATGCCTAAGGCCAGAGCGGTAAACCAGGTTATTTTTCTCGTCATCGTATCATCATCAATGTTGGAGCCTGTTCACCGGGCAAGTGAGCGGGCGGTTTGAACTCGCAGCTAACCCACTGTCTCTTTTTGAGAGAATGCCGGATCGCGACCGACGCCATGCGGAATAAATGACGCCAGCCAGGCGATCAGCGACGTCAAGCCGACCAGCAGACCACGCACCATCGGCGGGGCGTAATCCGCCATACGCACATACCCCCGGAAACCCAGCGCCAGCACGTCGCGCAGGCTTTCGATCGGCTTGTCCTCAGGGAACCCGTCCTGCCACAGCGCCCAGGTATCGGCGCGGGCAAAGGTGCACTGAATAAAATCAATGTGTTCGCGGGTGGACAGCTCGACCAGGCGCACCCCCACCTTGCTGCCGAAGGCGCGCGTCACCACGCACGGGAAGCTGTATTCCTGCTGGCCGCGCTTGAGCAGCAGCGAAACCTTGTCGCCGTCTTGCAGGGCGTCCGCCACCCGCATCTCGATCCCCACGCCGCCATCGGAGTAATCGCGCAGCGTACAGGGGAACAGGTGCCCGTCGCCGCGCGCCACCGCGGCCGGCATGGCGATCTCCACGCGGTGCGACTGCCGCACCTGCTTGGCTTCGACCGCCACCGCCACCGCGCCGCCGAGAATGGTCATGTTATACAGCACCCACACCAGGCTGATGATCACCGTCATCACTTCATCGGCCGGGCCATAGCCCAGCCGCCAGATGCCGAACGCCAGCCCGGCCAGGTTCAGCACCACCAGGAACATGTAGGGCCGGGTGATCACCCAGTCGACGTGCTCCTCCTCCACCAGTCCGCCTTTGGCGGTGACGTTGAACTTGCCCTTGTGCGGGTTGAACAGCGCCACCGTGGTCGGGCGGGCGATATACCACGCCAGCACCGTTTCGTAGATTTCACTCCAGAACGAGTGGCGGTATTTGCCCTGGATGCGCGAGTTGGTCAGGCTGGCGTGGATCATGTGCGGCAGCACGTAGAGCGCGATCGCCAGCGCCGGCGCAAAGATGATGTAGGCGTGCAGCAACAGAAACGCCAGCGGCGCCGTCAGGAAGATCAAGCGCGGAATGCCCGACAGGAAATGCAGCATGGCGTTGGCGTAACACAGGCGCTGCGCCAGCTTCAGCCCCTTGCCCAGCAGCGGGTTGTCCAGCCGGAAGATCTGCACCATGCCGCGCGCCCAGCGAATGCGCTGGCCGATGTGCGCCGACAGGCTCTCGGTGGCCAGCCCGGCGGCTTGCGGAATGCGGATATAGGCCGAGGTGTGCCCGCGCCGGTGCAGGCGCAGCGAGGTATGGGCGTCTTCGGTCACGGTTTCCACCGCGATGCCGCCGATCTCGTCCAGCGCGCTGCGGCGCAGAATGGCGCAGGAGCCGCAGAAGAAGGTGGCGTCCCACATATCGTTGCCGTCCTGCACCAGGCCGTAAAACAGCGTGCCTTCGTTCGGCGTCTGGCGGAATCGCCCGAGGTTGCGTTCGAACGGGTCAGGCGAGAAGAAATGGTGCGGCGTCTGCAGCATCGCCAGCTTTTTGTCCTTGAAGAACCAGCCCATGGTCAGCTGCAGGAAAGAACGCGTCGGCACGTGGTCGCAGTCGAAAATCGCCACGAATTCGCCGGTCGCCTGCTTCAACGCATGGTTGATGTTGCCGGCCTTGGCGTGCTCATGGGTCGGCCGGGCGATGTACTTCACGCCGATCTCTTCGGCAAACGCCCGAAACTCCGGGCGATTGCCGTCGTCGAGCAGGTAAATGCCGATCTTGTCTTTCGGCCAGTCGATGCCCAGCGCCGCATAGAGGGTGGGTTTCACCACCGCCAGATCCTCGTTGTAGGTCGGCACCAGCAGATCGACGGTCGGCCAGTTTGCGCTGTCGGCAGGCAGCGGCACCGGCTGGCGGTTGAGCGGCCAGAGGGTCTGGAAATAGCCCAGCACCAGCACCACCCAGGCATAGGTTTCCGCCGCCAGCAGCAGCAGGCCGCAGGTCAGGCTCAGCGGATCATCCCAGTTGAGCGTGGCGGTGTAGCGCCACCACAGGTAGCGGCAGGAGACGGTCAGCGACAGCACGATCAGCATCAGGCCCGGCAGGCGCCCCGGCACGCGCCGCACCACCATCGCTATCCCCCACAGCAGCAGCACAAACACCAATTGCGCCGACAGGTCGAACGGCTGGGAGATGCACAGCAGGGCGAGGATCGCCGCCAGCACGCTCACCAGGACAAACAGCGCGCGCCGCATGCCGCGGCTCAGGCGGCTCAGGCGCTCCACCGAGCGTTGCTCGACGCCGGCGCCGGCCAAACGCTGCGGAATGCTTTGCAGCCAGTGGGCGTAGCGCAGCTGCAGCCGACGCCAGCCGGCAAAATAATGGCGCCCCATCGGCGCGCGGCCGCTGCGAAACAGCAGCAGCCACAGGCCCTGCAGCAAATAGCGTACCCCGTCCGCCGGTCGCGGCCGTTCGGCGGACAAATGCGGGAACCAATAGGCGCGGCCGGCGCGCACGCGCCGCCAGGCCGGGGATTCAAACCGCAGGAACAGCCAGCCGAGCGCCGCCAGCAGCGCGGTGAAAAAGGCGGTCGGCGCCGACGAGCCCTGGCGGCGATAGCCGCGATAGCGCGCCTGCACCGCCTGACGGACCGGCGGCACCAGCAGCAGGCTCAGCACCCGGCTCATGGCGCCTCGCCCTTCAGGTTGATCAGACACCAGTTGGCCAGCGTCAGCACTTCGTCCGCCGCCAGGCTTTCGGGGCGGTATTCTCCCAGCGGCTGCTTCACCGCCAGCGCTTCCGCCAGCGCCTCATCGCGATGGATCACCACCGGCAGCAGGCCGCTCAGGGTTTGCAGCCACAACTGGTGCAGATCCTGCTGCAGCCGGCTGGCCGAGGAATAATGATTGATCAGGAAGCGGCAGCCTTCCGGCAGCGCCTGTTGATGAAGGCGCACCTGGCAGTTGGCATCGGGGTTAAGCAGCACGAACACGCAGTCGGCAAGCCGCAGCGCCTGCTGCGCCAGCACGCCGTCTCCGGCGGGCGCGTCCAGCAGGATCCAGCGGTGCCGCGCGCCGGCAACCAGCTGCGCCAGGTTGTCTCGCCAGCGGCCGGGGTTATCCAGACACTGTTGCTGCACATCCAGCCGTTCCGCTGGGTTTAGGCGGCCAAAGGGCAAAAAATCGAGGTTTTCATCATAGCGCATCGCGCCTGCGGCCCAGCTTTCGCCGTCCCGCTCCGCGCGGGCCCAGCCGCGCGCCAGCTCGAATGGCGTATTGAAATGCAGACGCAGCAGGTTGTCCGGCGAGAAATCGATCGCCAGCACCGACTCCCCCAGCTGCCGCAGCGCCCAGGCGAGCGCCGCCGTGACCGACGTCGTGCCCATTCCGCCCCGCACCCCTTGCAGCGCAATCACCGGCATAGGTCAGCGGCTCCCCGTGGTCTGGGCCAATTCGGCCAACAGCGGCCAGCGCGTCATCATTTGCGACAAACGCTCCTGACGCGAAATATCGACGTAGCTTAATTTGGGTAAGGAAAAAGCCTGACCGAGGGCCAATAGATCGTCCTGAGTTTCCGGCGGTGCCACTGCGTGAAAGTGCGTCAGCGAATTATTCATTTTTCCGCCTTTAAAAAAATAGGCTAATGTTAATTAACTATAGCAACGTTAGAAAAAGATATAGCCAATAAGATGATTCCTAAGCGATATTATTACACAGATTGGCGTATTTGTTATTATTGATGTCAATGTTACAATTATTGAATAGCCATACCGAGTTGGCCCGCAACGACACTTTCAACGAAAGTAGAAAATATCCTATGGCGCAATCTTTTTCTTTAGGCATTCGGCAGATTTGGGAAGAGCTGTCTGTTATGCAGTCCCCGGGCCTTTATTGGGTCAATATCGACCGGCAAACCGACGCCGGTCTGCTCTGTCAGCAAACCCTGGCCGCCCAGGCCGCCACCAGCAAGGCCGCGCTGATTTGCAGCGGCGAGAAGCCCGACCGGCTGCTGGCTGAGCTCGCCTCTCCCGCCCTGAAAAAGCTGCCGCTCTACCAACTGCCGGAGAAAAAGGCCGCGCTGATGCACCTCAGCGACGACCTGATGCGCGCGCTGAAACCACGCAACCGCCTGTTAATCCTGCTGGCCCACGCCAGCCTGTGGCAAACCTTCACCACCGAAGAGCTGCGCGACTGGTCGCGCGCCATCGCCGGCTGGCTGCGGCGGCAAGGCTGCACGCTGCTGATCCTCAGCCACGGCAGCGGCGTCAATAAACTCAAAGGGCAGCTCAGCGCCCAGCACCGCATACTGAACGGCCTGTCCAGCCTGCAGTGGCAGCAGGACAGCGCCCAGTATCTGGTGAACTGGTGGAGCACCGAAAACGGCATCAACGCCAACCAGCTGCTGACGCTGTATGCCGGCGAGCGCGGCTGGCAGGGCGATGAGGACGGCAAAAAGCCCTCGCCCACCGCCATCCGCAGCGATGAAGGCCACTATCTGGCCGAACGCAGCATTCTGGAGGGCGCGCCGCCGCTGTCGGCCAACTGGCAGCTGCTGGACAGCAACGCCCAGCTGGCGCAGCACGGCATGCTGACGCTGTCGGCGACGCTGATTTTCGCGCTGTACCAGAGCGATCAGATCGACGCACTGGCGCACCAAATTCACGGCCTGCGCCGCAGCCGCGGCAGCGGCCTGAAAATCGCGGTGCGCGAAATGAGCGCCAGCCTGCGTTACAGCGACGAACGCCTGCTGCTGGCCTGCGGCGCCAACCTGATCGTGCCGCACGTCGCGCCGCTGTCCCGCTTCCTGACCATGCTCGAAGGCATTCAGGGGCAACGCTTCGCGCGCCACGTTCCCGCCGACATCGACGTCCTGCTGGCCGGCCTGCGCCCGCTGCAGCTGAAAGGCTATATGCGGCCGCACGACTTCAGCCAGGCGGTGAGCTCGCTGATGGGCAATACGCTGCTGCCGGAAGACGGCAAAGGGGTGATGGTCGCGCTGCGCCCGGCGCCGGGGCTGCGCGCCGAACAGGCGATGACCCTGTGCCATCTGCGGCGCTTCGGCGACGTGATGACCGTGGTGCAGGGCAGGCTGGTGCTGTTCCTCTCCACCTGCCGGATCAACGATCTGGATACCGCGCTGAAGTTCATCTTCCGCCTGCCGGTGGACGAAGCCTTCAGCAACCGGGTGGTGTGGCATCAGGATGTCGACATTATCTCGGAAATCAAACGCATGGCGCACGGCGGCGGGCCAGCCCCGGCGACGGAAGCCGTCGTCGCCGCGCCGCGCCAGAAGGCGGCCGCCGCCGAAGACGCGCCGGAGCGGCGCCAACCGGTCGCCTTCACGCTGGCGACCGGCGCACAGGAGGAAAAACATGCTGAACCTTAACGACATCGTGCAGCTGATCGTCCTGTGCGCCCTGGTGTTCATCCCGCTGGGCTACGCCTTTCACCGGCGTTTCCCGCACTGGCGGCAATACTGGCAAAACCTGTTGTTATCACCGCGCTATTTAAAATCTGCCGGGTTATGGGTGCGCGAAGGATCTTCATCTCAGATAAAAAGTAAGAAGCAGCCATGAAGCCAAACACGAATACGCAACCCGATCACTCCCTGTGGCGCTATTGGCGCGGCCTGGGCGGCTGGAACTACTATTTTCTGGCGAAATTCGCCCTGCTGTGGTTCGGCTACCTGAACTTCCACGCGTTGCCGAACCTGGTGTTCATGGCGTTCCTGGTGATGCCGATACCCGCGATGCGCCTGCACCGCTGGCGGCATTATGTGGCGATCCCCATAGGTATCGCGCTGTTTTATCACGACACCTGGCTGCCCGGCATCAACAGCATTCTCAGCCAGGGTTCGCAGCTGACCGGCTTCAGCGCCCAGTACCTGCTGGAACTGGTCAACCGCTTTATCAACTGGCAGATGATCGGCGCCGCCTTCGTGCTGCTGATCGCCTATCTGTTCGTGGCCCAATGGGTGCGCGTCACGGTGTTTACCGTGGCGGCGCTGGTATGGCTCAACCTGCTGAACATCGCCGGCCCGGCCATCTCGCTGTTGCCGGCCGCGACCGCCCCTGCGGCCCCCGCCGCATCGGCGACGCCGGCGGCGGCGGCGGTCGATAACGCGCCGGCCGACAGCCTGCCGCCGACCAGCGCCAACCTGACGGCCTATCTGAATCAGTTCTACGATCGGGAAAAAACCCGCGCCACCGCCTTCCCGGCGGCGCTGCCCGCCGACGCGCAGCCGTTTGACCTGCTGGTGATCAACATCTGTTCGCTGGCCTGGGCCGACATGGAAGCGAGCAACCTGCAAAATCATCCGCTGTGGTCGAAGATGGACATCATGTTCGACAACTTCAATTCCGCGACCGCCTACAGCGGCCCGGCGGCCATTCGCCTGCTGCGCGCCAGCTGCGGCCAGCCGTCGCACCACGATCTGTATCAGCCGGTGAATCAGCAGTGCTATCTGTTTGATAACCTGGCCAAGCTGGGCTTCAAGGAACAGCTGATGCTGGATCACTCCGGGGTATTCGGCAACTTCCTGAAAGAGCTGCGCGAGCAGGGCGACATGCAGGCGCCGCTGATGTCGCAGGCCGGCATCGGCAACGAACTGGCCTCGTTCGACGGCGAACCCGTTTACAACGATTTGGAGCTGCTCACCCGCTGGCTGGATCAGCAACAGAAGGCCGGCGACGGCGCCCGCAGCGCCACCTTCTTCAACATCATCCCGCTGCACGACGGCAACCGCTTCGTCGGCTCCAACAAGAGCGCCGACTACGCGCCGCGGGCGCAGAAGCTGTTCGATCAGTTGAACACCTTCCTCGACCAGCTGGAGAAATCCGGCCGCAAGGTGATGGTGGTGATCGTGCCGGAACACGGCGCGGCGTTGGTGGGCGACAAGATGCAGATGTCCGGCCTGCGCGATATCCCCAGCCCGAACATCACCCATACCCCGGTCGGCATCAAGCTGGTGGGCATGGCCGCGCCGCACCAGGGCGGCCCGCTGCAGGTCAAAACGCCGAGCAGCTATCTGGCGCTGTCGGAACTGGTGTCGCGGCTGGTGGACGGCAAGGCGTTCACCGCCCCCGGCGTCGACTGGCAGGCGTTGACCCAGGGATTGCCGCAAACGCCGGTCATTTCTGAAAATGATAACGCCATCGTGATGAAATATCAGGACAAGACCTATATTCGGCTGAACGGCGGCGACTGGGTGCCTTATCCGCAATAACCCCATCGGGCAATAAGCGAAGCGCGCCGCCGGCGCGCTTTTTTATTTGCTGAGCCGCCAGTTAAATAACCTGCTTATTATTTCCATGTAAATCTTATTTCAAATAAGCCGCCGTCGGCATGTGATTAGGCACAGCGCCCAGATAAATATAATCAACCAGGTCGCGGCAATAACCCGTTGATAAAAACCGAATAAAAAAAACGCCGGCATCGCGCCGGCGTTTGCATAGGGCATCGGCGGGGCCGTCAGGCGCCGGGATGCTCGTCCTGATCGACCGCGAAACAGGCCACCATCTGGTCGCCATACCGCTTCAGCTGCGGCTGCAGCTGGGTGCAGGTGCCGAAGGCGCGACGGCAGCGGGCGTTGAACGCACAGCCCGGCGGCGGGTTCATCGGGCTCGGCAGCTCGCCGGTCAGCTTGATGCGCTCGCGGCGCATATCCGGGTTCAGCCGCGGCGTCGCCGACAGCAGCGCCTGGGTGTAGGGGTGGCGCGGGTTGTTGAAGATCGCGTCTTTGCTGCCCTTCTCCACGCAGCGGCCCAGGTACATCACCATCACTTCGTCGGCGATATGCTCCACCACCGACAGGTCGTGCGAGATGAACACGTAAGACAGCCCCAGCTCCTGCTGCAGGTCCATCATCAGGTTCAGCACCTGCGCGCGCACCGAGACGTCCAGCGCCGACACCGGCTCATCGGCGATCACCACGTCCGGGTTCAGCATCAACCCGCGGGCGATGGCGATGCGCTGGCGCTGGCCGCCGGAGAACATGTGCGGATAGCGGTCGTAGTGCTCGGTCTTCAGGCCGACCTTCGCCATCATCGCCAGCGCCTTCTCGCGCCGTTCGGCGCCGCTCAGCGAGGTGTTGATCAACAGCGGCTCCTCGAGGATCTGCCCGACCTTCTTGCGCGGGTTGAGCGATCCGTAAGGATTCTGGAACACGATTTGGATCTTCTGCCGCCGCAGCTTCTCGGCGGTGACGTCCGGCTTCAGCAGATCTTGCCCCTGATAATACAGCTCGCCGCCGGTCGGCACTTCGATCATCGTCAACAGACGGCCGAGGGTCGACTTGCCGCAGCCGGACTCGCCGACCACCGCCAGCGTCTTGCCGCGCTCCAGGGTAAAGGAGACGCCGTCCAATGCCTTGACCAGCCGTTCCGGCGCGAACATGCCCTTTTTGACCGGGTAATGCTTCTTCAGGTCGATCGCCTGCAGTAAAGGTTGATTCTGGCTCATACGGTCGGCCTCCCCGCATCATCCAGCGGTGTGTGACATTTAACCTGACGGCCGGGAATGCTGCGCAGTTCCGGCTCCTCATTACGGCAGCGCTCATTGGCGTACGGACAACGCGGATTGAGCAGGCAGCCGGTCGGGCGATCGTATTTGCCCGGCACCACGCCCGGCAGCGAAGCCAGCCGCGCCTTGTCGGCGGCGAACTCCGGCAGCGCGCGCAGCAGCGCCTGGGTATAAGGATGGCGCGGCGCGCGGAAAATTTCCGCCGCCTTGCCGGATTCCACCACCTGGCCGGCGTACATCACGATGATGTGGTGCGCGGCCTCGGCGACCAGCGCCAGGTCATGAGTGATCAGCAACAGCGCCATATTTTCGCGCTGCTGCAGATCCAGCAGCAGCTCGATGATCTGCGCCTGGATGGTCACGTCGAGCGCGGTGGTCGGTTCATCGGCGATCAGCAGCTTGGGCCGGCAGGCGATCGCCATGGCGATCATCACGCGCTGGCTCATGCCGCCGGACAGCTGATGCGGGTAAACGTCCAGCCGCGAGGCCGGATCGGGAATGCCCACCTGGTTCAGCAGGTCAATGGCCCGCTGGCGGCGGGTGCGGCGATTGCCGCCCTGATGCACCTTCAGCGCCTCCATGATCTGGAAGCCGACGGTATAGCACGGGTTCAGGCTGGTCATCGGGTCCTGGAAGATCATCGCCACTTCGGAGCCGACCAGCTGGCGACGTTCCTTCTCGGAAATTTTGCGCAGGTCCTGGCCGTTGAACTCCAGCTTGTCGGCCATCACCTTGCCGGGGAAATCGATCAGCCCCATGATCGCCAGCGAGCTGACGGACTTGCCGGAGCCGGACTCGCCGACAATGCCGACCACCTGCCCTTGATCCACGCTGTAACTGATGCGGTCTACCGCGCGGAACGGGGTGCCTTCGTCACCGAAGTGCACCGAAAGCTTGTCTACATTCAATAACGCCATCTCTCTCGTCCTCTGTTACTGCTTGAGTTTGGGGTCGAGAGCGTCACGCAAGCCGTCCCCCATCAGGTTAAATGCCAGCACCGTCAGCAGGATCGCCAGGCCGGGGAAGGTCACCACCCACCAGGCGCTTTGCGCGAACTGCAGTACGTCGGAGAGCATGGTGCCCCACTCCGGCGTCGGCGGCTGCGCGCCCATGCCGAGAAAGCCGAGGGCGGCCATGTCCAGAATGGCGTTCGAGAAACCGAGAGAGGCCTGAACGATCAAGGGCGCCAGGCAGTTTGGCAGTATATTGATGAACATTTGGCGCAGCGCGCCGGCGCCCGCCACCCGCGAAGCGGTGACGTAGTCGCGGTTCACTTCCACCAGCACCGCCGCGCGCGTCAGGCGCACGTAGTGCGGCAGGGCGACGAAGGTCAGCGCCAGCGAGGCGTTGACGATCGACGGCCCGAATACCGCCACCAGCACCAGCGCCAGCAGCAGGCTCGGCAGCGCCAGCATGATGTCGACGACGCGCATGATAACCGCGTCCACCACGCCGCCGAAGTAGCCGGCCAACAGGCCGAAGATCACGCCCATGATCAGCGACAGCACCACCACCAGGCAACCGACCAGCAGCGATAGCCGCGCGCCGTACATCAGGCGCGACAGCACGTCGCGGCCCACGTCGTCGGTGCCGAGAATATATTGCCAGCTGCCGCCGTCCTGCCAGACCGGCGGCTTGAGCAGCGCGTCGCGGAACTGATCCGCCGGCGCGTGCGGCGCCAGCACGCCGGCGCCGAGGGCGATCACCAGCATGATGACGATATACACCAGGCCGACCACGGCCCCTTTATTGCGCTTGAAATAGTGCCAAAACTCCTGGAACGGGGTCATCGGCTTCGGCGCACCTTTAACTGCAGACTCAGTGATTTGAGACATGAGAGCGCCCCTTATTTCTTGTGGCGAATACGCGGGTTGACCACGCCGTAGAGCACGTCTACCAGCAGGTTAACCAGAATGATCATACAGGCGACCAGCAACACCCCGCCCTGCACCACCGGGTAATCGCGGCGCTGCAACGCATCGATCAGCCAGCGCCCCAGGCCCGGCCAGGAGAAGATGGTTTCGGTCAGAATGGCGCCGGCCAGCATGGTGCCGACCTGCAGCCCAATCACCGTCACCACCGGCAGCAGCGCGTTGCGCAGCGCATGCACCACGATCACCCGCATGCGGCTCACGCCCTTGGCGCGCGCGGTGCGAATGTAGTCTTCGCCCAGCACTTCCAGCATCGAGGAGCGGGTCATGCGCACAATCACCGCCAGCGGGATGGTGCCCAGCACGATGGCCGGCAGGATCATGTGCATCACCGCGTCGGCGAAGTCGCCCGGCTCGCCCCAGATCAGGGTGTCGATCAGCATAAAGCCGGTCAGCGGCAGCGTATCGTCCAGGAACACCGTGTCGCTGATGCGCCCCGACACCGGCGTCAGGTTAAGCTGCACCGACACCAGCATGATCAGCATCATGCCCCACCAGAAAATCGGCATCGAATAGCCGGTCAGCGAGATGCCCACCGCGGTGTGATCGAATATCGAACCCCGCTTGACCGCCGCCAGCACGCCGACCGGAATGCCGACCAGCACGGCGAAGATCATCGCGCAAAAGCCCAGCTCCAGGGTGGCCTGGAAACGCGGAACGAATTCGCTCCAGACGGAGATGCGGCTTTTCAGTGAGGTGCCCAGATCGCCCTGCAGCACATTGGACACGTAGGAGAAATACTGTTGGTAGAGCGGCTTGTCCAGCCCCATTTCCGCCATCAACTGCGCATGGCGTTCTGCGGAGATCCCGCGTTCCCCGGCCATGATGGTCACCGGGTCGCCGGGGATCATATGGACGAATGCAAAAGTCAGCAACGTTATGCCGATAAACGTTGGGATAACTAACCCCAAACGTCGGAGTATGAACTGCAACATATCCCGAACTCTCTGTATCAATGCCCGGCAGCTCATCGTCCGCCAGGCTTATTAAAGCTCACACACTATGAACAATCCTGGTGCCATACGCCGGAGACTGGCCAGCAGGGGCGCAACCTGTTGCGCCCCTGCAAGTCCATTCGTGCGTCTCCGGTTTAACGGTCAGAATCAGTCTAAAGAGACATTCTCAAAGTGATGCTTACCAAGCGGATCCACGACGTAGCCCTTCACTTCCTTACGAACAGGTTCGTACACGGTGGAGTGAGCGACAATCAGCGCCGGAGCCTGATCGTGCATCACCACCTGAGCCTGCTTGTACAGTTCGATGCGTTTGTCGTGGTTGGATTCGGCGCGCGCCGGTTGGATCAGATCCTCGAACGGCTTGTAGCACCAGCGGGAATAGTTGGAGCCGTCTTTCGCCGCGGCGCAGCTGAACAGCGTGGCGAAGAAGTTATCCGGATCCCCGTTGTCGCCGGTCCAGCCCATCATCACCGTCTGATGTTCGCCCGCCTTGGCGCGCTTGAGGTATTCACCCCACTCATAGGTCACGATTTTAGCCTTCACGCCGATCTTGGCCCAATCGTTCTGGATCATTTCCGCCATGCGGCGAGCGTTCGGGTTGTAGGGACGCTGTACCGGCATCGCCCACAGGTCGATGCTGAAACCGTCGGCCATGCCCGCTTCTTTCAGCAGTTCTTTGGCCTTGGCCGGATCGTAAGCGTAATCCTGCACCGCGTCGTTATAGCCCCACATGGTCGGCGGGATCAGGTTTTTGGCCGCCTGGCCCGCCCCCTGATACACCGCGTCGATGATCGCCTGCTTGTTGACCGCCATGGTCAACGCCTGGCGCACCTTCAGGTTATCCAGCGGTTTTTTCTCGACGTTGAACGACAGATAACCCACGTTCAGCCCCGGCTGTTCCATCAGGTTGATGGTTTTGTCCTGCTTCATGCGGGCGATATCGGCCGGGTTCGGGTACGGCATCACCTGACATTCGTTTTTCTGCAGCTTGGCGTAACGCACCGAGGCGTCCGGCGTGATGGAGAACACCAGGCGGTCGATCTTCGGCTTGGTGCCCCAGAAACCGTCAAACGCCTTGTAGAGGATCTTGGAGTCTTTCTGGTATTGCAGCAGCTGGAACGGACCGGTGCCGATCGGGTTCAGGTCCACCTTCTCCGGCGTGCCGGCCTTCATCATCGCGTCGGCGTATTCGGCGGACAGGATAGAGGCGAAGTCCATGCCCAGGTCGGCCAGGAACGGCGCCTCCGGACGGGTCAGCACGAAGCGCACGGTGTTGTCGTCCACCTTCTCGATTTTCGAGATCAGCTTCGGCATGTCCATGCCTTCGAAGTACTCGTAGCTGCCGCCGGACACTTTGTGGTAGGCGTTATTCGCGTCCAGCTGACGCTCGAAGGAGAACACCACGTCGTCGGCGTTGAAGTCGCGGGTCGGTTTGAAGTTTTTGCTGCTCTGCCACTTCACGCCTTTGCGCAGGTGGAAGGTGTAGGTTTTGCCGTCTTCGCTGACGTCCCATTTCTCAGCCAGGCCCGGCTGCAGTTCGGTGGTGCCGACTTTGAATTCGACCAGGCGGTTGTAGATCGGTACCGAGCTGGCGTCGTAGGTGGTGCCCGAGGTGAACAGCTGGGGGTTGAACCCTTCCGGGGAACCTTCAGAACAGTAGACCAAGGTTTTGGCCTGTACGCTGGCCGCGACGGTCAGTGCGACCAGCCCGATGCCGAATTTCAGAATCCCTGATTTACCCAAGGAACTTGTCATCGTTAGTGCTCCATTGTGTGATGTGATGTGTGTATACCCAGCGGCTGGAAAGCCATGGGTAGTGACTGCCAGAACCCTATATTTTTTATTGCGCGGCCTGTGCAGTCGGGCGCCCGAAGGCAGAAGGAGCAATGGCGCGAGAACGCCGGATGGAACGCATCGCAGCGGGGACGTCTGAGCGCGTGGAATTCACTCAAACTGCTCTCGCTCTTGCCCCTGAGGCTACCAAATTGCCAACTGTTTGGGGTGTCGTCAATATAACCAGTGGGGATTTACGCAGACTGTGAGAAACAGCAAACAAACATAAAAAAAACCTTTTTTTAACAGTTGCAGCATTAAAATTTATGCTAAGCGGTCATTTTTAGTTCAATGGTCTAAGTCACAACAAGTTACTGGTTTTTAACTCCGTTAAAAAACTAAAAAAGTTTGTTGCTGAATGATGAATATCTGAACGGTTATTTTTGTGATCGGCGTTAAAAACAGGAGGAAATGCTGACCCATCACCCAAAAGAGTGAGGCGGTTGGACGGTTTTTGATCGAGGCCCCGCCACAATCTGTGTGACGTGAAAGAACTTTCTTCGGCGAAAAAGCCGGGGGCAAAAGGATATCCCCCGGCAAGGTGCTGCAACCGATTATTGAACGCCGGCGCCGTTGCCCAGGCTGACGTTCATATTGTTGAGAATATCACCGTTGTCGGCGTCGATTTCCCAGGAGAACAGGCCGCCCAGCTGCTTGTCCAACACATACTTGCCCTTCGCCTGCACCGAACGCGCATCGTCGAAGGTGATCAGATCGCCGGTGGACGGCTTGAACACGTACGGCGCTTCCGCGGCGGCGTCGTAGCTGTACTGCCATTCGCCGCTCATAAATTCGTTGGCGATTTGGCGGTAATCGACGATGCCGTTTTCCCAGGTGCCCTTGACCGGCCCGGTGGCGCTGCCGGTGAACGGAATGTTGTTCTGGTAGCCGTTCACGCCGGTCCAGCCGCGGCCGTACATGGCGGTGCCGACCACGATTTTGCCCGGCTTCACGCCCTGCGCCAGCAGCGCGTTGACGCCGTTAACCGTGGTATAGGCGGTGTCCGGCTTCCAGGACGGCGCTTTCAGCGCGGTTTGGTGCCCGAGGTTCTTCAGATCGAAGGCGCCATAGAAGTCGTAGCTCATCAGGAAGATGTGGTCCATCGAGTTTTGCGCGCTGTTGTAGTCCACCTTGTCGATCTTGTCCTTGCCGGCGCTGATGGCGGAGGTCAGCTCATATTTGCGGCCGGTTTCCACCGACAGCTGGTCCAGCATGGTCCGCAGCTCTTTCATCAGCAGCACATAGGTTTCCCCGTCCTGCGCGCTGCCCAGTTTCGGGTTGGCGCCCTGCCCGCCCGGGAATTCCCAGTCGACGTCCACGCCGTCAAAGAACTTCCAGGTCTGCAGGAACTCTTTCACCGAGCCGACAAAACGGTCGCGCTTCACCTTGTCGCCCATAAAGAAGAACGGATCGGACAGGGTCCAGCCGCCGATCGACGGCAGGATTTTCAGCTCGGGGCGCGCCTGTTTCAGCGCCATCAGCTGGCCGAAGTTGCCTTTGTAGGGGTCATCCCAGGCGGTGACGCCCTTCTGGCCTTTCTGCAGCGCGGCGAACGGATCGTGGATGGAGACCTTGAAGTCCTCACGGCCCTGGCAGGAACGCTGCAGCGCCTGGAAGCTGCCTTCGATCTCTTTCAGGCTGTCGTTGATGCCGTCGCCGCCGCAGATCGGGATGAAGCCGTACAGCAGATGAGTCAGGTTCTGCGCCGGGATCTTATCGACGGTGAAATTACGGCCGTACACGCCCCATTCGACGAAATACGCGCCGACGACCTTGCCGGAGTCCTGCTTGTAAGGCTTATTCTTTTCCAGCAGCGGCTCTTTTAACGGCGCCAAATGACTGCCGTCGGTATCGGCCACCACAATTTCGGTCGCGTCGCTGGCGGTGCACCCCTCGGCATTGCATAACGCCACCTGCATTTGATAGCGCCCGCCTTTATTGACCTTGAAATTAGCCGTGCCGGAAGCGCCGGTCGAGGCGCCGCTCCACACTTCCTTGCCGTTCAATAATACTTTTGCCGTGGTGCCGGTATCGCCATTCCATAAATTCCATGAAACAGAAACGTCGGCGGCGTTTTTTACCTTCACCAAATTGTTATAGGCGGTGGCGGCCTGATCGACTTCCACGATGGCGAACTTGGTGTTGCCCCAGGCCAGCGTCGGCTTGCCCGGCGCGGCGGCCTGCGCCGCAGAACACAGCGTGCTGCCGATCAGCAACGCCAACAGCGGTTTATTAAGTTTGCGCATAACTGATTCCTTTATTCCGAGAGGATAAACGTAAAAGCTTTAATCATCGCCGCTCACTGCCGGATAAAATAATCCCGCAATAATCCGGCAAGATTAAAGTGAATAAATGACCGTTCGTTTTTCCACGCCACGGAAATTAATCATTCCCGTTTCGTGTACTCAGACTATAGATAAAAGCTCGGTTAAAACAAGAGCGCCATCAACCGGGTTTTATTGTTCAACAATGAATTTATTTAAATATAAAAATAAGAAGGCAGGATAAATAAGGAAAGTGAATTCATTAATGAGGAAGGATAAATATATTTCAACAAGGGGGCGATTTCCAGGAGGAATGAGGCAAACGCAATCTGCGGGCGAAAAAAACCTGCTTTAAAAAGCAGGTTTTTCGAATGGTGGTCGGCGAGAGAGGATGATGCGCATCTGCGATGCTTGCCCTGCGGGCCGTCGCTAAAGCAACGTGGTCTCGCTGCGCTCGGCTCAAACCTCCTTCGGAGGTTCTCATCCTCATAAACTGCGGGCGAAAAAAAACCTGCTTTAAAAGCAGGTTTTTCGAATGGTGGTCGGCGAGAGAGGATTCGAACCTCCGACCCACTGGTCCCAAACCAGTTGCGCTACCAAGCTGCGCTACTCGCCGATGCGGGGCGCATCTTACTGCTGGCGGTTATAGGCGTCAATCACTTTTTTGCCCCGCCGTTTCAAGTGCTGATAAAAGCGCCATAATGCGCCGCACCGGGTGCGGTGCGGCGCATTTCACTCAGGCCTTGGCGGGCTTCAACGCCGGTGACTGCGCGCGCAGGAACGGCAGCAGGAACAGCGCCGACAGGCAGGCGGCGATGGAGATCACCACGAAGAAACCGTTCCAGTGCCAGATTTCCATCACCCGGGCGATCGGATAGCCGGACAGCGCCGCGCCCAGGTAAGCGAACAGGCCGACAAAACCGGTGGCCGCCCCGGCCGCATCCTTGTGCGAACACTCCGCCGCCGCCATGCCGATCAGCATCTGCGGCCCGAAGATGAAGAAGCCGATGGCGAAGAAGCACGCGGCCTGCAGCAGATAGCTGAAGCCCGGCATGATCCACAGCGCCGCGACCGACAGGAAGATGCCGATGGCGAAGATCAGGTTCATCGGGCCGCGGTTGCCGCGGAACAGTTTGTCGGAGCCCCAGCCGGCCACCAGCGAGCCGATAAAGCCGCCCACCTCAAACAGCGAGATCGCCGAGTTGGCGGTCATCAGCGAATAGCCTTTCTCCTGCGTCAGGTACAGGTTGCCCCAGTCGTTGATCGCGGTGCGCACGATGTACACCAGCACGTAGGACACCGCCAGCAGCCAGATGTATTTGTTGGTCAGCACGTAGCGTTTGATGATTTCGCGATTGGTCAGCCCCTGGCCTTCAGATTCCTGCACCAGCTCCATGGCGTCGTTGCGCCATTTGCCGACGCTCGGCAACCCCATGGTGGACGGCTTGTCGCGCAGGCGCCAGCACATCAGCAGGCCCAGCGCCACGCCGATGATGCCCGGAATGATCATGCCGTAGCGCCAGCTGAAATGCAGCGAGATAAAGCCCACCAGCAGCGGGATCAGCGCGCCGCCAAAGTTGTGCGAGGTGTTCCAGACGGCCCACCAGCCGCCGCGTTCGGAGCGCGAATACCAGCTGGTGAGAATTTTGGAGCACGGCGGCCAGCCCCAGCCCTGGAAGAAGGCGTTGAGGATCCACAGCGTGCCCAGCATCAGCAGCGACGAACTGAGGCCGAAGAAGATATTCAGCACCCCGGTCATGATCAGGCCCAGCCCCATGAAATAGCGCGGGTTGGAGCGGTCGCTGATCATGCCGGAGATGAACTTCGAGCAGCCGTAGGTGATGTAGAACAGCGTGCCGAGGATGCCGACGTCGGACATCGTCAGGCCCAGATCGCTCAGCATCGCCGGCATGATGAAGTTGAAGCTTTTGCGCGTGAAGTAAAACGCGGCATAGCCGATGTACATCGTCCACATCAGTTGGATACGCCAGTATTTGTAGCTGGCGTCGATCTGCCGTTGATCGGTGACCTGCGGCGCATCCGGGCGGCTTTTAAGGAAAGACCACATGTGAAACCTCAGAGAATGAGAAAAGTGCCGCTATCATGCGGCGCGCACGCGCGAATGGCTTACGCCGGATTCCCGCCGCCGCTAGGAGTTTTTCCTAGTTTTGCCCTTCTGCCGGCGAAACTGTGGGCAAGATCACAGTCAAACAGGCGCCCTGCCCGGAGGTCAGCCGCAGGCTGCCGCCCAGCGCGCTGATGCGTTCCCGCATGCCGCGCAGGCCGTAACCCGGCTCATGGCTGGCCAGATCGATGCCCACGCCGTTGTCGCGAATGCTCAAGGCTATCTCCGGCGGCCGGTCCTTGCGCTTATGCAACCGCGCCTCCAGCTCAACCCGGCTGGCGCCGGCGTGCCGACAGACGTTGGTGATCCCCTCCTGACACACCCGGTACAGCGTGATCTTCAGCGTTTCATCCAGCAGCTCGTCCGGTACCTGCCACTGCATGCTGCTCGTCAGCGAGGCGTCCTGCGGCAGCGATTCGCGCAGCATCGCCGCCACCGCCGCCGACAGCGGCAGATTATTCAACGCCGCCGGCCACAGCTGGGTCAGCACGTCATGCACGCCGTCGTACACCCGCAGCGCCAGCGCGTCGATGGCCTCGGCGCAGCCGACCACCCGCGGCTCAGGCGCCAGGCGTTTGACAATGCTGGCCTGGGTGCGGATCACCGTGATGGTCTGGCCAACCTCATCGTGCAGTTCGCGCGCCACCTCGCGGCGGGTTCGTTCCTCCGCCGTCACCAGCGCTCGCGCCAGCTGGCGGTTCTCCGCCAGCCGCAGCCGCAGCCGCAGCTGCTGGTTCAGTTCGCGCTGCCGCTGGATGCCGGCGCCGAGCAGCAGGCCGGTCAGGCTCTGGGCCAGCAGCGAAAGCAGCAGATCGCGATGCGAATCCGGCTGCGGCGGCTCGTTGGCCACCAGCGCCACGCCGTTGAGCAGGGTCGCCAGCAGCGCCCCCTGCCAACCGTAGCGGTAGGACATGAACAGGATCGGGATTGCCAGGCAGAAAGGCGCGAAGCGGCGCAGCTCGGCGACGTTCACCTGCTGCTGCAGCCAGATGCTGAGCGCGAACAGCAGCAAATAGCTGGCCAGATGGCGCAGCCGCAGCGTTACCGGTTTGTGGATCAGGCCCGGCTCCAGCGGCACCCAAATCTGGCGCGCCAGATAGTGCCACAACAGCAGGCAGGTCGGCGCCAGGGTGAAACCGCCCGCCAAACCGAGCAGCAGCACCCGCGCGCCGTCGCCGCTCACCAGCTGCCACACCAGCGCCTGCAGGGCGGCCGCCACCGCCACCACCGCCCCCTGCAGCAAGGGCCAGCGCCATTCGCTGTCGCTCTGTTGGTGGCGCAGCAGCCAGGGGGAAGCCAGCAGGCTGAGCAACACCGTCAGCGCCAGCACCGCCATCGAAGCCCACAGCGCCGGCCCATAGCCGAACTGATCCGCCAGCAGCGCCATCAGCAGCAGGTCGGCCAGCAGAATGCCGGGCCAGAAACGGTGCGGGCTTTGCAGCAAAATGCCCATCCGCAGGCCGAACGGGAACAGCAGCAGCGCCTGCCATGGCGGGTCGATCAGCGCGGTGCCGATGCCCCACAGGCAAAACGCGCTGGTGCCGTAGATGAAGAACAGCGCCAGCTGGGTGAACAGCCGCTGCATCACAGGTTAAGCATCCGCTTCGCCAGCTCGACGTTGTTGCTGATGCCCAGCTTGGCGAACAGGTTGGCGCGGTGCACGTGCACCGTCTTCGGCGACAGCCCCAGCGCGGCGGCTATTTCCCGCACTTCCCGGCCCTGCGCCAGCAGCAGCGCGACCTCGCGCTCGCGGCGGGTCAGCGGATCCACCTTCACCCGCGCCAACTGCTGGGCGATTTCCGGCATCAGGTACACGCCGCCGCCGGCGACGGTGCGCACCGCGGTGATCAGATCTTCCGGCTTGCAGCGTTTGGAAAGGAAACCGCTGGCGCCGCGCTCCAGCGCCATCTCCACCAGCGCCGGGTTGTCGTGCATCGACAGCATCACCACGCGGATGCCGGAGGGAATGTCCGCCAGCAGATCCAGCCCGCTGCCGTCCGGCATCGAAATATCGCAGACGCAGATCTCCGCTTCCAGCCCGGGCAGGCCGGCGCGCGCCTGCGCCGCGCTGCTGAACTCGCCCACCACCTGAATGTCCGCTTCCAGCGACAGCAACTGCACAAAGCCCGAACGCACAATGTCATGATCGTCGATAAACGCCACGCGCAGGGTCATGGGATCTCCGGTGTGAGGGGGAAAGTGCGCAAGTATACCGCATGCGCGCGCCGGATTAATTGATGGCGGGAAGGTATTCGCGTGAATCGCCGGGCACAGGTTACGCCCGGCGGGCAGAAAATTACAGCTTGGCCGGCGCCGCTTTGTCCTGCGGAATATGGCACCAGTTGTTTTTATCCACGATGCCGCCGTCCGGCGAGCTATAGCCGAGGCAGCCGAGAATGGTGTCGAACAGCTCAACGTGGCGATGGGTCTTGCCGATGCGCTGCTGCGCCTGCAGCTGCTCGAAGGCGCTGAGATGCTGCGGATCCTCGAGGAACTTGTCCGAGGCCCACACCATCATCGGCACGCGGAACTGCTCGGGCGGCGCCATTTCGCGCGGCGTGCCGTGCAGGTGCGAGTTCTCGCCGATCGATTCGCCGTGGTCGGACGAATAGAACACTATCGCCTTTTTGTCGCGCACCTGATCGATCACGTTGGCGATAAAGCTATCGGTGTACAGCACCGAGTTATCGAAAGCGTTAACCAGCTGCTCCTTGGAGCAGAAGTCATCCACCCCCATGCACTCCGGCTGATAGCGCGCATAGCTGCGCGGGTAGCGCTGGGAGTACAGATAATGCGAGCCTTTGGTATGCAGGACCACCAGATGCTTGCCGCGCGGGTAGCGCGCCAGCGACTCCTTCATTTCGTCCACCAGCAGCATATCGTCGACGGATTTACCGTCGTTGCGCTTCTCGGAGGCGATCATCTCGCGGAACGAATAGTTGTCCACTTCGGTGTTGTTGTAGAACCACACCTCGCTCTGCATGGCGAACAATTCAGAGGTAAAGCCCAGGTCTTTCATCACCGCAAACACGTTTTGCTCTTTCAGCGTGCGCTGCGGGTTGTCGGCGGTGCCGCCCTCGCGCACGAACATGCAGCGCAGCGACAGCTTGGTGGCGGTATCGCAGGACTCGCCGCGGAACGCCACCAGGTTCTTCTCTTTCGACAGCCGCGGCGTGGTGTCGCGGTCATAGCCGAGGATCCCCATGTGGTCCCAACGGGTGGTCTCGCCGATGATAAACACCACGTAGGTGTCGTCGATATCCGCCGGCGGCACATAGGTGAAGTTCTGGCCCGGATCGAACATATTGGCCTGATCCTGGCTCTCGTCGTAACGGGTGTAGGCGAACAGCCCCAGCGCCGACAGCCAGTTGGACGGCAGATAAGAGTGCGCCACCACCCCGCCATAGCTCGGCAGATCGATGTTGGTGATTTTTTCCTGCGCGCTCTGTTCTTTATCCAGCATGCGCAGCGGCAGCCAGACCAGCGCCACGACCGCCACCAGCACCAGCAGCGGCTTCACCCGATGGCCGGGGGTTTTCAGCTGTTCGATCAGCGTGTAACGCAGGCTGTTCTTCCAGATGCACAGCAGCGGCAAGGCGCTGACCACCCCCATCCACAGGAAGAAATGCAGGCCGATGACCTCTTTGGAGAGATCGATATCGGTGGTCATCACCGACACCACGATGCCGTAGCCGATCACCACGTTGAAGAACGTCATGTAATAGCTGGCGGCGACCGAAATCAGCACCAGCAGCGAGGCGACGACGCGATAAAACAGCCGGCCGCCCAGCGACACCAGCCGCATGATGAAGAAGGTAAATAGCACGATGGCGATAACCTCAGTCACCGCTGAAATAACCTTAATCCCTTGAATGCCGTGCGCAAATGAATCGAAACGACGATAAAAAACGGAAAGGTTCAAAAAGATGCCGATATAGATCGCTAACAATAACGATAAATTCTGCTGCGATAGCGATTTCACTTTGTTCATGTAACGCGGTGGCTCCGGGGACGGTGTAGCAGTTCTGAATCTGTCAGACATTTATTGCGGCCGCTGGTTCAGCCGAACGGCAATAAGCGTTATTTTGGGGGTAATAATCAAGAGAATTCTCACAAAATGGGCATTTTTTGCCATTTTTTGTGAACTGAGCGGAGGCGAAAGCGCAAAGAAAATGGAGGGATATCCCTCCATTATGGGCAAAAACGTTATTTCACGTTGAGCGTTACGTCAATATTGCCGCGGGTGGCGTTGGAATAAGGGCAGACCACGTGGGCCTTTTTCACCAGCTCTTCCGCCACGCTGCGTTCGATGCCCGGCAGGCTGATGTCCAGCTGCACTTCGATGCCGAACCCGTTAGGGATTTCACCGATGCCGACGGTGCCGTCGATTTTGGCTTCGGCCGGGATCTTGACCTTTTCTTTCGCCGCGACAAACTTCAGCGCGCCGAGGAAGCAGGCCGAATAGCCGGCGGCAAACAGCTGCTCGGGGTTGGTGACGTCGCCGCCGGCGCCGCCCATCTCTTTCGGCACGCCCAGTTTCACGTCCAACACGCCGTCGGATGAGGTCGCACGGCCGTCGCGGCCACCGGTTGCCGTGGCGTGAGCGCGGTAAACAACTTTCTCAATAGACATCATTCATTCCTTCTTGCTGGTTGGGGGACGTGACGTCGGCTTCAGCAAAACGAAACCCGCCACGGGTTTATCTTTCACGATTAAATCGCGCACTACTTATATTTGACGCTTACTTCAGTGTAGACCACCGGCGCCGATCTTGCGTCCGGCGGCCGGGGGTCAAACCTGGTCGATCAGGCTGCCGCGCAGTTTTTCCAGCTGCCGTTTGAGCGTGACTATCTCGTCCAGGCTGCAGTCGGTGGCGCACATCACCGCCTCGGGCACCGCCTGCGCCTTTTCACGCAGCGCGCGGCCGGCTTCGGTCAGCGCGATGATCACCTGCCGCTCATCGGCGGTGGCGCGATAGCGCACCAGCAGCCCGGCGCTCTCCAGCCGTTTCAGCAGCGGCGTCAGGGTGGCGGAATCGAGGAACAGCCGCTCGCCGATATCCGATACCGTGATTTCATCCCGTTCCCACAGCACCAGCATCGCCAGATACTGCGGATAGGTGAGGTCGAGCTGGTTCAGCAACTTGCGATACACCTTGTGCAACGCCAGATTGGCGGAGTACAGGGCAAAACACAGCTGCTGATCGAGCAGCAGCGTATTTTTCGCGTTGGGTTGTTCGGCGTTTTTGCTTTTCATGATGCGAATATAGATAGTGCACGATGTAATCGCAAGCTATTTTTTGCACGGTGTGCTACATTTTTTAGATGCAGAGGATGCCACAGCAGGGTGCTGTGCGGAGGGAAAGGATATGACAACCACGCTTGCAGAACGCGCGCGCCGCTACGCCACCAAGGCGCATGCGGCGATCGATCAGCGCCGCAAATACACCAATGCGCCCTACATCGTTCATCCGCAGGCGGTGATGGAAATCGTCAGCAGCGTGCCGCACACCGAAGAGATGCTGGCCGCCGCCTGGCTGCACGACACGGTGGAAGACACCCCCACCACCCTCGGCGATATCGAAAGCCACTTCGGGCCGAAGGTGGCGGAACTGGTGGCGATGCTGACCAACGTCAGCCATGCCGGCGACGGCAACCGCTTCGAACGCAAGAACCGCGATCGCCGCCACAGCGCCGGCGCCTCGCCGCAGGCCAAAACCATCAAGCTGGCGGACCTGATCGACAACACCCGCTCGCTGCTGGAGTACGACAGCCACTTCGCCCAGACCTATCTGATCGAAAAACAGCGGCTGCTGGAGGTGTTGACCGAAGGCGACCCGACGCTGTGGCGCCAGGCCAGCCATATCGTCGAGCAGGGGCTGGCCAGGCTGCAGCGGCCGCCGCACAACGTGCCGGCCAGCTGGTTCGAGCACGCCCGCCGGCGCTACCGGGAAAACGACGCGGCCTAGAAGGCTTGCCCGGCGATCGCCGCCGGGCGGGCTAATGGCGGTTAGCCTTTCGGTTTCAGGCAGTTGCCGTTGCTGTGGATCACATCGCGATACCAGTAGAAGCTCTTTTTACGCTTGCGCTCCAGGCTGCCGTTGCCGGCATCGTCGCGGTCGACGTAAATAAAGCCGTAGCGCTTCGACATTTCGGCCTTCGAGGCGCTGACCAGATCGATCGGCCCCCAGCTGGTGTAGCCCATCACCTCCACCCCGTCGTCGATCGCCTCGGCCACCTGCACCAGGTGGTCGTTGAGATACTCGATGCGGTAGCCGTCGTCGATGCTGCCGTCGGCCTCGACGCGATCCTTGGCGCCCAGGCCGTTCTCGACGATAAACAGCGGCTTCTGGTAGCGGTCATACAGCAGGTTGAGCAGGTAGCGCAGGCCGACGGGGTCTATCTGCCAACCCCATTCCGAGCTGGCCAGGTGCGGGTTCGGCACCATGTTGAGAATATTGGCGCGGGCGGTCCGGTTCTGCGCCGCGTCGGTGGTGACGCAGCCGCTCATGTAATAGCTGAAGGAGATAAAATCGATGGTTTCGCGCAGCGCCTGCCGATCCTCGGCGGTGATTTCGAGCTGAATGCCGTGCTCGCGGAAGAAGCGCCGCATATAGGCCGGATAAGCGCCGCGCGCCTGCACGTCGCCGAAGAACAGCCAGTCGCGGTTCTGGCGCTGGGTTTCCAGCAGGTCTTCCGGCCGGCAGCTCAGCGGATACAAAATGCCGCCCAGCAGCATATTGCCGATTTTGCCGCCCGGCACTAACTGGTGACAGGCTTTCACCGCCTTGGCGCTGGCCACCAGCTGATGGTGGATCGCCTGATAGATGGCGCCCCTGTCGCTGTCTTCCGGCAGGCCGACGCCGGTAAAGGGCGCGTGCAGCGACATGTTGATTTCGTTGAAGGTCAGCCAGTGTTTGACCTTATGCTTGTAGCGTTCGAATACGGTGCGCGCGTAACGCTCGAAGAAGCCGATGGTCGCGCGGCTGCCCCAGCCGCCGTATTTCTGCGTCAGGCCATAGGGCATTTCATAATGCGACAGGGTGATAAGCGGCTGAATGCCGTATTTCGCCATCTCGTCGAACAGCCGATCGTAAAACGCCAGCCCGGCCTCATTCGGCGTTTCCTCGTCGCCCTGCGGGAAAATGCGCGCCCAGGCGATCGAGGTGCGCAGGCATTTAAAGCCCATTTCGGCGAACAGGGCGATGTCTTGCGGATAACGATGGTAAAAATCGATCGCCACGTCCTTGATGCCGCTGTCGCCCGGTTTGCGCGGGGTGATGGCGCCGAAGATGCCCTGCGGCTGCAGATCGGACGTCGATAGGCCTTTGCCGTCGGTCAGATAAGCGCCTTCCACCTGATTGGCCGCTACCGCGCCGCCCCACAGAAAATCTTGCGGAAATTTGCCGTTCATCGCTTGCTCCTCAGTTAACGTAATAAAGTCAGCAGCGGCGCCTGTTCCCGCACCGGAGACTGGCCGCTGGTCAGCACGTCGACGTAATCATCGCTGTTGCTGATGATGATCGGCGTGGTGGTGTCATAGCCGGCGGCGCGGATCGCCGCCTGGTCGAACTCAATCAGCAGATCGCCCGGCGCGATCCGATCGCCCTCCTGCACGTGGGCGGTAAAATGCAGCCCGTCGAGCCGCACGGTATCGATGCCGACGTGGATGAGAATCTCCGCGCCGTCGTCCGACTCGATGCCGATGGCGTGCCGGGTTTTAAACAGCGACGCCACGCGGCCGGCCACCGGCGCCACCACCCGCCCCTGCTGCGGCGCTATCGCCACCCCTTTTCCCAGCAGGCCGCTGGCGAAGGTGGCGTCATTGACCTGCTCCAGCGGCAGGAGCTCGCCGGCGATCGGGCTGAGGATCTGTTCTTTGCGGTTGAGCGGCGCGGCCGCCGCCGCTTCCGCCGTCGCTGCCTCGGCCGGGGTGACGCCGAACAGGTAGCTGGCCAGCGCGGCGAAGCAGAACGACAGCAGCGTGCCGCCGATCGCGCCCCATACCGTGGCGTCGAAGCCGCCGGCGGGAATGATTTGCGCAAAGGTGAAAACGCTCACCAGCCCGAAGGAGTAGGTCGCGGTGTGGAAATAGCCGATCACCGCGCCGCCCAGCGCGCCGCCGACGCAGCCGAAGATAAACGGCCGCTTGTTCGGCAGGGTGACGCCGTAGACCGCCGGTTCGGTGATGCCGAAAATACCGGCGCCGATGGCCGAGCCGGACAGCGCCCGCAGTTTGGCGTCGCGGGTGCGCAGCATCACGCCCAGCGTGGCCCCCACCTGCCCCATCACCGCCGGCAGCAGCAGCGGCGCCAGGGTGTCGCGCCCCAGCACGCTCAGGTTGTTGATCATCAGCGGCACCAGCCCCCAGTGCAGGCCGAAGATCACGCACACCTGCCACATCGCCCCCATAAAAGCGCCGGCGACGATCGGGTTAAAGGCGTAGATGCTTTGATAACCGTTGGCCAGCAGGTGGCTCAGCCAGGTCGCCGCCGGGCCGATCAGCAGGAAGGTCAGCGGCACGGTGATCGCCAGGCACAGCAGCGGGGTGATGAAATTGCGCAGCGCGCTGTGGACAACCCGGTTGCACCACGGCTCCAGCCGGCAGGAGACCCAGGCGGCGAAAATGATCGGGATCACCGACGAGCTGTAGTTGATAAAGGTCAGCGGAATGCCGAGGAAATATTCGCGCGCCGCGCCCGGCTGCTGCGCCGCGTCGAACGCCGCCATCATCAGCGGATGCGTCAGCGCGCCGCCGATCGCCATGGTGACGAACGGGTTGCCGCCGAATTTTTTCCCGGCGGTGTAACCGAGCATGATCGGAAAGAAATAGAACAGCGAATCGCTGGCGGCGAACAGCGTTTTGAAGGTGCCGCCGCTCTCCAGCAGCCAGCCGCAGGCCAGGCCCAGCGCCAGGGCGCCCTTCAGCACCCCCGAAGCGGCCATCACCCCCAGCAGCGGCGTAAAGATGCCGGAAACCACGTCGATAAACCGGCTGAGCAGGTTGTCCGGCTTGTCGTCCGCGCCATCGCCGCCCGCCGCGCCTTCACCGAAGCCGCCGGCCCGGTTGACCGCGCGATACACCTCCGCCACGTGGTTGCCCACCACCACCTGATACTGGCCGCCGCTCTCCACCACCATGATGACGCCGGGATTTTTTTTCAGCGCGGCGGTATCGGCGCGGCCGCCGTCGCGCAGCTTGAAGCGCAGGCGAGTGGCGCAGTGCACCAGGCTCTTTACGTTGTCGCGGCCACCGACGCCGGCCAAAATCTCACTGGCTAATGAGTCATATTTCATACGGTTATCCTTAGCATTCGCGTTCTGTCGCTCCCCAGCCCGACGATGGCCAATCGCTGCGGCGGAATTCGGCGCAAAAAAAAACCTAAACCTCGCGGTCTCTTTCCCGAAGGGAATAGAAACGCGAGGTTTAGGTTTTGCCTGCCGGAGCAGTGACAACCCTAAAGCGGCTGAGTCATGACGTTAACACCCGAGATTTTGCCGGAGCAAGGCTTTGCGCCGGCAAATTGCCGAACTGTGATCCGGCGGGCAAAACCGCCTCAGTGGGCGAAATAATGCAGGCCGCCGTCTACCGGGATCACCGCGCCGGTGATATATCGCGCGAGCGGGGAACAAAGAAACGCCGCCAGATGGGCCATGTCTTCCGGCTCGCCGAAATAGCCGATCGGAATATGCTGCGCGATATACGCCTGGCGCGCCGCTTCGGTCGGGTATAGCCGCTCGCGGATCTGCTCGCTGTTGATGCGCCCGGGCTGCAGCGTGTTGACGGTCACGCCCTGCGCCGCCACCTCGCACGCCAGCCCCTTGGCCCACAGGTGCAGCGCGCCCTTGGCCGCGCTGGCGGCGCTGAGGCTGCGCGGCTCCATCGAACCGCTGATGTTGATCACCCGCCCCCAGCCCCGCGCCTGCATGCCCGGCAGCAACGCCTGCGTCAACCGCCGGGCCGGGGTAAAGTTCAGGGCGAAGGCGTCGTCCCAGCCCCGATCGCCCTCGTCCAGCGCGGTTGGGCGGAAAGCGCCGACCGCGTTGATCAAAATATCGATCGGCCCCGCCTGCGCCGCCATCTCGGCCAACGCCCGGGCGTCGGTAACGTCCGCGGCAATCACCCGCGGCCGCGGGTCGCCCCGCCGTTCAATCTCATCCGCCAGCGCCTGCAGCCGGTCGCCCCGCCGGGCGGTGGCCACCACAGCGGCGCCTTCCGCCGCCAAAACCCGGACCATGCCGGCGCCGATGCCTTCGCTGGCGCCGGTCACCAGCGCGGTGCGTTGCTGAAGCCGTAAATTCATAAGATATCCTAACTGAATCATTCGATTTTGCGGAAAGTATGTACGCATTGAATCACGCCGCGCTCTGTGTGAATATTCCTTAAAATCGCATCGATACTGTGCAGGAATTCACTGATGTTCGACTGGCAGGATTTAAAACACTTTGTGGCGCTGGCGCGCACCGGTTCATTGTCGGCGGCGGCGCGGGAGCTGGGTTGCGATCACGCCACCGTCGGGCGGCGGGTGGCGGCGCTGGAAAAGGCGCTCGGGCTGCGGCTAATCCTGCGTTTGCCGCGCAGCACCCCGCTGACCCAGGACGGCCAGACCATCGCCGGGCTGGCGACCGAGATCGACGCGCAAAGCCAGGCGATCGTCCGCCATGCCCGCAGCGCCGGCGCCGCGCCCCAGGCCAGCGTGCGCATCAGCGCCCCGCCGTCGATTGCCGCCCATGTCATTGCGCCGCGCATCGCCGAATTTCATCGCGCCTTTCCGCACATTGCGCTGGCGCTTTCCGGTGAATCGGCGCTCGCCGAGCTGGATCGCGGCGAAGCCGACATCGCGGTGCGCATGGTGCGGCCGCAGCAGCCGGATCTGCTGGTACGGCGCATCGGCATGATGCGCTACGCGCTGTACGCCGCCGCGCGGCATGCCGCCTTGCCCGAGGCGGCGCGCCGCTTTATCGCCTATGACCATCATTACCGGCAGCAGCCGCACCAGCAGTGGCTGCTGCAGCTGCTGCAGGGGCGCCCGGTGGTGTTTCAGGCCAGTGACCTGTTTTCACTGCAGCAGGCCGCGCGATCGGGGCTGGGCGCCGCGGTATTGCCGACGTTCGTCGCCGATGGCGACCCGGATTTGCAACCGCTGCCCACGCCGATCGCCGCGCCGACGCGTGAGCTGTGGTTGGTCACCTACCCTGACCTGGCGCGCACCGCCGCCGTGCGGGCGGTGATGAATTTCTTGACCGACGCCCTTGCGGAATGCTGCCCGCTGCCGGAATAAAACATCAGAAATTCTAATTGAAATGCTGGACAAACGTCATGCAGGGGATTATTACTGATCGTCGCGTAATCTATTCTTAGGGACGACAGCAATCATGACGTTACGTACGGAATTTGGACGGATTTTGATTACCGGCGCCGGCGGCCGAGTGGCCACGGCGTTTCGGCAGGCGGTGGGCGACCGCTACCGGCTGCGCCTGGCGGAAAGGGACAGCGGCCTGCTGAGCAAGCTGCGGCCCGATGACGAAGTCATCAGCTTCAACATCGCCGATCTCGACGCCTGCCGCGCGGCCTGCGCCAATATCGACACCGTGCTGCACCTGGCGGCCGACCCCTCGCCCGACGCAGACTTCTGCGGCTCGCTGATGGACAACAACATCCTCGGCACCTTCAATATCTTCCGCGCGGCGAAAGACGCCGGCTGCCGCCGCGTGGTGTTCGCCAGCAGCGCGCAGGCGGTGGAGGGTTACCCGCTGGATTACCAGATCCGCCCGGACGACGCGCCGAAGCCGAAAAATCTCTACGGCGCCAGCAAGGCGTTCGGCGAAGGCATCGCCGCCTACTTCGCGCACCAGGAAGGGCTTTCCGCGCTGTCGGTGCGCATCGCCAACTTCACCGCGCTGGCGGCCGGCGAGCGGCTCAGCGCCCGTGACATGAGCGCCTTCCTCAGCCACCGCGACGCCGCCGATTTGCTGGAGCGTTGCATTGGCGTTGAAGGGGTGCAGTACGCGGTGGTGCACGGCGTTTCCAACAACCGCTACAAGCGGCTGTCGCTGGAGGAAACCAGCCGCCTGCTCGGTTACTACCCGCAGGACGACGCGTTCAGCATCCTCGGCTTTGAGTGAACGGCTCCGGCTCATGATGCAAATAAGGGGATAGCCACGCGGTAATGGGATCGGCGAGGAGCCCCACTTCCACCGGGATCCCCCCCTGTTCCAAGAGGGCGATCCCCGCCCCACGATTGCGCGGATGCGGATCGAGAATGCCGACATAAACTTTGCCGACGCGCCGCTCGACTATCGCCCGGGCACAAGACGGCGTACGCCCGTGAAATGAACAGGGCTCCAAAATGACGTACAGCTCATATTCTTCCAGCGTTCCTTCTACCTGCGACAACACATCGGCTTCGGCATGATAATACCCCGGTGCTCGGGTATACCCCTGCGCGACGATAAGGTCTTGTTTAACCAAAACGCTGCCAACAGGGGGGTTAGGCAGGCAATCGGGCAGAGCTTGCCGCGCACACCTCAATGCCTCTTGCATAATCCGTGTTTTACTCATCGTGGCTCCCATCTCCCATGTGGATAGCGCTCGTTTCCGCGCCAATCACCCTACCGGTGCAGGCATGGGGTCTGCCCGCAAAAACGCAGTAACTCCCGCGACAGCCTTCGTCTATTTCCTTAGAAAAGCAGCCAAACCCGGGATACCGAAGCTAAAAGGTAATGAATGCTGCTATTGAACGCGTAATGAATCGTGATATTAGTCACAAAAGCAAATAACCATTCAGGATAGTTAAACGAAAAAAAAACCTATCAGTATGAAATATAATTAAAAAATACCCCCATAAATGTATCGCCACATTTAACCTTTAATTAAACTTTACTTTACATTTAATCAACATTAATGTTAATGAATTGTTTAGCTGATTTTACATGAAAGGAAGCCGACGAATGAAAGATGCCTTTGATTCGTTAGATGAAAACAATAATGATATAAATCAATCAATTAATAAATCAATCATCTCATGTGGTTTCACATTCTTTAGCATCACTATGTTTCTTTCCCGTTCACTGACCAAAACGGAACGCATAGTGATTGAAAATTATCCTAAAGAATGGCGAATACATTATGATGAAAACAATTATCATGATTACGATCCCATCCTGGCCTATGCGAAAACATCCAGCACGCCAATCCATTGGTATAAGCTGTTAAAAGATGCTCACCCCGATGGCAAAGCCGTATTGAAAAACGCCTTGCGCTTTGGCATTGGGCCTGGTTTCAGCATCCCTTTTAGAGGGAAGAGCAGCACTTTGGGCATTGTCAGCATCAACGCGGTCGACGAAAACCCCAGCCATGACGACTATGCGCGCTGCATCAAAGAGATCCTGGCGATAACGCCCTATATCCATGAAAAAATGGTGCAGTCCCTCGAGCAACAAACCATCAAGCTGACCAGACGCGAGCAGGAATGCCTTTTCTGGGCTTGTGAAGGCAAAACCTCATGGGAAATCGCGCAAATCATCGGCTGTTCCGATCGCACCGTCGTCTTTCATCTGAACAACATCTCCGAAAAGTTCGGCACTCAGAATCGCTATCAGACCATCACGCATGCTTTGCTCTCCGGCGCAATCACGCCGCTGCTGTGCTGAAGCGGCGACCGTACAGAAATTTAGGGCGTCTTGATATCTTCAGCCAATCGAAAGCCCATAACATAAATGGCTTTTGGATACGCACCGTGCCGCCTGGTACAGCGAGCCAAGTCATGGTGTCGGGTGAAACTGCCGCCGCGGGCGACCCGGTAAGGCGTTTGCTCATCCAACCGAAACAGATCGTCATCCACCACCTCGCCGCCGGGATACGGCAGATAAGGCGTCGCGGTAAACTCTTCCACATTCCCCGCCATATCAGCCAAACCAAAGGCCGAGTTTCCCTTAGGGAACATGCCGACGGGCGTGGTAGTCAGCAACCCCAGCTCTAACGTATTGGCACAATCGCGCCGGTAGCTTTCTCCCCAGGGAAATTCTCGCCGGACGCCACCGCTGGCGGCATACTCCCATTCAGCCTCCGTCGGCAAACGAAATGCACGTTGCGTTTTGGCGGACAGCCAGCGGCAGTAGGCTTCGCAATCCTCCAGCGCCAACGAATTCACCGGATGGTTGGCGAGATGGACAGGATATTTGCCGAACGACCAGCCGGCGGGCAATCTTTCATAGCGGCTATCGAGCAGAAAATCGCGATATTCCTGATGCGTGACGCAATACTTCGCCAAGTTGAACCGCTTGATCCGGCAACGATATGCCGGCGCCTCCTTGGCAATCCACTCCCGTTTGACGCCTACCGCCGCATATTCTTGCCATATCCCATCGACCTGCTCCACATCGCGCCCTAGCACCACGTCCGCTTCGCACAGCGCAACCATCGCGGGAGCCAGAGTGTTGATGCGCGGATCACCGTGCAATGCCAGCAATGAACCGGCGGCATAGCGCACCGTTAGCGGCCGGTGTTCATCTTCAACGATGCCGGCCAGATCGCTGACGGCGCAGCGGGATAACGACGCCATCGCGGCATCAAGGTTATCCAGCTCGGAAGCATAGAAATAGGGCTCCATCCCCATCGCCTCACGATCGGACAGCTGATTGATGTCATGCATAGGCCGCATGTTTCCCCCCCGCGCGGCTGCATGCCGCCGCGTGGATGAAATGCAATTCACCCAGGTAACTGCCAGCGATGAAACGACCGTTGGCGGCATCAAAAACAAGGCAGGAAATACCGGCGGTGGAAACCTTCTTCACCATGACCCAGCGCTGTTGCGTGAGATCGTATACAGCAACGGTTCCCCGATAGTCGCCTGACATAATCAAATGATATTCTGGCGCATAGCTGATGCATTTAATCGAGTTTTGGTGCGGTGAATCGATAATCTGCTGCTCGCCCGTGAGGCTCCACAACCGCAATGTTTTGTCGCGGCTGATGGAGGCGAAACCGTTGTCCAACGCGACGCAGCCGTTCACAATCATGTCGTGTTCACCGACGAAGCGTAATGTCGGCTGGGCCAGATCCGTTAAATCGTGGGCGGCCACGGTGTGATCCGCACAGGCGGTAAACAGTATGGCGCCATTGATCGCCATGCCTTTTATCGCGTTCTTATGCGCCTGGATATTCTTCTCCCAACTCACGCGCCCGTTATCGTCTACGCGCAATACAATCACCTCTCCCGTATAGGCGCCAACCAAAACAAAAGAGCCTTCAGGGTGTTTCAGCACCGTCTGGCAATTCAACGGGGAATGATGTTGATAAACGACGTCGCCGGTTTCGCCATTATAAACCGCGCCATCTTGCCCTCCTTGCAACACGACGCCGTTCACTTGAATAATGAAGTTACACAGCGAGGGAAGCTGATTGATGACTTTGCCGTTGCGCACCACCTTACCGGCATCGCCGGTAAAAATAATATCGTCGCCACAGGCATAAACGGCATTAATTCCGTGAGTGTCTTTAATTTCATTTTCCACCCACTCCCGTTTATCCAAATCATAAGTGGCGTATCTGTCGCCAAAAGTGACAAACACCAGATAGCGATCCCCAATGATGTCGCTGGAACGCGGCCAGACTTGCGGCAGTATTTTGTCTTGGTGAACCAGGCTTAATCCGTCACGCCCTAAATTCCATATTCTGAAATACCGATCGTAACTTAAGCTGATGACCGTGTTATTTTTGACAATCAGACGTTTGACGCCTGATTGATGCGCGTCCACTTGTGAAACCTGCCTCCCCTGCTCGTCGAATACCGTGATGCGGCCTTCGTCATCACCAGAAACCAGCAACCCTTCTTTCGTCAGGCACAGCGTATCCGTTTCCACCCCGACCATATCAATCATGGCGCTTTGTTTCTGCTGAGAGAGGCTCCAATAGCGGATCGTGCCGTCATCCCCACTGGACACCAATACGTCCTCATCCTTCCATTCAACGGAAATGACATCGGCAGTGTGCCCCGAAAACTTGACCAGCAGCTTACCGTGCAGATCAAAAACGCGAACGTGCCGATCGCGAGACGCCGTCGCTATCCAGGGCTGGGTCGGATGAAAACTGATGCCCTCGACGTCATCGTCGTGCCGCATGACCGCATAAAGTTGCAGATCCGGAACGCTCCACACACGCAGGCTGTAATCGCTGCTCGACGAGGCGACGAAACGGCCGTCAGGACTGAACGTCACCTGATTGGCCAAATGGTCGTGGTAACTGACAGAAAGAGGCAAATGCGTTTTCGCATCCCAGAGAATCACTTTATTGTCATAACCGGCAGTGGCAACATAAACGTTGTTTGTCGCTATACCGCTAATCGGACTGGTGTGATACATAGTCATCTCCTGGTTCTATTAGATAGAAACAACTTTTCCGAACGTATGTCTGGCGATATCCGCCTTTGCCTGTATGTATTTCTGGTTGTCGCGTCCCATAAAGCACGATGTGGAAACCACTTTTTCAACCGCGATGCCTGAATCGGTTAGCGCCTGATGTTTATCCGGATTATTCGTCAGCAAAAAGACCTTTTCTATTCCCACCGCCAACAGCATCTCAGAGACGCAATGATATTCCCGTGCATCTTCAGGGAATCCCAAGAGTTTATTCGCCTGGAACGTATCATGCCCCTGATCTTGCAAGGCATACGCATCGAGTTTGTTATACAGCCCTATGCCTCGCCCTTCCTGAGGCAAGTAAGCGATATATCCGCCATGCTCCGTCATGATTTTTATCGATTCGTGTAACTGGTTGCCGCATTCACAACGTTTAGAACCGAAAACATCGCCGGTTAAACACTGGGAATGAATGCGAAGATAAGGGGTTCCCTGCGATTGCGATGTAATCTCGCCACCTTCTTTATTCTGCTTTGGGATATGAATAAGAAGCGCCTCACAATCAATGTTATTGAAGCTATAAAACCATGACGTTATTTTATTGTCTGTGATAAAAATTTTTATCTTATTTCTGACTGTCAGCATAGCTATTCTCCTCAGAGATCATCGAAAAGAGAGTAAGTCAGCATGCTGGAATAAATAACTGTTAATCTTGACAGGTAAGAAGCCATTGGAAAACAAATGGCATAAAACCGCCACCAGGTAGAATAAAAAACCACAAAACAAAAAAAGCCGAAACATATCACCAAACAAAAACGCAAAGCAGCTCACAACCAGCGAAAAGAGAAAGTAGCCGCCCTGTAAGATTCAACAGTTTTACATCCTCAAACACATCAAGCAATACTGATTACAGCATGAAAAAAGTCATGCTAACTGCAAACCGACATAAACTTAGGAGATTCACATGAAAGTAATCAAAACCGCAACTGCCAATGCACCTAAGACTATCAGCGTTCAGAAAGCTATTCGCTCTGAGAAGTAATCTCTTTATTTTTTGTTAGTCATAAATGGTGAACAGGTGATCCTGCTCACCATTTATCAATATTGGCGCCGCTTACCAAAGGATACGATATGTCTAAAGAGAACATTAATGCTTTCGCCTACGACCGGGAAATGAATATTGCTTTCGCCGGCACGAAAGGCGGCGAGATATTAATCATACCTGTAGATTCGTTCACGGTAAGCATACGAAAAAAAATCCACTGGGGAACGATTGAAGCGATTGCCATTTCCCCGGAAAGAAAGTTATTGGCTTGTTTATCCGGCGACAGGAAAGTCTCCATCCTGCGCTACGATGCCGACCATCGCCTCGACATCGTCTCCCTGTTCTCGGTCCGCGATATCGGGCCGGACGATTTCGGCATCTTTCATTCGACCTCTCAGGCGATCGCCATCCACCCGACCAAAGCACAGATAGCCACGCGCAGCGGCAACAGCGCCGTCGTCGAACTGGACTTTACGGGAACGCAGCTTTCTCAAGTGCGCGTATGCGAAGAAGATATTGCAACGCTCTGCTATTCATTGTCAGGCCACTATCTGCTGGCAGGCAGCACGGGCGGCACTATCGGACTCATCGCCAACGGCGAGTTGCAAAACAGCATCAAACCCGAAGGGCTCACAGAAACCGTGCATTGGTTCGAACCGCTAGAGGACGATCGCTACATTGTCGCTTGCGACTCACGCCGCGTATTGGAATTGCAAATCGATGAGAACAGGCGGCTGACCTATCGCAACGGCGAAGTTTTCGCGCATGACGACATGGAGCATGTCACTCTCAGCCACGACAAGAAAACTTGCCTGGCCAGCAGCTTTGACAGACGGATCTACCGCATTGATCTTGATTCGCTGAAAAGCACGGGAGTGGCACTGACTGCGGCATTCAAACTGCGGTGGACAAAATTCGTTAAAAATAGCGATCGCATCGTCATTGTGCAAAATCGCGACGGCAGTTTACTCAAAAGCGATATCCTGACGGGGGAAACGCTGGCGATGATAAAGAATACGCCAGACGCCATCTGGACGGCCTATCGCCGCCGAGACGAAATCATTTGCGCCGGCGAACGCGGCTACATGTATCGTATTCCGCTGCAAGAGGATGGTGCCTTGCTCGGCCTTCCAACCAAACACCTTTTAACGGATACGGACAGTGGATACATCAAACGCATTGTCCCTATGGAAGACGATGACCTTATCGCCGTGATGAGCCGTGGACGCATCATCGTCAAGCAAAACGGCGCCAGCATGACGCACGACTTGCCCACCGCCTTTCGCGACGTCTGCTACTGCCCGCAGCGCCAGTGTTGCTATCTGGCCAGCGAAGACGGCACCGTCTATCAATATTACCGCGGTCAGATCACCGCTCTTCATCAGGGGGACGAACCGATTTGGTCACTGGGCGTCTCGCCGGATGGCGCGACGCTGGCCTTTGCTGAACGCCTGGGCAAAATCTATTTATATGACCTGGAACAGAAGCGGGTCGTTGAAACCACCGACTGCCGATTGCCCAAACGCCTCAAGTGGTTTGATAACCGGACGCTCTATATTTCTTACAGCGGCTCCATCCATAAAATCTTCTTTGATGAACAGTGGCAACACCATGTTGAATTTATTCGCCCGAATGACAATACGGTGGAGGACTTCGTTTTCATTGATGACTATATCGTTTTCATCACATACAACCGCAGAATCTGGCTCTATGACCGTTTGTCCGCGACTCAGTTAGACAGCGTCTATAACAGCGAGGACTACATGAAAAACATTATACATATCAATGATAATATATTTGCGACTTTAGGACGCTCAGGCTATCTTCAACAATACGAACTGCATAACGAGCAGATAAAACCCGGCGTACCGTTGAAGATGGCGTGATACTCATGAATTTTTCGCAAAACACTTGCCTGGCCTTATTGATAGCATCTAATTTCTTCTCCTCGGTCGCCGTCAGCATAGGGATGTATATCATCCCTTGGTATATCAGCAATGACGGTGAGCAACCCAGGTTATTGGCGATGATGGCGACAATGTCCTCATTAACGCTGATCTTCATCACGCCATGGATCGGCATGCTGGTCGACAAATTCAATAGGAAAAACCTGCTCACGGCGCTCAATGTCCTCATTTGCATCGCTTTCATTCTGGCTATTTGCAGCCGGTATTTCTCTTTTAGCATTATGCTACCTTTAGTCGCCTCCTATTTCGTCGTTCAATTTTATTACGCTATTTTTTATATCGCCCGGCAGGGGTTTATTAAAGATATTTTCAGCGGTGATTACCTGTCACGAACCAACTCTCTTCTTGAGATGGAATCGCAAGCATCGACGCTGATCTCTGCGCTATTGGTCATCTCCGTATCGTCCTATTTGAGCTATGACACTATTTTTGTGTTGCTGGTCGTGCTGATCGTCATCTCTCTGTTTATCTTGTTAGCCATCCCCTACCAGCGGCGCTCCCCTGTAAACGCTCAGATGCCAAAAAGTTCGCTCATTCAGTTCCAGCCGGAAAACCGGAATGTCATTTTGTATCTTCTGATCGGCGCGGTGCCCTTCGTCTGCATCATGGTGGTTAATGTGATTCAGGCCCCCTTTATGCATGAAGTTCTGCATGCCTCGATTGAGTCTTACGCTTCTTTCGGCATCATTTATGGCCTGGGCGCCATTTTAGTCAGCCTACTGTTGGGTTGGCTGGCACCCAAATTCCCCGCGAGGAAATTGGTTCACCTCTTTACCGGCGGTTTCGCCTTAACGGTTCTGCTGATCGCCAGCTCTCCCACGTTGCCGGTGATTTTATGCGGGGCCTTCTTCCTCGGCTTATTCAATTCCGCATCACGCATAAGCAGCCAGAATGTCGTTCTTACCGAAATAGACAGTGAAAAAATCGGACGCGTTTTTTCGACCGGCCAGTTATTCACCTTGATCAACCGCGTGCTTGCGACGGGGTTGGTCGTCATCCTATTCCAGGAAAGTTACGAATATGCCTGGTCCTATGTGCTGATGATCAGCGCCATCGCCCCTGTCAGCTTAATGTTGTGGTCGTTTTATGCCAATCGGCCGCAGAAAATAAGGAGATCGTAATGAATGTCGCTATCGTGACCGGCAGCCATCGCAAACAATCAAACTCCCGAAATGTGGCGAATTATATTGCCCGTCAGCTCCAACAGAAGGATCACTTTGTCGATACGCTTGAATTAGCGGAAATCAATCTTCCCCTGTGGGATGAAGATATGGAAACGAATGAGCAGAAATGGTCGGTGCTTAAAACGTGCCATGAACGCCTGAGCAAGGCCGAAGCCCTGATTATCGTTACCCCAGAGTGGAACGGCATGGCACCGCCGATGCTGAAAAACTTCTTACTGCTCTGCGAAGCAGAATATGTCGGCCATAAACCGGCGCTGTTGGTCAGCGTGTCATCGGGCATGGGCGGCGCTTATCCGATCCATGAACTGCGGAGCAGCGGCTATAAAAACAACCATATCTGCTATCTCCCGGATCATATTATCGTGCGCTATGCCAACGATACATTGAGCTCCCCGCTGCCCGCTGACGACCATGAGCAGCTACTGCGGGCAAGGATCGACTACCAGCTAAACCTGTTGCTGCAGTATGGCGCGGCGTTGTCTCAAGTGCGCGCGTCCGGCGCCATTGATTTTGAGCAATTCCGCTACGGCATGTGACTGTTCGCCGCACGCAATGCCCGGCGCGCTCAAAACATCGTGCGGCGGGCAGCGTCCCGCCACACATTATTTTGTTTAACCGTTGGCGTAAGCCACTTTCTCAGCCTGACGGTGGGTGAACAGCACCAACAGCAGCGCCAATCCGGCAATGATCGCCCCCATCAGCGGCACGAAACTGTATCCCAGCCCGGCGGAGACTACCGCGCCACCGGCGGCGGCGCCCAGCGCATTGCCCAGGTTAAAGGCGCCGATGTTGACCGAAGACGACAACCCCGGCGCTTCGCTGGCGACACGCATCACGCGCATCTGCAGCGGAGGCACCACCGCGAAGGTCGCCGCGCCCCAAATCACCATGCCGATCGCGGCGCCGATGTCACTGCGCACCAGGAAGGGGATCAGCAGCATGATGGCCACCAACAGCAGCAGGAAGCCCTTCAGCGTCGCGCTCTCGGAACGGTCGGCGAACTTGCCGCCGAGGTAGTTACCGATGGAGAAACCGACGCCGATCAGCACCAGCATCACCGTCACGAACAGCGGCGTCGCCTCGGTGATGTGCTGCAATACCGGCGAGATGTAGGTATAGAGCGTGAACATCGCGCCCGCCCCCAGCACGGTGGTCAGCAGCGCGGTCAGCACCTGCGGCCGCACCAGCACCGACAGCTCGCGCTTGACGTCAGGGCGCGCGCCAGCGCTGCCTTTTGGCAACGAGAACCACAGCCCCAGCATGGCGATCACGCGCAACCCGGCGTTTTTTGGCAGATTACGGCTTTTCGGCGATCTTGCGCAGGTATTCGTTATTTTTAAACGCAATAATGATCATTTCGAACGCCACGCGTACAAACACGCCGCCGAGGATGAGGCCGAACAGGCCGCGGAAGAACTCGCCATAAAACATCATGCCGATACTGCTGATCAACACGCCCAACAGCGCCAGCCAATAAACAACGGTGATGATTTTCGGCGTCAGCATCGCGTCAAAGAAGAAAATATTTCTCATGGTGAATCTTTCCTTAGTTCAGTATGTCATTATCCCAGAGGCGCCGCGCAGCGCGGCAGCCGTTTTGTCACACCCGTAATGATAGCGGCTAATGCCGCATAGGGAAGAGAAGAATCGGCCTGCTGTGCAAGGAAGGTTAATCCGGTTCGAGGTTACCGCTAACGGCAAGGCGATAAATCGCCCCTACGACATTCCGATTAAAAAACATCTCATTCCAGGCCCACCCCATAAATCCGTATAAAACAAAAACCCATCCAGTTGATTAATCAAAATAAAAAAACCAAACAACCTCATCCAATACAATATAAATATTATTTATAAAAACACATCACATTAATCTATTGGTTAAAATAAAACACTGCCATATTCACAATTAGCGAACCCATGGCATTATAAAAAATAAAGTTCAGGCGTATATTTCATATTCAGACCTGCGGGTTGAATATATACAAGGACGTGTAAATATCTGTCTTAGCGACGCTACCCTGGCGCCGCCCTGATTAAGGAAAGATCGCTATGTCTAAAGCACCTATCGGCACTACCGCCTCCACCGGGCAAAAATGCCCGGAGAGCGGCGTTTGGAAAGTCGTCGGCACGCCATCCACCACCGCCCCGATCGCCAAAGGCAATATCATGCCGCCTTATGGCGGTAAGGGCGTTACCTGGAAGCTCACTCAGTACGCATAACCCGTTGGTTATTTAGCCTCTTTCTTTGGAAGGGGCTTTTCGCTCTATTTTCTTCCGTTGCGCACTTTACCGGCGCACCACTGCGGCAAAACCGGCGGGCTAGCCAGAATTTGGCGCTGTTACCCATTTTGCGAGCCCGATTCCAATCCCCGCAACAAATCCCTGTAAATCCATCCAGCCTGTTCCCTGAGCGTTATCGCCGGAATATAGTCTTCTTGCTGCGGCAAAATCCGTAGCCGGGATTGGAACCCCGTCCCCCTTCAACTCTGAAAAGACTTGTGTTTTTTCAGCGCCTACGTGCACACTCAGTTCGGTGGCTCAGGCAGGGCAACCGCAAGGTTGGCCGGTGATTGAAGGGCCGGAGTTCCAAACCTGTCTGGGCCACCACCAAAGCTTGGAACTCTTTGGCAGTGGTGATAACCACCCTTCAAGGGAACATCATCATGACTGAAATGAATCAAACAACCACAGACAGCTCCATCACCCTCTTCCGCAACCTCATTGCCGACCTGCAATTCTATAAGCTCAGCGATATTCAATTGTGCGATCTCAGCGCCGTGGCTCAGGAGTCCGCAGAAGGGTTATGTCATGGCTTAGCGTATCTGGCGGAATCGCTGGAAAATGGGGAACAGCACTCAACAAGCAGCAGGGTGCAGATCAGCGCCTGGCTCAAAGCCTCTGCGCATCTGCTCCCCGCCCTGTCGGAACTGAGCGAGCAGGCGAACAACCATCTGTTGCAGATGCATGAAGGCAGTATTTATCAGTCCTAGGCCTGTATCAGGGTAAGCACGGTACTTAATTGCCTCCCCATGGTTCAGGCTGTTCACAGCCTGAACCGGTTAGACATGCAGACACGTAGGGGACTGACAGTACCCAGTGCAGGCTCATCAACTCTTATCGCGACCTTAAGCATCACGCCTGGAAGGATAAAACCTGTTGAATTTCCTTCAAGAAAAACGGTTATCTTAGACTGGGCGATACGTAAATCGGCCATATGGCAGAGAGCTATATTATTTATCAAACCTTATATCTGCTCAGCTTTCTCTATGCCCTCAAGCACACGCAAAAGCAAAAGCAATCCCTTGCCATCCTCTGGCGCAAAATAGTTAAAATAACGCGCTTTGAATTCAGACTCGATAATACTGTCATCGTTCGACAGGAACGCTAACACTTCTTTTTTCAAATCTTGACGATCTTGCGTTGTTAATCCTTTTGTATAGATATCGATTGCATCATCAATAGTCTCCGCCCCGGTAATATAATCGAAGTCCTGATTCAGCGTACCTTCAATCATAATGTCAATGTTAGTGGTTAAAAGCATAAGTTAAACCTCGGGGAATGCGGTTAAAATATAATATGACTTACCATTATAGGTTTCATATTTAAGTACGACCTTTACCTTAGTGGCATTTACCAGCTTGTCGCTACCTCGAAACAGAGTATAACCAATTACTTTTCCAGTATCGTATGCAATAACTAAATTATGCCGTGGCTGGCCTGCTGCCCAAAGCTTTATCCACTCTTTATTTACCTTCAGCGCGTTGGAGATGGATGCCTCTGCCAAATTGATATTACTAAACGAGCTGACTGCATTAGGCTTTCGGACCAGGTGTTCAGTACTTTTAAGACGTGCGGCCAATTCTTCCTTCGCTTTGGCACCATGCACAGCGCGGTCGCACCAGCAAGCTCCAGCGTACCCATGACAAGTCCAAGCCCGCCATATAAACGATTACTTAGCGTTTCGCCTTCCGTAACCGATTTATCAGACAGCGCAGCAGCAAGCTGAACCGGGGACATCACTATTTTTATGCCATCATCCATAATGAAACCTCAAGTGATTAAAAGACATACGGCCAGAGTTTACCCGCTTTCCCAGCTTCGGCTCCACCAACTATAAGAAAATTTCACAGAAAACCGCTCTAACGCATTGCCGTAGTCGTTGAAAAAAATGATTTTTTGGATTTTATCGGATGAGTACGGAAGATGTTTTGGGATCACAGGAGTCGCATTTGATATCTATAGCCATTGAGCTTACTTGGTTTTATCGTGTTGTATTTTGAACCATGCCCCCAAATGATTTTGCCTGTGGGGTTCAAGGGGCTTTATGGGCGCTTTTTGGTGTCGGTTTTCCACCGCAACAAACCGGCAATATCCTTTTCTCCCGCAGCTTCTTTTAAGCGGCGCTGCTGCTCGGCATACTGGACGTATTCAGCCTGCGCTTTTTCATCTGCCGCTTTCTTACTGACCGTGCCAGCCCCTTGCAGAACGTCACGGTCATTGAATTGCAGAAACTGATCCAGCTTATCCTGCCAGTCACGCAGGAACACCTGTTGACGCCGCCGCGCCTGATCTTCGGCAAAATCCAACCACATGTTAACCACGCGGTTGAGTTCGCTGACTTCGTCTTGATTGAGATAATTTTTCGCCACTGTCACATCGCTTTTGCGCAGCTGCTCGCCTTTATAGCTGCTCAACCCCATATGGGGCTGGTTGGCATCGGCACGCTGATGGATGAGTTCGGCAGCTGTGTGGCCGGTACAAGCAAAATGCAGCTTGTTCTGGATGGTTTGAAAAAACAACGTTGTCTCTTTGAGTGAGGGTTGGTAGTCGGCGGCTAATGCGAAGATCTCCCTAACCCGCAAATAAACCCGACGCTCACTGGCACGGATATCACGGATGCGCTCCAGTATCTCATCAAAGTAATCAGGCACTGCGGATGAACCCACGGGCGGGTTTTTAAGCCGCTCGTCATCCATCACGAAACCTTTGATCAGGTATTCCTGGAGCGTTTGGGTCGCCCACTGGCGGAATTGGGTGCCTCGAACGGAACGGACACGATAACCGACGGCAAGAATAACGGGCAGACTATAGTGCAGGATATTGCGACTTACCTGACGAGCCCCTTCCTGCTGAACTTGTAAGTAAGACTTACAGGTTGCGTTTTGTTCAAGTTCCGCTTCTTCGTAGATCGCTTTGATGTGCTGCGTAATCGCCTGGGGGGTCACCTGATAAAGATTCGCGATGGTCGCCTGGGGCAGCCACAGCGTTTCTTGCTCAAAACGGCATTCAACGCGCACCTTTCCATCACCGCTGGCAAACATAACAAATTCACCTGCCGGGGATTGGGTTAAGTGTTTATCTGGCATACCGCCTCCGTCTTAATCCGACTAACAACGCTGTATCCGCGTAGTATGCCAGAGATCCATGCTGAAGCTCATTACGCGTATAGCGTTTATTTTGTCGGCAACATGCCTGGATAATGCTTTGCGATGATGGCCGTCATTGAGGAATTGGGGGTTTTTCCTGCGGTTTGGCGCGTCGAATTGGTATGTCAGTTAGGAGCATGTGTAGAAGTGGATTCTGTGTATAAGAACTCTATACACATTCTTCACGGATCCAGGCAGTAGCCCACAAACTAAAACTGACGACAAACCAAATAAATACATTTAGTTATCGTATTTTCATCAATTCATCAGGAACTATCAGACAAGCTTTGGCGGAAGATCACAGGAGTCGAACCTGCCCGGGACCGCTGGCGGCCCCAACCGGATTTGAAGTCCGGCCGCCCCACCGGGGACGAGGATCTTCCTTCGGGAGTCAGAAGAAGCAAGAGGCTGATTATAGCGCAGTTTATCCTTAGCGCTAAGAGGGAAATGGTGCGGCCGTCGGCGAAGCTGCCGGCGGCCGGCGGGGTTACTTCAGCAGGTCCTTCACGTCCAGCAGGATAAACTCGTTGTCGTCCGCCACGTTGGGCTGGCGGCTGGAGGAGAACGGGAAGTTGTTGTCGTTGCCGACGATGATATGGCTGGCGTCCACCACGTCGACGTTCTCGATGGTGAAGAACGGGAAGGTCAGCACGCCGTCGTTCAGCGGTTTGCGCGCCAGTTGGTTCGGGTCCTGAATTTTCAGCAGGTCGATATAGGCCTGTTTCTCCACCGGTTTGCCGAGGTTGTCGTCCGAAAAGGCGATTTTATACACCCGTTTGAACTTCGCTACCTGGCTGAAGCAGTTGTCGGTCGGCGCGCCGGCGGCGCAGGCTTTGTCCGGCGTGCCCTCGCCGTTATCGCGCTCGATCACCAGGCCATGCGTGGCGTCGATCATATTGAAATCGCCGATGGCGTTTTGGTTGTCTTCCAGCACATATTGCCAGCTGCGCCCGGTCCAGGCCTGTTTTTTCACGTCAAATTCCAGCACCCGCAGGTAGCGTTTGCCGTCGACGTTTTCGAACTTTTCGCCGTCCCACAGCGCGCCTTCCAGCAACGGATACAGCTTGCCGCCGTCCGGCGAGGCCGCCATGCCCTCAAAGCCTTTGGAGCGCGCCACCTGGAAGTTCTGCTTGCCGTCCGGCGCGCCCGGCAGGGTCAGCGTCGGGTTGTCCGGCGATTTCACCACCTTGCCGTCCACCAGGGTGTCGAACACCGCCAGCACCTTGCCGTTCAGGTCGGCCTTGATCAGATAAGGGCCGAACTCATCGCCGATCCATAGCGCATCATCGGCGAACTGGAAGCTTTCCGGGTCGAAATCGCTGCCGGTCAGGTAGCGCCGCTCGGTGCTTTCATTGACGATGTGGAAAGGCACTTTTTTATCAGGATCCTGCAGGAATACCGTTTTCAGCGGCGTGACCGTGCCTTCTTTGAAATCGATCCGGTAATGATTGAGGTACAGCATGGCGTCCGGCGAGTTGGCCTTGCTGCCGAAGCCGTTGTCGGTCAGCACCCAGTAAGTGCCGTCGGGCAGGTGCTTGATGCCGGAATGGCCCTGCAGCGGCTGGCCTGCAATCGGCAGGCCGATGCCGGTCAGGCGATCGGCGGATTTGCCCGCTACGCTGCCCAGTGCGGTAACGCGCTTGCCGCTGGTGTATTTGCCGCTTTGCTGCAGATCGCCCGGCGCGTCCTTGGGTGCGGAAACGGCGGATTTCACCGGCAGCAGCGCATGCCCGGCCAGGGTAGCCTGCACCGGCTGCGCCTCGGCCCACAGGTTGGCGCTCAGCGCCATGCAGCCGATCAGCAGCGCCAGACGGGTTTTGGTGTTGTGCATCTCATGGTTCCCTTATCGTTGTTATCGCCCGGAAGTAAAAGCAACGTCACTATAGGGAGCCGCAATGACAGAAATATTATTCGGCGAACGCCCGCCGGTAGCTGTGCGGATGAAAGCGCCAGGTAATGGCGATCAATACCGCCACCAGCAGCGCGTGGATCTGCCAGTCGAGCACGAAGCCGCCGCTGTAGTCGCGCAGCAGGCCGGAGAGATAAGGCGTCACGCCCGCCAGCAGAAAGCCGATGCCTTGCATAAAGGCCACCAGCCGCCCGGCCGCCGCCGGCTGATGAATATGATCGAGCGCCAGCACCAGGCACAGCGGGAAAGCGCCGCCCAGTCCCAGGCCGGAGACCAGCACCCACAGCCACGGCAGGGTCTGCGGCAGGTAAATCAGGCCGATAAAACCGATCAGTTGCATCAGCAGCGCCAGCAGCAACAGCGGCCGCCGGTCATGGCCGCGCGCCAGCGCCGGCAGCAGCAGCGCCCCCACCACCTGGCCGAAGGTCATCAGCGCCAGCAGCGAGCCGCTGGCCTGCGGCTGCCAGCCGAACTGCATGTAATACGGCGGCAGCCAGGCGATCAGGCTGGTGTAGCCGCCGTTGATCAGGCCGAAATAGGCGCCGAGCAGCCAGGCGCGGCGGTTGGGCAGCAGGCTCTGGCCCCTGGCCGCGCCAGGGGCGGAAAGGCGAGACAGCCCGCGGCTCACCGGCCACCAGGCAAGCAGCGCCACCAGCGCCGGCAATGCCCACCAGGCCAGCGCGCTGTGCCAATCGTGGCCCGCGCTCATCAGCCAGGGAGCGATCGCCGCGCCCAGCCCGCCGCCGCCCATCAGCGCCGCCGACCACAGCCCGGCCACCAGCGCCATTTGCTTGAGGAAATGATGCTTGATGATGCCGGGCATCACCGCCTGGATCACCCCAATCCCCAACCCGCCCAGCACCGCGCTCAACAACAGCTGGGTGCTGCCCGGCGCCAGCTCACGCCAGCCGGCGCCAAGGCCGATCGCCAGCAGGCTCAGCGCCACGGCGGTTCTTTCGCTGAACAGCCGGTTAATGGCGCCGCCCGCCAGCGCCATCAGGCCCATCATCAGCACCGGCAGGGCGGTCAACAGGGCCGCGCCGCCGAAGCTCAGCCCGGTGGCCTGGCGCAGCGTCGGCAGCAGCGGACCGATCGAGGTCAGCAGCGGGCGCATATTCAGGCCGATCAGCACCAGCGCCCACAGCAGGGGGTTGAACCAGCGGCGCGGTGTGGATTGATTAACAGAATGATTTAACACGGTATATTCCTGGCACAGCGAGAGAAAGAGTGCGGCGTCACAGAGGAGGCGCCGCAGCGTTGCATTACTCTAGGCAACGCCGCTAGTATTGGGAAATTAAATAATAAAATAACCAACAGTGGGAAAATGAATCGTTACCCGATGTTCAATCCGCAGTTACTGCTCAGCTTCGTGGCGGTATGCGACAGCAACAGCTTCACCCGCGCCGCGGAGCGGGTGTTTTTGTCGCAGTCCACCGTCAGCCAGCAGGTGCGCCGGCTGGAAGAGATGCTGGGCAAACCGCTGTTCGAACGCTCGTCGCATCAGGTTCAATTGACCGAAGAAGGCGAGAAGCTGCTGAGCTACGCGCGGCGCATTATCGCGCTGAACGAAGAGGCGCACGACGCGCTGACCGGGGTCTGGCGCGACGGCGTGCTGCGGCTGGGCATGCCGGAGGATTTCGCCGTGCCGACCACCGGGCTGCTGGCCGAATTCAGCCGCGAGCACCCGCACCTGCGGCTGGACGTCACCAGCGGCCTGAGCGCCGATCTGCACAGCGCCTACGCGCGTGAAGAGCTGGATCTGATCCTGGTGAAGCAGCGCCGCCGCCAGCCGCCGCGCGCCGCGCGGCCGGAACCCCTGCTGTGGTTGGACAGCCTGGCCTTTCCGGCCATCGAGCAATCGCCGGTGCCGCTGGCGGTGTTTCCGCTCAACGGCCTGTACCGCGAGGAGCTGTGCCAGGCGCTGGATAACCTCGGCAAGCGCTGGCGCATCGGCTACAGCAGCGCCAGCCTGGCGGCGCTGACCGCCGCCTCCGCCGCCGGGTTGGGCGTTACCCTGTTGCCGGCCGGCTGCCGGCTGCCCACGCACCGGGTGCTGGGCGCGGCAGAAGGGTTACCGCCGGTCGACAGCCTCGAGCTGGCGCTGTATTACCGCGACGGCGCCCCCGCCGCCACCCCGGCGCTGGCGGAACGGCTGCAGGCGTTTTGCGGGTTGGCCTAAACCCGGCTAATACCCGCCTTCGCCATAGCGCTGGCGATACTCTTTCGGCGTGGCGTCATAGCCTTTCTTGAACACCGAATAAAAATACTGCAGCGAAGGATAGCCGCACATTTGGGAAATCTCGTTGATGGTCAGCGAAGTGGCGGTCAGCAGGTTTCTGGCGCGATCCAGCTTTTCCTGATGGATCACATGGTGGATGGTTTGGCCGGTCTCGTCCCGGAAGCGCTTCTCCAGATTGGAGCGCGACATGCCGACCGCGTCCAGCACCTGCTCGACCTTGATGCCCTTACAGGCGTGATGGCGAATGTAGTGCATGGCCCGAATCACCGCCGGATCGCGCAGCGAGCGGAAATCGGTGGAGCGGCGTGCTATCACCTTCACCGGCGGCACCAGAATGCGCTGCAGCGGCAGGTCGCGCCGGTCAAGCAGTTGGTGCAGCAGCTTGGCGGCGCGGTAGCCCATCTGCCGGGTGCCCTGCGCCACCGAAGACAGCGCCACCCGCGACAGGTAACGCGTCAGCTCTTCGTTGTCGATGCCGATCACGCACAGCTTTTCCGGCACCGCGATGTCCAGATGTTCGCACACCTGCAGCAGATGGCGCGCCCGCGCGTCGGTCACGGCGATAATGCCGGTCTGCTGCGGCAGGGTCTGCACCCAGTCCGCCAACCGATTCTGGGCGTACTGCCAGTTCTCCGGCGCGGTGGCCATGCCCTGATACACCACGCCCTGGTACCGCTCCGCCGCCACCCGCTGGCGGAAGGCGTGTTCACGCTCCTGCGCCCAGCGTTTGCCGCCTTCGACCGGCAGGCCGTAGAAGGCGAAGCGGTTGATGCCCTTTTCTTTCAGGTGCATAAAAGCCGCGTCCACCAGCGCCTGATTGTCGGTGGCGATATAGTGCACCGGCGGGTAGTCCGCTTCGCGATGATAAGAACCGCCCACGCCGACAATCGGCACCCCGACGTTATGCAGCAAGCGCTCGATTTCGCGATCGTCGAAGTCGGCGATCACGCCGTCCCCCAGCCAGTCCTTGATGTTGTCGATACGGCAGCGGAAATCCTCTTCAATGAAGATGTCCCAGTCGCACTGCGAAGCCTGCAAATACTCCCCGACGCCCTCAACCACCTGGCGGTCATACACTTTATTGGCGTTGAACAGCAACGTAATGCGAAAGCGCTTCTCGAACATGCGTGATCCCCGTTAAGCAAACAGCTCTCTGGGATAGCACAGCCAGCTTCGAGAGCGGAATGCCCCACTGCATAACTGTGACCCCGGGCGCGATTGTCACGCCCGCCGCTTGGTGGCGGAGTCCATCCACACCGCCAGCAGCAGGATGGCGCCCTTGACGATGTACTGCCAGAAGGTCGGCACGTCCAGCATGCTCATGCCGTTATCCAGCGAAGCCATGATAAACGCCCCCATCACCGCGCCGGCCACGCTGCCGACCCCGCCGGCCAGGCTGGTGCCGCCGATCACGCAGGCGGCGATGGCGTCCAGCTCGGCGATATTGCCCGCCGACGGCGAGCCGGCGCCCAACCGCGAGCTGAGGATCAGCCCGGCGATCGCCACCATCAGGCCGTTGATGGCGAACACCGCCAGCTTGGTGCGTTCGACGTTGACTCCCGACAGGCGCGCGGCGTCGATATTGCCGCCGATGGCGTAGATGCGGCGGCCAAAGGCGGTGCGGGTCGCCATAAAGACCCCCGCCAGCATCAGCGCGGTGAGGATCAGTACCGGCGTCGGCACGCCGCGGTAGTCGTTAAGCAAATACACCGCGCCCAGCACCGACAGCGCCAGAACGCTTTGCCGGGTAACGTCGCCTGCCGCTGCCGCCACCGGCAATCCCAGCTGCGCGCGCCGGCTGCGCCGCCGCCACTGCCAGGCGACGAACAGCATCAGACCGACGGCGCCGATGCCAAACCCCAGCCCGTCCGGCAGGTAGCTCTGGCCAATCTGCGACATGGCGCCGCTGGTCGGCGCCACCGTGGTGCCGTTGGTGATGCCGATCAGGATGCCGCGAAAGGCCAGCATGCCCGCCAGCGTGACGATAAACGACGGCACCTTGCGGTACGCCACCCACCAGCCGTTCCAAGCGCCCAGCAGCAGGCCGGCCAACAGCGTCACCGCGATGGTCAGCGGCAGCGGCCAGCCGAGCCAGACGTCGAAAATCGCCGCCGCGCCCCCCAGCAGCCCCATCATCGAGCCGACCGACAGGTCGATCTCCGCCGAAATAATCACGAACACCATGCCGACCGCCAAAATGCCGGTGATCGCCGTCTGGCGCAGCAGGTTGGAAATATTGCGCGCGCTGAGATAGGCCCCCTCGGTAGTGAAGGTGAAAAACAACATAATCGCGGCGATGGCCGCCAACATCACCAACACCTGAAAGTTGACGGATTTCAGCCCCAACATCGTTTTTTTCGCCGTAACTTGCTGCGCGATGGCTTCAGACTGCGTGCTTTTCAACATCGGTTTCACTCCTCAATGCGGCTTCCATCACCTGTTCCTGGGTCAGGCCGCGGTTGGCCAACGACGCCTTGATGCGCCCCTGATGCATCACCAGCACCCGGTCGCTCAGGCCCAGCACCTCCGGCAGCTCCGAAGACACCACGATCACCGCGATACCCTGCTGCGCCAGCTGGTTGATCAATTTATAGATTTCCTGTTTAGCGCCGATGTCTATGCCGCGGGTCGGCTCATCCAGAATCAGGATTTTCGGCTTCAGCAGCAGGCACCTGGCCAAAATCGCCTTCTGCTGATTGCCGCCGCTCAGCCGCGCGATCGCCAGCTCGGGCGAAGACGTTTTCACCTTGAGCTGCGCCAGCGACTGGCGAATGGTCGCCTGCTCCCGCGCATCGTCGATCACCGTCAGCGCCCCGCTGAAATCGCTCAGCGCCGCCAGCGTCATATTGGCGCCCACCCCCATCACCGGCACGATGCCGTCGCGCTTGCGGTCCTCCGGCACCATGGCGATGCCGTGCCGCATCGCTTCGCGGCAATGGTCGATGTCGGCCGGCTGACCGTCGATGCTGATGCGGCCCTGCCAGCGGCCGGGATAGACGCCGAACAGGCACTGCATGGTTTCGCTGCGGCCGGAGCCCACCAGCCCGGCGACGCCGAGTATCTCGCCGCGCCGCAGGCTGAACGACACGTCGTCCACCCGGCGTATGTGGCGGTTAACCGGGTGCCAGGCGGTCAGGTTGTCCACCTGCAGGATCACCTCGCCGATGGCGTGCTGCTGCTGCGGATACAGTTCGGTCAGTTCGCGCCCCACCATCATGGCGATGATGTCGTCTTCGCTCATCGACGCCGCCGGTCGGGTGCCGATATGCCTGCCGTCGCGGATCACGCAGATCAGATCCGAGATGGCCTTCACCTCGTTCAGCTTGTGCGAAATGTAGATGCAGGCGATGCCGTGATCGCGCAGATCCTGAATGATCGCCAGCAGCGTGGCGGTCTCGCTTTCGGTCAGCGACGCCGTCGGTTCGTCCAGCACCAGCAGCCGCACCTGCTTGTTCAGCGCCTTGGCGATCTCCACCAGCTGCTGCTGGCCCAGCCCCAGTTCGCCGACGCGGACGTTGGGATCGACGTCCAGCTTCACCTGCGCCAGCATGCGCCGGCAGCGCAGGTACATGGCGTCGTAATCCATCACCCCGCGGCGGCACTGCTCGTTGCCGAGAAACATGTTTTCCAATACCGTCATCTGTTTCACCAGCGCCAGCTCCTGATGGATGATGGCAATGCCTTTCAGCTCGGTATCGCGAATGTTTTTTGCCGCTAATAAATCGTCCGAAAAATAAATCTCGCCCCGATAACTGCCGTGCGGATATATTCCGCACAGCACTTTCATCAGGGTGGATTTTCCCGAACCATTTTCACCGCACAGCGATAATACCTGGCCGGCCTCTAATTGCAGGCTGACATTATCCACGGCCTTGACCGCGCCGAATTGCATGGTGATATTTTTCATTTCCAATAGGCAGGGCATTATTCCCTCCGCATCACCGGGTTCGGCATTAATTAACGTCAGACTTCTTGTGGAAACCGTCGGCAATAATAGTGCTGTCGATATTCGACTTGTCTACCTGGATTGGCGTCAATAACCAGGCCGGCACCGATTTACTGCCGTTATTCAACGCGGCGTTGGATTTCGGCTGCTCGCCCTTGCCCAGCTGCACCGCGATGCCCGCCGCCTCGTCGGCCAGCTGGCTGATCGGCTTGTAGACCGTCATGGTTTGGGTACCGGCGACGATGCGCTTCACCGCCGCCAAATCGGCGTCCTGCCCGGAAATGGCGACCTTGCCCGCCAGGCCCTGCGCGGCCAGCGCCTGGATCGCCCCGCCGGCGGTGGCGTCGTTGGATGCCACCACCGCATCGATGTGGTTGTTGTTGGCGGTCAGCGCATTTTCCATAATTTTCAACGCATTTTCCGGCAGCCAGCCGTCGACCCACTGATCGCCCACCACCTTGATTTTTCCACCGGCGATCAGCGGCTGCAGCACCTTCATCTGCCCCTGACGGAACAGCTTGGCGTTGTTATCCACCGGCGAGCCGCCCATCAGGAAATAATTGCCCTGCGGCACTCGCTGCACCAGGCTCTGCGCCTGCAGTTCGCCGACCTTTTCATTATCGAAGGAGATATAAAAATCGATATCGGCGTTGTTGATCATGCGATCATAAGCCAGCACCTTGATCCCTTCGCGCTTGGCCTCGCCGATCACGTTGCTCAATACCTGGCCGTTGTAGGGAATAATCACCAGCACGTCGACGCCGCGGTTGATCATATTTTCAATCTGCGCCATCTGGGTCTCTTCATTGCCGTTCGCCGACTGGACGAACACGTCCGCCCCCAGCGACTTGGCCTTGCTGACGAAAATATCACGGTCTTTTTGCCAGCGTTCCAGGCGCAGATCGTCGATCGCCATGCCGATTTTGACTTCTTTGCTCAGCGCCGGTTGGCTGGCCAGCGCCAGCAGCGCGCAGACCGACAGAAACAGGGGTTTTAATTTCATCTTATATACCTTTGTTATTAAACCTGTAGGGGCAATAATTGAAACGGGCCGGTGGTTCAGCTTAGGGCGGATTGTTGACGCTTATTCTCACTTCGGCAATTACTGATTTTTACCGGCGAATTATGATTTTTGGTTTAATCTCGGTTTTATGATGGCGGTCATGCTTTCTCCTTGTAAACGCGCATGGCGACCAATAAAAATCGAATCGGCAACAATTAAAAACCCTATTATGCGAGCCACCGCACATTTAATAATTCTGTGAATTTAAGTGTGAAATAACGTAATTGAGGCGCCGGCGGCTTACTCCGAAGATAAATGCATCCCGAAAACCGGGCATCGCTACCCAGGAGTCGATAATGCAATCCTATTTTGATCAGCTTGAGCAGGTCCGCTACGAAGGCCCAGACAGCAACAATCCGCTGGCGTTTCGCCACTACAATCCCGATGAGCTGGTGCTCGGCAAGCGCATGGCCGACCACCTGCGCTTCGCCGCCTGCTACTGGCACACCTTCTGCTGGAACGGCGCGGACATGTTCGGCGTCGGCGCCTTCGATCGGCCCTGGCAGCAGCCGGGCGACGCCCTCGAGCTGGCGAAGCGCAAGGCCGATGTGGCGTTCGAGTTCTTCCACAAGCTGAACGTGCCTTACTACTGCTTCCACGACGTCGACGTCTCGCCGGAAGGCGCATCGCTGAAAGAATATCTGCACAACTTTGCGGCAATGACCGATGTGCTGGCGGAGAAACAGCAAAGCAGCGGCGTGAAGCTGCTGTGGGGCACCGCCAACTGCTTTACCCATCCGCGCTACGGCGCCGGGGCCGCCACCAGCCCGGATCCGGAAGTGTTCAGCTGGGCGGCGACGCAGGTGTTCGCCGCCATGAACGCCACCCAACGGCTGGGCGGCGAAAACTATGTGCTGTGGGGCGGCCGCGAGGGCTATGAAACCCTGCTCAATACCGATCTGCGCCAGGAGCGCGAACAGATCGGCCGCTTTATGCAGATGGTGGTGGAGCACAAACACAAAACCGGCTTCCAGGGCACGCTGCTGATCGAGCCCAAACCGCAGGAGCCCACCAAACACCAGTACGACTATGACGTCGCGACGGTATACGGCTTCCTCCGGCAGTTCGGGCTGGAGAAGGAGATCAAGGTCAACATCGAGGCCAACCACGCCACCCTGGCCGGCCACTCGTTCCATCACGAAGTCGCCAGCGCCATCGCGCTCGGCATCTTTGGCTCGGTCGACGCCAACCGCGGCGATCCGCAGCTGGGCTGGGACACCGACCAGTTCCCGAACAGCGTGGAGGAAAACGCGCTGGTGATGTTCGAAATCCTCAAGGCGGGCGGTTTCACCACCGGCGGGCTGAATTTCGACGCCAAGGTGCGCCGCCAGAGCACCGACAAATACGACCTGTTCTACGGCCATATCGGCGCGATGGATACCCTGGCGCTGGCGCTGAAGGTGGCGGCGAAGATGGTCGCCGACGGCCGGCTGCATCAGCAGGTATCCCGCCGCTACGCCGGCTGGAACGGTGAGCTGGGCCAGCAAATTTTGCAGGGCAAACTGTCGCTGGAAGCGCTGGCGCAGTACGCTGAGCAACATGCACTGGCGCCGCAGCATGCCAGCGGCCGTCAGGAACAGCTTGAAAACCTGATGAATCGCTACCTGTTCGGTTAACTATGCCCAAAATAATTCGAGTTGCATCATGGCGGCAACCAAGCGCATCCCCGGAAGCGTACGGCCAGTACCTGGCAGGGGGGCGCAGGCAGCCAACACAGATGCAGCCTGAAGAATGAAGGGCATACCCGCGCGGCGCCCGCCGCCGCGCTTTAAAGGATCCCAATCATGTACATCGGCCTCGATCTCGGCACCTCCGGCGTTAAAGCAGTCTTGCTCGACGAACAGGGCCAACTGCTCGCCAGCCACGGCGAGCCGTTGGCCATTTCCCGCCCCCATCCGCTGTGGTCCGAACAGGCGCCGCAGGACTGGTGGCGCGCCGCCGACAGCGCCATGCTGGCGCTGGGCAAGCTGCACGGCCTGCGGCAGGTCAGGGCCATCGGCCTGAGCGGCCAGATGCACGGCGCCACGCTGCTGGACGCGCGCCAGCAGGTGCTGCGCCCGGCCATCCTGTGGAACGACGGCCGCAGCCTCGCCCAGTGTCAGGCGCTGGAGCAGGCGGTGCCGCGCTCGCGCCAGATAACCGGCAACCTGATGATGCCCGGCTTCACCGCGCCGAAGCTGCTGTGGGTGAAACAGCACGAGCCGCAGCTGTTCAGCCGCATCGACAAGGTGCTGCTGCCCAAGGATTATCTGCGCTGGTGCCTGACCGGCGAATTCGCCAGCGATATGTCCGATGCCGCCGGCACCCTGTGGCTGGACGTGGCGCGGCGCGACTGGAGCGACGAATTGCTGGCCGCCTGCGGCCTGAGCCGCCGCCAGATGCCGCAGCTGTTCGAGGGCAATCAGCTGACCGGCCAGATCCGCGCCGAACTGGCGCAGCGCTGGGGCATGCCGCCGGTGCCGGTGGTGGCCGGCGGCGGCGACAACGCGGCCGGGGCGATCGGCGTCGGGCTGTATCAGGCCGGGCAGGCGATGCTGTCGCTCGGCACCTCCGGCGTCTACTTTGCGGTCAGCGACGGCTTCCTCAGCAACCCGGCCGGCGCGGTGCACAGCTTCTGCCACGCGCTGCCGAACAGCTGGCACCTGATGTCGGTGACGCTCAGCGCCGCCTCTTGCCTCGACTGGGTTTGCCGGTTGACCAACGTCGACGGCGTCGCCACGCTGCTGCACAACGTCGAGCGGGCCGCCCCGGCGGAAACGCCGCTGTGGTTCCTGCCTTATCTGTCCGGCGAGCGCACCCCGCACAACAATCCCAACGCCAAGGGCGCATTCTGGGGCCTGACCCACCAGCACGGGCCGAACGATCTGGCGCGCGCGGTGCTGGAGGGCGTGGGGTTCGCCCTGGCCGACGGCATGGATGCGCTGCACGCCGGCGGCCTGCAGCCCACCAGCATCCGGCTTATCGGCGGCGGCGCGCGCAGCCCGTTCTGGCGGCAGATGCTGGCGGACATCAGCGGCCAGCGGCTGGAATACCGCACCGGCGGCGACGTCGGCCCGGCGCTGGGCGCGGCGCGGCTGGCGCAGATTGCGCTCAACCCGCAGCGCCCGCTGGCCGAACTGCTGCCCGAATTGCCGCTCGAGCAGCGGCATGTGCCGGATGCCGAGCGCCACCGGCAATACGCCGCGCAGCGCGCCACCTTCCGCGAGCTGTACCGCTGCCTGCTGCCGTTGATGTGATCGGGCGGTCATTGCCAAATCGAATAGTCACTATTGGCAAATGTCGCTGCCAACCCGTCGGTTCCTCTCCTAAATTGGGGGGTGTTTTGATGCACCTCCCCTCTGGATTAAGGAACCGAACGTGGAAAAAGCCCAACAACAAAGCCGCAGAGCCTTCCTCAGCCAAACCGGCAAAATCACCACCGCCTGCGCGGTGATCGGCCTGACCGGCGGCGTGGCGCAGGCCGCCCCGGCCGCCGCCGGCCAGTGCGATCCGCAGCCGATGAGCCTGACCGACCGCCACTACCTGCTGAGCGAAGTGCGGCTGGAAGACGGCTTCGAATACGACGGCGAGACGGTGATCGGCACCCGCACCGCGCTGTACCAGCTGGAAATCAAAGACGGCAAGGTGGCCGCCATCCACGCGGCGGACGCCGCGCCGCCGGCCGGCATTCCCCGCTATAAGGCGCAGGGCCAGCTGCTGCTGCCGGCGTTCCGCGACATGCACATCCATCTGGACAAAACCTTTTACAGCGGCCCCTGGCAGGCGCCGCGCCCGCGCCAGGGCAAAACCATCATGGACATGATCGCGCTGGAGCAGACGCTGATCCCGCAACTGCTGCCCACTTCGCAGCAGCGGGCGGAAAACCTGATCGCCCTGCTGCAGTCCAAGGGCAGCACGGTGGCGCGCAGCCACTGCAATATCGACCCGGTCAGCGGGTTGAAGAGCCTGGAGCACCTGCAGCGCGCGCTGGAAAATCACCGGGCGGATTTCAGCTGCGAGATCGTCGCCTTCCCGCAGCACGGCCTGCTGCATTCCAGGGTTGACGGCCTGATGCGCGAAGCGATGCAGATGGGGGTACAGTACGTCGGCGGGCTGGACCCGACCAACGTCGACGGCGCGATGGAGCAGTCGCTGGACGCGATGTTCCAGATCGCCCTCGACACCGGCAAGGGCGTCGACATTCATCTGCACGAAACCAGCCCGGCCGGGGTGGCCGCCATCAACTACATGATCGCCACCGTGGAGAAGAACCCGGCGCTGCGCGGCAAGGTCACCCTCAGTCATGCCTTCGCCCTGACCACCCTCACCCCGGGCGAACTGGCGGAAACCGCCACCCGGCTGGCGGCGCAGCGGATCACCATCGCGTCGACGGTGCCGATCGGCAGCCTGATGATGCCGCTGCCGCAGCTGAGCGAAAAGGGGGTATTTGTGATGACCGGAACCGACAGCGTGACTGACCACTGGTCGCCGTTCGGCAGCGGCGACATCCTGGAGAAGGCCAACCTTTATGCCCAGCTGTATCGCGGCTCCGACGAATTCCATCTGTCGCGGGCGATGGCCATCGCCACCGGCGGGGTGCTGCCGCTCGACGATAAGGGCCGGCGTACCTGGCCCAAAGTGGGCGACGGCGCCGAGTTCGTGCTGGTCGACGCCAGCTGTTCCGCCGAAGCGGTGGCCCGCCTGCCGGCGCGCAGCGCCACCTTCCATCGGGGGCGCCTGGTGGCCGGGCAGGTCAGCAAAGCCTGACGCTGGTCCGCTGACGCCACCATGATGGCCGTTTTTGGCCTTCTGCCTTATCGATTAGCGGCGCAGTATGGCGCCATACCTGATTGGCGGAGGGCCGAAAATGTCACAGAGCGCATTATTGATCATCGATGTTCAACAATCATTCCAGCATCGTCCATTCTGGCGGGAAGACGACCTGCCCGCTTTTCAAGGCGCGTTGGCGCGCCTGATCGACGGCTGCCGCCAACGGGGCGTGCCGCTGGTCGACGTCTTCCACGTCTCGCAGACAGGGCCTTTCTCGCTGGCTTCCGGCCACGTGCAGCGCCTGTCGTTCCTCCGCCATCGGGCGGATTTCACCGTCCACAAGCGGGTGCACAACGCGCTGAGCGAAACCGGGCTGGACGCCTGGCTGCTCGAGCGGCACATCAAGCACCTGATCGTCTCCGGCATCCGCACCGAGCAGTGCTGTGAAACCACCGCCCGGGTGGCGGCCGATTTCGGCTATCGGGTGACCTTCGTCACCGAGGCGACGCTGACCTTCCCGATGCGCCACCCCGACGGCGGGGTCTTTACCCCCGAGCAACTGAAGCGGCATACTGAGACCGTGCTGGCCGATCGTTTCGCCCGCATCGCCAGCGTGGATGAAGCCCTGGCGCAACTCGAACAGGAGTGATCATGCCGCAGGCCGTCTACTTTCTGCTGCTGCCCAACGTGCTGTCGCTGGACGTCAGCGGCCCGGCCGAAGCCCTGCGCCTGGCCGGGCAGTTCAGCCTGCGCTACCTCGGCCCGACGCCGCAGATAGTCAGCTCCATCGGCCTGACGCTGGGCGGCCTGGCGCCGCTGCCCGAGCGGCTGGAGGACGGCGCCATTCTGGTGGTGCCGGGCGTCAGCGATTCGCAGCATTTCGCCGCCCATGCGGAAGCCGAACAGGCGCGCCGCTGGCTGACGACGCTGCGGCCCGATCTGCAACGGCGGCGCATCACGCTGGTCTGCATCTGCTCCGGCGCGTTGCTGGCGGCGCAGGCCGGGCTGCTCGACGGCTATCGGTGCACCACCCATCACGATCTGATCGCCGATATTCGCCGCCAGGCGCCGGCGGCGCAGGTGAAAGAGAACCGCATTTTCATCGAGGACCGCGGCGTCTGCACCACCGCCGGCATCACCGCCGGCATCGATCTGGCGCTGCACCTGGTCCACCGTTACTGCGGCGCCGCTCAGGCGCGCGAGGTGGCGCGTGAAATGGTGGTGTATTTCCGCCGCTCCGGCGATGACCCGCAGCTTTCGCCCTGGCTGCGCCATCGCAACCATCTGCACCCGGCGGTGCACCGCGCGCAGGACGTGATGGCCGCCGAGCCGGAGGCCGAATGGTCGGTGCCGCAGGTGGCGGAGAAGGCGCACGTCAGCAGCCGCCATCTGGCGCGGCTGTTCCGCAGCCACGTCGGCATCAGCGTACGGGAATACCACGAACAGCTGCGGCTGGCGGTGGCGCAGCAGCGGCTGCAGCAGGGCTATGGGCTGGAGAAGGCCGCGCTGGCGGCGGGCTTTTCCTCCGGGCGCCAGCTGCGGCGCGCCCAGCAACGCCAGCCGCCGCTATGACACCAGGCGGCGGGTATCCAGCCGTTGCAGGCCGGCCGACAGCAGCAGGCTGAGCGCCAGCGCCACGCCGAACACCCAGAAGATATCCAGCAGCGGGTAGGCGGTGAGCTCCAGGTGTCGGCTGCGCATAAAGTTGACGATAATCGCGTGAAAACCGTAGACAGCCAGCGAATGGCGGGAAAACAGGCTCAGCCAGCCGATCGGCTCCGGCAGGCAGTTTTTCACCCATACCAGCAGCGATACCGCGGCGACAAACACCAGCGGGCCGCAGTAGATGTAGTAGGTATCGGCGAAATTGCCGTTGATGAACAGCTGGCTCTTGGTGCCGCGCGCGATCAGCGCCACGCTGAGAGCAAATCCCAGCGCCGCCAGCCAGCCGACGCCGCGCCGCCCGGTATCCATCATGCCGATCGCCCGTCCGGCCAGCGCATACAGCAGGTAATAGAAGGTATCGCCGTAGATGTACAGGTTGACCGGCAGCAGGTGCACGTTGTCGAAGGCCAGCTTGTCGGTGTTGGGATTGGCGACCACCGCCAGGATCGCCAGCACCGCGGCCAGATAACGGCGCGACACCGGTTTGACGCTAATCAGCGGCGAGAGCAGGTAAATAACGGCGATGGCGTAGAAGAACCACAGGTGATAAAACACCGGCTTCAGCAGAATGCCGCGCAGCGACGGCCAGAAACCGATCTTGGTGCAGGCCGCGATATAGATCAGCGCAATGACGCTGTAGAACAGAATGCAGCAGGCGATGCGGGTAAAATGCCGGCGGCCGGCGCTTTTCTCACCGAAAAACAGGTAGCCGGAAATCATGAAAAACAGCGGCACCGACACGCGCGACAGCGAGTTCAGCACGTTGGCGACATCCCAGTTGTGCACCCCCACCGCCACGCCGCTGGTGACGTAATAGGTGGTGGCGTGGATCATCACCACCATCATGCACGCCAGCGCGCGCAGGTTATCTATCCAGCCGATTTTATTGCTCAAGCGCGAGTCCGATAGGGTGTCTAATACTCAAATATGGCGAGTATATTTATATGTTGATAAGAGGGTATAAGGCACGGCGGCCGGCGACAACCCCAAAGCGAAATATCAGAATGTGCTGAAACAACACCTTATGATTGCTAAGGTGAACAATTGGCGGCAAAATAGCCGCCATAACTCGCTCAGTTTGCGCTTCCCGCCCTGGCAGTTCCTTTTTTCTTCTTTACTATCAGTACTATAAATATGAAAACGACTTTACCACCTGCGGCACGTCTGGGCCGACAGGCGCTTTTATTCCCTCTTTGTCTGGTGCTGTTCGAATTCGCCACTTATATCGGCAACGATATGATCCAGCCCGGTATGCTGGCGGTAGTGGCGGATTTCAACGCCGGCGAAGAATGGGTGCCGACCTCAATGACCGCTTATCTGGCAGGCGGCATCTTCCTGCAGTGGCTGCTCGGGCCGCTGTCGGATCGCCGCGGCCGGCGCCCGGTAATGCTGGCCGGGGTGGCGTTCTTTATCGTCTCCTGCCTGGCCATCCTGCTGGTGACCAACATCGAGCAGTTCATCTTCATGCGCTTCCTGCAGGGCATCGGCCTGTGCTTTATCGGCGCGGTCGGCTACGCCACCATTCAGGAATCGTTCGAAGAGGCGGTGTGCATCAAGATCACCGCGCTGATGGCCAACGTGGCGCTGATCGCCCCGCTGCTCGGGCCGCTGGCCGGCGCGGCGCTGATCCACGTCGCGCCGTGGCAGAGCATGTTCGTGCTGTTTGCGGCGCTGGCGGCCATCGCCTTCTACGGCCTGTGGAAGGCGATGCCGGAAACCGCCGCGCTGCAGGGCGAGGCGTTTTCCGCCGCCAACCTGTGGCGCGACTATCGCCAGGTGCTGGGCAACCGCCGCTTTATCTGCGGCGCGCTGGCGATCGGTTTCGCCAGCCTGCCGCTGCTGGCCTGGATAGCCCAGTCGCCGGTGATCCTGATCAGCGGCGAATCGCTGTCGACGCTGGATTACGGCCTGCTGCAAATCCCGGTGTTCGGCGCGCTGATCCTCGGCAACCTGACGCTGGCCCGCCTGACCGGCAAAAACAGCGTGGAACGCCTGATCAAGCTGGGGGCGGGGCCGATGATGCTGGGGTTGTTCATCGCCGCGCTGGCGACCCAGTTCTCCGGCCACGCCTACCTGTGGATGACCGCGGGCCTGAGCCTGTACGCCTTCGGCATCGGCCTGGCCAACGCCGGCCTGTACCGCCTGACGCTGTTCTCAAGCGCCGTCAGCAAGGGGACGGTTTCCGCCACCATGGGCATGCTGAGCATGATGGTGTTTACCGTCGGCATCGAGCTGGCCAAGGTCGCCTACGTCTGGGGCGGCAGCGGGTTGTTCAACCTGTTCAACCTGGTCAGCGGCCTGTGCTGGCTGGCGCTGGTGGCGCTGTTCCTCAGCAAGCGCCGCAGCGGCGGCGTAACGCCGACGCCGAGCGAAGCGCTGTAACCACCAACGGGGCTAAGGCCCCGTTCTTGATTGGTACTCGTGATAATGCAGGGGATGGAGGCTAACGCTCTTCACGTGTATGCCAAATACGCAGGATATAAATTGTTGAGGATTGAAGTTGGTAGCGCATTTCATAACGACCAACGAGTATACGCCTCACCTCATGCGGCATAAATTCATCCAATTTCTCCCCAATACGGGGGTTATCACGCAGTACTTTCGGTGCTGCAACCAAAGCCTGTACCGTATTAGCTGCGGCAGCATGATTAACCGATGCAAGCAACTCAAACAAACGCGCCAAATCCGATAGCGCTTTACTTGTCCATTTTAAATCCATTAGCGCGGTACCGGCAGAGGCTTATCGCTGCTCAGGCTCGCGGCCCAGGCTTCAACCGATTCATGATCGATAACATTCTGCTGTTCGACATCGGTCAATGCCGCCAGTGTTAATCGACGACGTTCTTCTTCCTGATCGAGCCATGCGGTGAGCGCCTGCTTAACGATCCATCCGCGTGAGCGCTCCAGCTTGGCAGCCATCTCATCGACTTTTTCCACCAAGGGTAACGGCACATGTGCGGTGATGACTTTAGTATTCATCTAAATTGCCTCTGAACGGAGTCAATATAATCAAAATGATTAATTTTGATTATAACGCACAGCGGAACAAAAAACACACAATCAACCGCCAAACAGCCCGCGATCGCGCAGCAGGTGCTGGTTGCCCTTGCGGCGGGTAAAGCCGCTGCGGTCGAAGAACTCCAGCACCTGGATCGCCAGCTTGCGGCCGACGCCGAGCCGATCGCGGAAGTCGGCGGCGTTGGCGCTGCCCTGCTCCGCGTCGAGCTGGCGGATCAGCGCGGCGAACTGTTCGATGCGGCGGCTGAGGTAGTAACGATCCACCACCACCGCGGTGACGTGGCCCAGCTGGGCCGCCTTGCGCAGCAGCGCCCGCACCCGCGCCTCGTCCGCGCCCAGTTCGGCGGCCAGATCGCGCACCCACCAGGCCTGGTCGCCGAACAGCGGTTCAATCCGCTGCCACAGCGGCGCTTCTTCGGCGCTGAACGCCAGGCCATGCTCCGGCAGATGCAGCCAGCCGCGCGTATTGCGCAGCGCACCGGCCTTCAGCAGCCTATCGATCATCATAAACACCAGCGCCTCGTCCAGCGCCGGCAGCGCCATGCGCCGCAGACGCGCACGCCCCAACCCCAGCTGATCGGCGTGCTGTTGATGGTACTCCGCCAGCACCTGCAGCAGGCGGCTTTCGGCCTGCCGCACGTTGTCCAGCGCCAGCCCATGGTCACCGACCACCAGCAGCGGCGGCTCCGACAGCAATTCAGCCAGCCCGGCGTCGGTCAGCTGGCGCGCCCAGGCGAACGCCGCCAGCGACAGCGGCCCCTGGGGCAGCAGCAGCCGCAGCGCCTGGGCATCGTCCGCGGCCTGCGCCAGCGCCTGCAGCCAGGCCAGAAACTCCGGCTGCCGCTTGCCGCGCTTTGGCGCCGCCAGGCGCAGCACCCGGGCGGCGCCCAGCGTCTGGCGCGCGCCGATATCGCGCAGCACCAGCCGATCGTTTTCCGCCAGCCACAGCGGACGATCGAGGATCAGCTCCGCCAGGCCGCCGTTCAATAGTGAGAGCCGCCCGGTAATGTGGCTGGCGGCATGATGCAGATGCAGCGGCTGCCAATGGCGGATCGGCGCATCGGCTTCCAGCGCGACCAGAATGCGTTCTGCCGACTGCGGCGGCCGCTGCGCCAGCAGCCAGTCACCGCGGGTAATCTGTTCTTTGCCGACGTCGCCGCTGAGGTTCAGCGCTATGCGTTGACCGGCCTGCGCTCGCTCGACCGCCTGATTCTGGGCGTGCAGGCCGCGCACCCGCACCGGCGTATCCGCGCCGGTCAGCCACAGCGTATCGCCCACCGCCACCCGGCCGCCGAGCGCGGTGCCGGTCACCACCAGCCCGGCGCCCTTGACGCTGAAGGCGCGGTCCACCGCCAGGCGAAACCGGCGCGTCACCCCATGTTCGCCGGGCCGCAGCGCCAGCAGATGCTCGCGCAGCGCGGCAATGCCGCGCCCCTCGGCGGCGGCGGTGACAAACAGCGGCGCCCCGGGCCACCCCTGGCGGGCCAGCTCGTCATTTACCTGCCGGCGCACTTCGTCGATGCGCGTCGCCTCCACCCGGTCCGCCTTGGTCAGGGCCACCGTCAGCGCCGGGCGGCCGCTCAACCGCAGGATCGCCAGATGTTCGCGGGTCTGCGCCATCACGCCGTCGTCGCAGGCCACCACCAGCAGCGCATGGTCGATGCCGCCGACGCCCGCCAGCATATTGGCGAGAAACTTCTCGTGGCCGGGCACGTCGATAAAGCCCAATACCCGGCCGTCGGGCTGCGGCCAATAGGCGTAGCCCAGATCGAGGGTCATGCCGCGGCGCTTCTCCTCCGGCAGACGATCCGCGTTGATCCCCGAGATCGCCTGCAGCAGGGTGGTTTTGCCGTGATCGACGTGGCCGGCGGTGGCGATTATCATGCGCTCAGCGCCTCAATCAACGCGCCTTCCTGTTCCAGACAGCGCAGATCCAGCCACAGCCTGCCTTCGCCGATGCGGCCGATCACCGGCTGCGGCAGGCGGCGCCAGCGTTCCGCCAGCGCTTCCAGCGTGGCGCCGCGGCCGTCGAGCGGGGTAAAGGTCAGGGCATAGCTTGGCAGGCGATCGACCGGCAGCGAGCCGCTGCCGATCTGCGACCAGCAGGCTTCGGCGCGCAGCTGGAAATGCTCGCCGTAGCGCGGCGCCAGCGCCGGCAACAGGCGTTCTGCCATGTCCTGCATCGCCCGCTGCGGGCGGGTCAGCAGCCGCAGCGTCGGCAGCCGTTGCGCCAACAGTTCCGGCTGCAGGTACAGCCGCAGCGTGGCTTCCAGCGCCGCCAGGGTTATTTTGCCGACGCGCAGCGCGCGTTTGAGCGGATGCTGCTGCAGGCGGGCGATCAGCGCCTTTTTGCCGACGATGATGCCGGCCTGCGGGCCGCCCAGCAGCTTGTCGCCGGAGAAGGTCACCAGGTCGACGCCGGCGGCCAGCAGCCGCTGCGGCATAGGTTCGGCCGGCAGGCCGTATTGCGCCATGTCGATCAGCGAGCCGCTGCCCAGATCGGTGGCGGTCGGGATGCCCTGCTCCGCCCCAAGCTGCGCCAGCGCCGCCTCATCCACCGCCGCGGTGAAACCCTGAATGCTGTAGTTGCTGGTATGCACCTTCATCAGCAGCCCGGTCTGCTCGCCGATGGCGTTGCGGTAATCTTTCAGGTGGGTGCGGTTGGTGGTGCCGACCTCCACCAGCTGGCAGCCCGCCTGACGCATCACGTCGGGGATGCGGAACGCGCCGCCGATCTCCACCAGTTCGCCGCGCGACACCACCACCTGCTTGCCGGGCGCGACGGCCGCCAGCATCAGCAGCACCGCCGCCGCGTTGTTATTGACGATGCAGGCGTCTTCGGCGCCGGTCAGCCGGCACAGCAGGTCCGCCACCGCCCGATCGCGGTGGCCGCGGCCGGCGCCGTCCAGATCGTATTCCAGCGTCACCGCCGCGCCCATGGCGTCGGCCACCGACGCGATCGCCGGCTGCGCCAGCAGCGCGCGGCCAAGGTTGGTATGCAGCACCGTGCCGCTGAGGTTGAACACCGGCAGCAGCGCCGGGCGTTGTTGCCGGGCCAGCTCGGCGCGCAGCGCCAGCGGCCAGTCGGCGCACCAGGCCGGCAACCGCTGCTGCTGCTGGATGGCATCACGCGCCTGCGCCTGCAGCCGGCGCAGCAGTTCGCTAATCAGCGTCTGGCCGTGCTGCGCCACCAGCGGTTCGATCGCCGGTTCGCGCAATAGGCGATCGATAGCGGGTAGCTGGCTGTAAAGAAGGTGGGATTCAGTGCTCATGGTCGCTCGGTTTTCAGTTTAGGGGTATCGGCATAACACAGCCCCGCCGCAGCGGGGACGGAGGGCAATCAGGGGGGCAGCGTGCGGGCAAAGCTTTGGCGGGCGAACAGGCGTTCGGCCAGTTTGACCAGCGCCGGGCGTTCGACGCACCAGTTGGGCAGAATGCGGCGGAAGTTCAGGTAGCCCAGCGCGCAGCCGGTGGCGATATCCGCCAGCGTCAGCCGTTCGGCGTTCAGCAGCGTTTTTTCCTGCGCCAGCTTTTCCAGCGCGTCCAGCCCGTGCGACAGTTTGTCGCGCTGGCGCAGGATCCAGTTTTCATCCTGCTTTTCCGGCGCGCGTTTGCTTTCGCGGAACAGCGTGGCGGCCGCCTCGGTGACGCCGTCGGCCAGCGCTTCAATCTGGCGGATACGCAGCGCCGCGGCGCGATCGGCGGGCAAAAACGCCGGCGCCACCGCCAGCAGTTCCAGATACTCGGCCACCACCGGCGAGTCGTAAAACACCTCGCCGTCGTCGGTCACCAGCACCGGCACCTTGGCGAGCGGATTCAGCTCCGCCACCCGGCTGCCCGCTTCATACGGCGGATCGTTGACGAACTCGAACGCGATCCCCTTCTCCAGCAGCAGCACGGAGATCTTGCGCACAAAAGGACTGGTGTAACTGCCGATAAGCTTCATCCGATCTCCCCCGTTTCGCTCAACCCTGGCCATGGATGAAATAACCTTATTTCACCGCCAGGGTGTCGATAATCCGCTGCACCAACGCCTGATGCACCTCCGGCGTTTTGGCCGGCGACAGCATTTGCAGCGTCACCACCCGCTTGTTGAACACCGTCAGCATAATGGTGGACATCACCTTCTGTCCGTTGATGCTCTGTTCGGTATCCACCCGGCGAAATTTCTGTTTGCCGACGGTGAAGTTGTCTTCTTTGGTGGTCTGGATATTCTGGTAGCGCCCGGCCAGCTCGGTCAGCATGCTCTGCGTCAGCTCTTTCAGCATTTTATCGCTGGAATTGAGCTTCATGCCGTCCGGCGGAATGACTTCTGAAGACACCGCGCTCTGGCGCGATTTGCCGTCGAGGAACCGCTGAATGGTGGAGGTGCTGTCGTTGATGATGCCGCTGTTTTGAGTCTGATCGCTAAAACCCGCCGGCAGCTCGAAGGTCAGCCGGCCCTTTTGCAGCGAAACGCTCAGCCCGGGCGGCGGCGCCGGGGTTTCCACCGCCGGCGGCGCAGGCTGCGTCACGGTCGGTTTGGTATCGGGCTTCGGCACCTCGGGCTTGGCGTCGTCCTGGTTGTCGCAGGCCGCCAGCCCGATCGCCAGCACGGCGACCGCGGTAAATTTTGCAATGGTCTTCAACATCGTCATCCCTTTCCTTTCGCTTTGCGCGTCATTGCGTAAACGTAGCAACTCGGCCGGGCGAATGCCAGAAGCCCGGCCGGAAATTCATGAACCTTCCCCGCGGCGCAGTCGCCGATCGTCACTCCGCCGGGAACAGGAACGGGTTAATGCTGCTGCGGCCGAAGCCTTCGTCCTCCATCCTGGCGTCCAGCACCAGCGACGCCAGATCGTCGGCCACCGCCTCCACCTTGGGATCTTTTTCCTGGTACAGGATTTTCAGGTAGGTGCCGCAGTCGCCGCAGCTTTCCGCCTTCACCGCCGCCTGTTCGCTGTCCAGCGACCAGTAGTTGAGATCGCGGGTCTGCTCGCAGTTGCTGCACTTCACCCGCACCACGTGCCATTCGCTTTCGCACAGGTTGCAATGCAGGTAGCGCAGGCCGTTAACCGTGCCGATATGCACCATGCTGGCGACCGGAATGCTGCCGCACACCGGGCAGAATTGGCGGTGTTCGCCGTACTCGGCGCGCGCCTTGCCGGGGATCAGGCTGGCCATCTGCGCCCAGTAAAGCGACAGCGCGGCCCAGATAAACGGCGCTTTCTCGCTGCCCACCCGGCTGAATTCGCGGTTGAGCAAGGCGTCGGCCATCAGCTCCAGCTCGTGCGCCGAGGCTTTTTCCAGGTTGTCCAGCACCGCCAGAATAGGCTCCGGCGCCTGCGGGCGCAGCTCGGCTATCAGCGAGGTGAGCAGCCGCCGCCAGTGTTCGCTGCGCGGGTAAACGCTCAGATCGAGCGGCGGCTTGCCGCTGGCGGCGCCCTGCTGCAGAACTTCGGTCAGATCCAGCTGCAGCGGGTTGTCGTGCAGCGCATGGTGCTGCGCTTCGGCCAGCTGGGCGGCGAAGTTGAGATAGTCGCCCAGCGGGTTGTCGGTCGCCAGCTGACGCAGACGTTCCGCCCGGCGGCTGTACAGGCTTTTCAGATTGGCGAAAAGCAACGGCGGGATGGTCTCCGCCGTTGTGGACTTCTCGCGCTGTGCCCCTAACTGCTCTTTAGGAACGATGCGGATGCTCATCAGGGTTTGTCTTCCTGTTGTTTCTCGCGGACCTCACGGTACCAGCGCGGATGATGTTTCTTGGCCCAGGCCGCCGGCACCCAGCCTTCGACCATCGCGGTAATGGTGCCCTTTACCCACAGCGCGGCGTAAATGTGCACCATAATCACGATGATCAGGCCGACCGCGGCCAGCGAATGCACCAGCAGCGCGATGCGGATCAGCGGTATCGGGAACGACGGCGCGAAGTACGGCCGCCAGATCACCACGCCGCTGGCCAGCAGCAGCACCAGGCTGACGATTGCCGCCCAGAATACGCATTTCTGGCCGAAATTATAGCGCCCGGTGTCGCCCACTTCTTCGTTCATGGCGATTTTGTGGATGTTTTTGGCCCAGAGGATATCCTCGCGGTTGATCAGATTATGCTTCCAGTAGCGCAGGAACATGATCAGAAAGGCCGCAAACATGATCACCCCGACGAAGGGGTGCAGAATGCGCGCCAGCTGCGGCGTACCCAGGATGTTCATCAGCCAGTTGAAGGACGGGAAAAAGAACCCCAGCCCGCTGATGGCGGCGAACACGAAGCAGAACGCCACGATCCAGTGGTTGATCCGCTCCGGCGCGCTGTAACGCTGAATGCGCTTTTCCTTTCTCATTTGCGCGTCTCCTCATCGTGCAGCTCGTCGTGGTCTTCCTCTTCGACGCGGTTGGGGCCGACGCCGACATAGTGGAACACGCTGGCTGCGAAGGTGGCGGCAAAGCCGATGGCCGCCAGGGGTTTCCACACGCCTTTCCAGAAGGTCACCGCCGGGCTGATGCTCGGGTTATCCGGCAAGCCGTGATACAGCTGCGGCTTGTCGGCGTGGTGCAGCACGTACATCACGTGGGTGCCGCCCACCCCCGCCGGATCGTACAGACCGGCGTTCTGATAGCCGCGGGTATTCAGCTCGCTGACGCGTTCGGCGGCCACCTGTTTCATCGCTTCCTTGGTGCCGAAATGAATGGCGCCGGTCGGGCAGGTTTTCACGCAGGCCGGCTCCTGGCCGACGTCCACGCGGTCGACGCACAGGGTACACTTGTACACCCGGTTGTCGTCCTTGTTCATGCGCGGCACGTCGAACGGGCAACCGGCGATGCAGTAGCCGCAGCCGATGCAGTGCTCCGACTGGAAGTCGACGATGCCGTTGGCGTACTGGATGATCGCCCCTTCCGACGGGCAGGCCTTCAGGCAGCCCGGGTCGGCGCAGTGCATGCAGCCGTCCTTGCGGATCAGCCACTCCAGCTTGCCGTTTTCCTCCACTTCGGAGAAGCGCATCACCGTCCAGGATTTGGCGGTCAGATCGGCGGGGTTGTCGTACACCCCGACGTTGTGCCCGACCTCGTCGCGAATGTCGTTCCATTCGGAACAGGCTACCTGACAGGCCTTGCAGCCGATACAGGTGGTGACATCGATCAGTTTGGCCACTTCTTCCTGGTGATCACGGGCGCGCGGCGCCGGCGTGAAGCCATTGGTGGCGGATTTACGAATGATGTCCTGGGATTGCATTGCCATAATTCGTCTCCGTTACACCTTTTCCACGTTGACCAGGAACGCCTTGAACTCCGGCGTTTGCGTGTTGGCATCGCCGACAAACGGCGTCAGCGTATTGGCGATAAAGCCTTTCTTCGCCACCCCTTCGTAACCCCAGTGGATCGGGATGCCGATGGTGTCGACCTCCTGGCCGTGCACCTGCAGCGTGCGGATGCGCTTGGTCACCACCGCCTTGGCCTTGATGTAGCCGCGGTTGGAGCTGACCTTCACGGTATCGCCGTGCTGGATGCCTATCTTCTGCGCCAGCTTTTCGCCGATCTCCACGAACTGTTCCGGCTGCGCGATGGCGTTGAGCAGCGCGTGCTTGGTCCAGTAGTGGAAGTGTTCGGTCAGACGATAGGTGGTGCCGACGTACGGGAACTTGTCGGATTTGCCCATCGCCGCCAGATCGTCCTTGAACACGCGCGCCGCCGGGTTGGACACCACGTTCGGGTGCAGCGGGTTGGTGCCGAGCGGCGTTTCGAACGGCTCGTAGTGCTCCGGGAACGGCCCTTCCGCCATCTTGTCGGTGGCGAACAGCCGGCCCATGCCCTCGGGCTGCATGATGAACGGCCCGACGTCGCTGCCCGGCGCGGCGGTGCCGTAGTCCGGGATATCCACCCCGGCCCACTTGGCGCCGTCCCACTCCAGCAGCTGCCGCTTGGCGTCCCATGGTTTGCCCTGCGGATCGGCCGAGGCGCGGTTATACAGGATGCGGCGGTTGAGCGGCCAGGCCCAGGCCCAGCCCAGCGTATTGCCGAGGCCGGACGGATCGGCATTGTCGCGCCGCGCCATCTGGTTGCCGGCCGGCGTCCAGCTGCCGGCGAAGATCCAGCAGCCGCTGGCGGTGGTGCCGTCGTCGCGCAGCTGAGCGAAGGAGCTGAGCTGCTCGCCTTTTTTCACCAGCACCTTGCCGTCGGCGTCGAGCAGGTCCGCCAGCGCCTTGCCGTTGCTTTCCTGCGCCACTTCTTCGGCGGCGGGGTTGTCCGGCGTCAGGTAATCCCAGGTCATGTTCAGCACCTGTTCCGGCACCGCACCGCCGTCGCGCGCGTACATCTCGCGCAGGCGGGTGAAGATGCCCGCCAGGATTTCCCCGTCGTTCAGCGCTTCGCCCGGGGCGTCGGCGCCCTTCCAGTGCCACTGCAGCCAGCGGCCGGAGTTGACGATGGAGCCGTTTTCTTCGGCAAAGCAGGTGGACGGCAGGCGGAACACTTCGGTCTGGATCGCCGACGGGTCGACGTCGTTGAACTCGCCGTGGTTCTGCCAGAAGTTGGAGGTCTCGGTGTTCAGCGGATCGATGGTCACCAGGAACTTCAGCCTGGACAGCGACGCCACCACCTTGTTCTTGTTCGGGAACGAGGCCACCGGGTTGAAGCCCTGGCAGAAGTAGCCGTTGACCTTGCCTTGCGACATCATCTCGAAGTACTGCAGCACGTCGTAGCCTTTGTCCCACTTCGGCAGCCAGTCGAAGCCCCAGTCGTTGTCCTTCTGCGCCTTGTCGCCGTAGAAGCTCTTCATCATGCTGACGAAGAATTTCGGGTAGTTGCCCCAGTAGTTCACCTGGCCCGGCAGCAGCGCCTTCGGCGTGTTGGCCTTCAGATAGGTGTCGAGATCCGTCTGCTTCTCCGACGGCAGCGTCATGTAGCCCGGCAGGCTCTGCGACAGCAGGCCCAGATCGGTCAGCCCCTGAATGTTGGAGTGGCCGCGCAGCGCGTTGACGCCGCCGCCCGCCATGCCCATGTTGCCGAGCAGCAGCTGGATCATCGCCATGGTGCGGATGTTCTGCGCGCCGACCGAGTGCTGTGTCCAGCCCAGGGCGTACAGGAACGACGCGGTTTTATCCGCCACGCAGGTTTCGGCGATGTATTCGCACACCTGCAGGAAATCGTCCTTCGGCGTGCCGCAAATGTTGGTCACCACCTCCGGCGTGTAGCGGCTGACGTGCTGCTTGAGCAGGTTCCACACGCAGCGCGGATCCTGCAGCGTGACGTCGCGCTTGGCGTAGCCGTTCTCGTCGAACTGATAGTTCCAGGTGGTTTTGTCGTATTGGCGGTTTTCCGCGTCGTAGCCGCTGAACAGGCCGTCGTCGAAGGCAAAGTCTTCCCGCACCAGCAGGCTGGCGTTGGTATAGGCCTCGACGTACTCGCGGTTGATCTTGTTGTTGGTCATCAGGTACAGCAGGACGCCCGACAGGAAAGCGATGTCGGTCCCGGAACGGATTGGCGTGTAAAAATCCGCCACCGATGCGGTACGGGTAAAGCGCGGATCGATGACGATCAGCTTGGCTTTATTGTGAATTTTGGCTTCCATCGCCCAGCGGAACCCCACCGGATGCGCTTCCGCCGCATTACCGCCCATGACGATAATCAGATTCGCGTTCTTGATATCAACCCAGTGGTTGGTCATCGCACCGCGACCAAATGTTGGAGCAAGACTTGCTACCGTTGGTCCGTGTCAGACACGCGCCTGGTTGTCTACGGCAAGCATGCCGAGAGCGCGACTAAATTTTTGCGACAGATAACCGGTTTCGTTGCTGGCGGCCGAGGCGCACAGCATGCCGGTGCTCAGCCAACGGTTGACGGTAACGCCCTGTTCGTTGGTTTTGACGAAGTTGGCGTCGCGGTCTTCCTTCATCAGCGTGGCGATGCGGGTGAAGGCGTCGTCCCAGCTGATGCGCTGCCATTTGTCTGAGCCTGGCGCACGGTATTCCGGGTACTTGAGGCGGCTTTCACTGTGGATGAAATCAACCAGGCCGGCGCCTTTCGGGCAAAGCGCGCCGCGGTTTACCGGGTGATCCGGGTCCCCTTCGATGTGAAAAATGCTTTCTTTGGCGTTTTTGGCGCCATCGCCAAGGCTGTACATCAACAGCCCACAGCCGACGGAACAATACGTACAGGTATTACGGGTTTCACGGGCGCGCAGCAGCTTGTACTGCCGGGTCTCCGCCAACGCCACTTCCGGGGCAAAGCCCAGCGCGGCCACCGTCGTTCCTGCCATACCGCCAGCGCAGATCTTAAAGAACTGCCTTCTGCTGACCTGCATGGGGATCTCCTTTCACTCTCGATTGTCACATTGTTTCAAATGGCGCATTCCCCCATCAAGCGGGAAGCGCGAATGTCACTGTTGTTATGATTGCTGCAAGACGGCGATAATATTACCACAGCGTACTTGTGGTTGTTACAAATCGGTGCCGGTAAAGTGAACACTATAGCCCCGGAGGCGCACATAAATGTGATCCGCTTCACACGGAGGCCCGATGCCCGGCGCACGACAGTAACAGTATAGAGAGTAACCAACATCGCCGCGGTTCGGTGATGCAAATAGAGCTGTCGCGCTGCAGATCGGGCCGCTGTCTGTTCGCCGGTCGGAATTAACCATTTACTTTGTAGGGCATTGATAATCATTTTCAATATCATTTAATTAACTATAATGATCCGACTGCTTACGCGGTGCTCGCACCTTGCGCCGCCCATACACCACTGGAGATGATGATTATGAGTTATTCACTGCCATCCCTGCCGTACGCCTACGACGCACTGGAACCGCATTTCGACAAGCAGACGATGGAAATCCATCACACCAAACACCATCAGACTTACGTCAACAACGCCAACACCGTGCTGGAAGCTTACCCGGAACTGGCTCAATACGGCGTTGAAGAACTGATCCAGGATCTGGATAAAGTGCCTGCCGACAAGCGCACCTTCATGCGCAACAACGCCGGCGGCCACGCCAACCACAGCTTCTTCTGGAAAAACCTGAAAACCGGCACCACCCTGGGCGGCGATCTGAAAGCGGCCATCGAGCGCGATTTCGGCAGCGTTGAGAAATTCCAGGAAGAGTTCGAGAAGGCGGCGGCCACCCGCTTCGGTTCAGGCTGGGCCTGGCTGGTGCTGAAAGGCGACAAACTGGCCGTGGTGTCTACCGCCAACCAGGACAGCCCGCTGATGGGCGAAGCCGTTGCCGGCGCTTCAGGCTTCCCGATCATTGGCCTGGACGTGTGGGAACACGCTTACTACCTGAAATACCAGAACAAACGCCCAGACTACATCAAGGCATTCTGGAACGTGGTTAACTGGGACGAGGCCGCAGCGCGCTTCGCCGCGAAGAAGTAATTCGCGTTATCCCCTGAAGATGCCCGCTGATGCGGGCATTTTTTTGCCGAAAATCCGCTAAAGTTTGACCACCCTTTGCCGATGGTTTGTTCAATCGACGTTCGCCCGGAAAGGAAAAAGACTATGGCGGCATTGCACACATCGGCAGGAAAATTCATTCATCTCACCGTGGGTAAAAAGCTCGGCCTCGGCTTTGCGCTGTTGCTGCTGCTGGCGGTCACCATCGCCGGCACCGGGGCGCAGTACCTGCACATTATCGAGTCCCGCGCCGATCGCATCGACTTCAGCAACCGGTTGAACGACGAGATCAATCAGGCCAAATATAACCGCGCGATGTTCGGCCAGACCTATCAACCGGAATATCTGCACAGCAACCGCGCCAACATCGAAAACGCCGTCAAACTGATCGGCCAGGGGCAAGACCTGGACTGGGACCCGCAGAGCCGCAAGGACCTGCAGCGGCTGGTGACGTTGATCGGCGAATATCAGCAGCAGCAAAACGCCTTCGAGCGGGCGGTGGCGGCGAAAGACGCGGTGCGCCAGAGCTGGAACATGTCTGAGGTGCAGGCCAGCCTGAGCCAGCTGGAGCGGCAGCTCACCAACGGCGATCTGCAGCTGGCGTTCATCCAGCTGAACCAGAAGCTGACCCAGGTGCGCTACGGCGCGCGCGGCCTGCTGCTGAGCCTGGATCAGCAAGCCGAAGCGCCGCTGATGGCCGCCATCGATGAGGCGCGCGACGCCGCCGGCGCCCTGAGCCGCCGGGTTAGCGATGCGCAGCGCCCCCAGCTGCAGCCGCTGCTGACCGCGCTCGACGATTACAAGAAGCGCATCGCCGCCTACCTGCCGGCCTATCAGCAGGAACAGCAGCTCAGCCGGCAGCTGGGCGAAAGCGCCCGACAGATCGGCACGCTGGTCAACGCCTTTATGCAGGATGAGCTGGCGCAGACCCACAGCGACATCAATCTGGCGCAGCTGCAGATGGGCGTCACCACCCTGATCGCCATCGTCGCCGGGGTGCTGATCGCCTGGCGCATCACGCTGCAAATCACCCGCCCGCTGCACAGCACCCTGGCGATGGCGGAACGCATCGCCAGCGGCGACCTGCGCCAGGCGCAGACCAGCCACCGCCGCGACGAACTCGGCCAGTTGCTCAACGCGGTGGCGGCGATGAGCCAGAACCTGCGCGATATGATCGAGAAGATCCAGATGGGCGTCAGCCAGGTGTCCACCGCCGCGGCGGAGATCGCCGCCGGCAATACCGATCTGTCTTCACGCACCGAGCAGCAGGCGGCCGCGGTGGAAGAAACCGCCGCCAGCATGGAACAGCTGACCGCCACGGTGAAACAGAACGCCGATAACGCCCACCACGCCAATCAACTGGCCACCGACGCTTCGCAAACCGCGCAGCAGGGCGGCAAGCTGGTGGAGAGCGTGGTCAGCACCATGCGCGACATTTCCAGCAGCTCTCAGCGGATCGCCGAAATTACCACCCTGATCAACGGCATTGCCTTCCAGACCAACATTCTGGCGCTCAACGCCGCGGTGGAGGCGGCGCGCGCCGGCGAACAGGGCCGCGGTTTCTCGGTGGTGGCCAGCGAGGTGCGCAACCTGGCGCAGCGCAGCGCCCAGGCGGCCAAGGAGATCGAAGGGCTGATCGCCGAATCGGTCAACCGGGTGCAAACCGGCACCGAACTGGTGGAAAACACCGGCAGCACCATGGAGCAGATTGTCCGCTCGGTGACCCACGTGCGCGACATCATGGCCGAAATCGCCGCCGCCTCCGACGAGCAGACGCGCGGCATCGCCCAGATTGGCCAGGCTATCGTCGAAATGGACCACACCACCCAGCAAAACGCCGCGCTGGTGGAAGAGTCCGCCGCCGCCGCCGACTCGCTGGAAGAACAGGCCGAGATGCTGCTGCAGAGCGTCTCGGTATTCCGCCTGGCGGAACAGGCCGAGCCGCTTGCCGCCAAAGTTCCGGCGCCGAAAGCGCCGACGGTGAAGCAGCCGGTCGGCCAGGCTGCCGCGGAAGACAACTGGACCGCTTTCTGACGCCGCTCCCGCCCGGCTACTTTCGGGCGGGTTATCCTGTTCCTGCCGATCAACTCAGGCTATGCTGAACCTTCGACGCGAGACACGGAGGCGCATATGCATCACCCAGAAGTTTATATCGGCGGCATCCAACCCTATGCAGGCGGGCGCCCCAGCGCCATCGCCAAACGTCAGGTGGATGGCGCCGTCAGGCTCACGCCGCTCGGCCTGGAAGGCGACGAGCAGGCGGAGAAAAGCTACCACGGCGGGCCGGACCGCGCGCTGTGCCACTACCCGCGCGAACACTACGCCCACTGGCGCGAGCAGTTCCCGGCGCAGGCGGAGCTGTTCAGCGCGCCGGCCTTCGGCGAGAATCTCTCCACCCGGGGGCTGACCGAACACAACGTGTTCATGGGGGATATCTACCGCTGGGGCGAGGCGCTGATCCAGGTCACCCAGCCGCGCTCCCCGTGCTTCAAGCTCAACTATCATTTCGCTATCGACGACATCTCGGTGCTGATGCAGCAAAGCGGCCGCTGCGGTTGGCTGTACCGCGTAGTCTCCCCCGGCATGGTCAGCGGCGATCGCCCGCTGGAGCTGGCGGCGCGCAGCAGCGACCTGTCGGTCGCCGAGGCCATCGGCATCGCCTGGCACATGCCGTTCGACGAAGAGCAGTATCGCCGCCTGCTGACGGTGGCCGGGCTGTCGGCCAGCTGGAGCAAAACCATGCTGACGCGCATCAACGAAGGCCGCCTCGAAGACCATAACCGCCGCCTGCTGGGGCGCTGAAAAACACCGGCGGGTACCATACCGTTGCGCAACTTCTTTCAGGCAGGAGCAGAAGCCATGAACACCCCTTCTCATTCGATTCATCACGCCGCAGCCGTTGGCTACCAGACCAACGCCGACCGCTACGTGAAAGGCCGGCCGGACTACCCGCCGGAAATCGCCGGCTGGCTGCGTGAGGTCATCGGCCTGCACGCCGGCATGACGGTTATCGATCTCGGCGCCGGCACCGGCAAATTCACCCCGCGCCTGCTGGAAACCGGCGCGCAGGCGATCGCCGTGGAACCGGTGGCGCAAATGCTGGAGAAGCTGTCGGCGGCGCTGCCGCAGGTGAAAACGCTGGCGGGCAGCGCCGAATCCCTCCCGCTGCCGGACGAGTCGGTCGATGCGGTGGTGTGCGCGCAGTCGTTCCATTGGTTCGCCACGCCGCGGGCGCTGGCTGAAATTCAGCGCATCCTCAAGCCCGGCGGCAAGCTCGGCATGGTGTGGAACATGCGCGACGCGCGCGTCGGCTGGGTGCGCAAGCTGAACCAAATCGTCGACCGCCACGAGGGCGACGCGCCGCGTTTCTATACCGGCGAATGGCGCAAACTGTTTCCGTTCAAAGGTTTCGAACCGCTGCAGGAGCAGGTGTTTATGCTCAACCATCGGGGCGCGGTTGAGGATGTGATTTACAACCGGGTGCGCTCCACCAGCTTTATCGCCGCGTTGCCGCAGCCGCAGCAGGAGCGGGTGATCGAACAGGTTCGCCAGCTGGTGGCGGAGGAAGGGGAACTGCAGGGCAAGGAAGAGGTGACCGTGCCCTATCAAACCAAGGCGTACTTCACGACCAAGGGATAACATCGCGGGCGCCGCAGGGCGCCCGGGCAATCAGAACGCTTTCTTGGCGTAGCCGGTGACCGCCTTCAGGCCCATCTCACGGCCCAGCGCGGTCATCGGGTGCACCACGATCAGGCCGCGCACGCTTTTCTTCAGCGAGCCCATGTCGGCCTGCTCTTTCTTGGTGATCTCGCGGCTGAACGGCAGCTGGCTCAGCTTCTGCGCTTCCGCGCTCAGCTTCTCGACGCGCACGCCTTTCAGGCGCTCGATTTCCGCCGCCAGCTTCTCTTTCTCTTTGCTGTGCTGGGCGATCAGGTCAGGGTTGCCCTGTTGGATCACGGTGGCGTCTTTGTGGTTCAGTGCGTCCAGCAGGTCGCTAAGGCGCTTAATCTCTGCCTTTTCTTTCTCTTTCATGGTGTCTGGCCTGTTGTGCTCAATATGGCACGCTAATCAATGATGCCCACATTGTAGCAAAATGCGCGCGCCGTTACCCGTCTTGCGCAATGCCCGGCGGCAGGCCGCTCATCTCGCAGGCTTTGGCGCCGACGCGGGCCAGCGCCTGGGTGTAGCGCGCGTTGAACGGGTAGCAGCAGGACAACCGCAGCGCGTTGCGGTAACGGCCGCTGGGCGAATACAGCGTGCCCGGCGTCAGGCAGATTTGCTCCTCCAGCAGCTGATGAAACAGCGCCACGCTGTCGACCCCGGCCGGAAACTCCACCCAAAACACGAAGCCGCCCGCCGGCTGCGTCGCCCGGGTGCCGCGCGGGAAGTGCCGGGCGATCAAGGCCCGCGCCTCATCCACCTGGGCGGCATAGCGCTTGCGCAGGTTGCGCAAGTGATGATCGTAACCGCCGCTCTCCAGGAAGGTGGCCAGCGTTTCCGACAGCAGCTGCGATTCGGACATCGACGAAACCGCCTTCAGCTTGCGCAACGCCTCGTTAAAGCGGCCGCCGCTGATCCAGCCGATGCGGAAATCCGGCGCCAGCGTCTTGGTGAAGCTGGAGCAGAACAGCACCCAGCCATCGCTGTCGAAAGACTTCACCGCCGGCGACAGCGCGGCGCCAAACTGGATCTCGGCGTACAACCCATCTTCGATTAAAGGCACCTGGTGATCGTTCATCAGCCGCGCCAGCCGCTTTTTCGCCGCCGGCGGCATGGTGCAGCCCAGCGGGTTCTGCACCGTCGGCATGACGATCACCGCGTTCAGGCGTTTTTCATTCAGCAACAGCTCCAGCGCGTCCAGCGACAGCCCGTGCTGCGGGTCGGTGGGGATCTCCAGCGCCTTCAGCCCCAGGCTGGCCAGCAGCGGCAGCAGGTAAAAATAGGTCGGCGACTCCAGCCCGACGCAATCGCCCGGCCGGGTGATCACCCGCAGCGCCAGCTGCAGCGCCTCCATGCAGCCGTGGGTCAGGGTAATGTCCCCGGGCTCCAGCAGCATGCCCAGCGTCATCGCGCGGCGGGCTATTTGCTGACGCAGCCGCAGGCTGCCGGGCGGCAGCGCGTATTGGCCGATCAGGTTGGGCTGCCGACGCAGCTGCGACGACAGCATGCGCCCCAGCTTGCCGCCGGGATAAAAATCGGCGGTCTGCGGGCAAGCCAGCGAAATGTTGGTGAACTGCGGGTTTTGCTGGGCGGCGAACACGGCGTCGATCAGCGCCAGCACGTCGTCGGCCGGCGGCTCGATGCGCCCGCTGGGCTGAGGGGCCATTTTCAGCGCCGGCAGCGTGCTGCGCACGTAGAAGCCCGACTGCGGCCGCGCTTCGATCAGCCCGCGGTCCTCCAGCGTGCGGTAGGCCGACACCACGGTATTGATGCTGACGCTGTGGGTCTGCGCGCAGCGCCGCACCGAAGGCAAACGGCTGCCGGGCAGCAGCGTGCCGCGGCGAATCGCCTCCGCCAGCGTATCCGCCAGCTGCAGGTAGCGGGTTTCCGGTGTTTCATCGAGCAGGGTCACAGTTTCTCTCCAGGCAGTGGGTACAGTTTGAATTTCAGGAAACTGTAACCATGACAATAGCTGATTTGTGGTTCTGTCACCATTCATCGCGGCAGATTATGCTGATGCCTTGTTATTCAGCCCTTGCAAGGAACCCGTCATGCTGGACTCCGCCTTTGTCAGTTACGTCACCGTGATGTCGATCACCCCCGGCCCCAACAACCTGCTGCTGGCCTCGTCCGGCGTCAACTTCGGCCTGCGCCGCACCCTGCCGATGTTGTTCGGCATCAGCCTCGGCTGCGCGGTGCAATTGGCGCTGACCACCAGCCTGCTGGCGCTGGTGCTCAGCTGGGCGGGATCGATACGTTTTCCGCTGGCGGTGGTCGGCTGCGCCTATCTGTTGTGGCTGTCGTGGAAGCTGTTTCGCGCCGGTTCGCCGGACGCCAAACAGCAGGCGCGGCCGATGCGGCTGCTCAATGGCGCGCTGTTCCAGGCGGTCAATCCCAAGGCCTGGCTGATGGCGATTAACGTGGCTATTCTGTTTACGCCGCGCGAAGGCGCCAGCCTGAGCCATACGCTGATGACCATCGCCGCGTTCACCGCGTTGAACATCCCCTGCGTGCTGGTCTGGGCGATATTGGGCGACCGCCTGCGCGATGCGCTGCGGGTCGGCTGGAAACTGCGGCTGTTTAACGGCGTGATGTCGGGATTGATGGCGGCAACCGCGCTGTGGCTGCTGTTTGACGAATGGCGCGCGGCCTTTGCCTAACCGCGGCCGAGCGGGGACAGCCGGGAAGGCTGTTTGGCGCCGATGCCGGCGATCAAATCGGTGACCGACAGCACCATGGTGGAACGCACCATCTGCTGGTAACGCTGACGCTGCATGGCGATCAGCGATTCATCCGCTTCGCCGGGCTGCAGGAAAGCCGGCACCGGCGGCAATGCGGCCACGCAGTGCAGCTCGCCGAACGGACCGAGAATTTCGTCGTCGACAAAGCGGTATTCCGTGCCGTCGTGGTTCAGCTCTTCGCGCAGCGCCATCAACAGTTCGGCATCTTCATACTCATGACGTGAAATCACCCCCAGCCCGTACATCAGCTTCAGGCGCACCGACAGTTCGCCCAGCGGCCCGGCGCCGGACAACAGCGGCTCGACGGCATATTTCACCGCGTAGTCATCCTTGCGGAATACCTGCACCACCAGCACGTTGAGCGCCTCCGCCAGCAGCTCTACCGCCGCGATCAGGAAACTGCGCACCGTCTTGCCTGCGTTCAGCTTTTCCAGAACCTGGTTTTCAAATGCCTGTGCTTCTTCCATCGTCGCTTTTCGAATGGCGTGGGGAGGGCCGTCGATGCCGAACTCGGGTTGCAGGAGCGCAGCAAGCTGCGCTCGGGTGTTCATCATCACGATTCTACTTGTGCATGGCGTTATACACAGCAACGGCCTCTTCTACAACCTCGCTTTCCGCCGGCAGGCCGGAAATTTGCGCCAGCGCGGCTTTCGGCCCCAGCTGGTTCAGCAGTTCCACCAGCTCCTGCGCCTGCGGATCCTGCACGCTGCGGTAGCTCATGGCGGCCGCGATGCCCTGGATCAGATTGGCGTGCGGCAGGCCATATTCCAGCGTGCCCAGCAGCGGTTTGATCAGGCGGTCGCCGGCGCTCAGCTTGCGCAGCGGCTGGCGGCCCACGCGTTCGACGTCGTCGTGCAGATAAGGGTTTTCAAAGCGGCCGAGGATTTTGTTGATGTAGGCGGCGTGCTTGTCGGCGTCGAAGCCGTAGCGTTTGATCAGCACCGCGCCGCTCTCTTCCATCGCCCCCTTCACCACCCGGCGGATGGCCGGATCGAGGATCGCATCGCGGATGGTCTGCAGCCCGGCCCGCTGGCCGAGGTAGGCGGTGATGGCGTGGCCGGTGTTGAGGGTAAACAGCTTGCGCTCGACGAACGCCATCAGGTTGTCGGTCAGCTCCATGCCGGCGATGGCCGGCGGTTGGCCCTTGAACTGGGTCTGGTCGACGATCCACTCGCTGAAGGTTTCCACCGTCACTTCCAGCGGATCGCTGCTGCCCGCTTCCGCCGGCGGCACGATGCGGTCCACCGCGGAGTCGACGAAGCCGACGTGCTGCTCGACCCACGCCCGCTCGTCCTGCGGCAGCGCGTCGAATACGTGCTGCTTCAGCTGGCTGGTGCCGCGCACCATGTTCTCGCAGGCGATGATGTTCAACGGCTGCTCGTTGCCCTGCCGGTGGCGTTTGATCAGCCCCCTGGCGATAGCGCCGGCAATTTTGCCGAGGATCTGCGGGCCGACGGCGGTGGTGACGATATCGGCTGCGGCGATCAGATCCACCGCTTCCTCACTGCCGCTGTTGACCGCGCTGACGTTATTGACGCTCTCGACCTGCTCCTGCTCGCCCACCACGCGCACCTGATAGCTTTTGCGGCTGTTCAGTTGATCCAGCACCGCCTGGTTGACGTCGGCGAAAGTCAGTTCGGCATGCGCATCCGCCAACAGCTTGCCAATAAAACCGCGGCCGATGTTCCCGGCGCCGAAATGTAATGCTTTCATAACCTTACCTTCCTAATGTCGAAGGGTGCAGCAAGCTGCACCCCAAAAATGATTCTGTTGTCAGGCTTTCTTGCCGCCGAGCAGCTCCAGCACTTCCTGCACGCTGGTGGTGTGCGCCAGGCGTTCGATGACGTCCTCATCGTCCAGCGCATTGGTCAGGCTGGTGATCACCTGGATATGCTCGTTGTTGCGGGCGGCGATGCCGATCACCAGGCGGGCCACTTCGTCTTCTTCTTCGCCGAAGCGCACGCCCTGCGGATACTGGCAGAACACCACGCCGGTGCGCAGCACCCGATCCTTGGCCTCGATGGTGCCGTGCGGCACGGCGATCGATTCGCCCAGGTAGGTGGAGGTGAGTTTTTCGCGCTCCAGCATCGCCGCGACGTATTCCGGCTCGACGTAGCCGCCCTTCACCAGCTGCTCGCCGGCGAAGCGGATCGCCTGCTCTTTATCGCTGGCCTGCAGGTTGAGGAACACGTTGCTTTCGCTCAGTTTGAACAGGTTCTGCTCGCTGGCTTCGAAGCTGTCGTCCAGCGCGCCGATCACCTTCTGCTGGTGGTCGGTGGTTTTGTTGGCCGCGACCAGGCGCTCGACCAGATCGCTGTACAGCTTGCTGTCGAGGAAGTTGGTCAGCGAAATATGCTGCGCCTGCGGCGCATGGCGCATCGCCCGCTCGGTCAGATCGCGGTGGGTGATCACCAGGTCCACATCGTCCGGCAGGTTGTTGATGGCGCTGTTGGTCACCGAAATGTTGTTCAGCCCGGCATCGTTCACTTTCTTGCGCAGCACGCCGGCGCCCATGGCGCTGGAGCCCATGCCCGCATCGCAGGCGACGATGATTTTACGCACGGTGGTCAGGTCACCGTCGACCGCCGCCTGAGCGGCTGCGCCGCCCTTGGACTGGGACTTCATTTCCTGCATGCGGCGGGTGGCCTCTTCCAGATCGTCGTCCTCTTTCACCTTCGAGGTTTTCAGCAGGAATGCGGCGACCACGAAGGACACGGCAAAGGCCGCAACCACCGCCGCGATGTTGGCGAAGTAGGCGCCTTTCGGCGTCATCGCCAGAATCGCCAGGATAGAGCCGGGGGAAGCCGGAGACACCAGGCCGCCGTTCAGCAGCGTCAGGGTGAAGACGCCGGTCATGCCGCCCAGGATCACCGCCAGCAGCAGGCGCGGGTTCATCAGCACGTACGGGAAATAAATTTCGTGGATGCCGCCAAGGAAGTGGATGATCGCCGCACCGCCCGCAGACTGCTTGGCGCTGCCGCGGCCAAAGAACATGTAGGCCATCAGCACGCCCATGCCCGGACCCGGGTTGGCTTCAATCAGGAAGAATACCGACTTGCCGGCCTCTGTGGCCTGCTGAATGCCCAGCGGCGAGAAGATGCCGTGGTTGATGGCGTTGTTCAGGAACAGGATTTTCGCCGGTTCGACGAAGATCGACGCCAGCGGCAGCAGGTTGTTCACCACCATGACGTGCACGCCGGCCGCCAGCAGTTTGGACAGCACCTCCACCAGCGGGCCAATGCCCAGGAAGGCCAGGATCGCCAGCAGCATGCCGATGATGCCGGCGGAGAAGTTGTTCACCAGCATCTCAAAGCCGCTTTTGATCTTGCCGTCCACCCAGCGGTCGAAATGCTTGATGGCCCAGCCGCCCAACGGGCCGGCGATCATCGCGCCGAGGAACATCGGCATATCGGCGCCGACGATCACGCCCATGGTGGTGATGGCGCCGACCACGCCGCCGCGATCGCCGCCCACCAGCCGCCCGCCGGTATAACCGATCAGCAACGGCAGCAGGTAGGTGATCATCGGGCCGACCAGCTTGGCCAGGGTTTCATTCGGCAGCCAGCCGGTAGGAATGAATAACGCGGTTATGATACCCCAGGCGATAAAGGCGCCAATGTTGGGCATCACCATGTTGCTCAGGAAGCGGCCAAAGTTTTGCACTTTAACCTTGATGTCTGGTGAAAACATAAAACACACCCCTATTGTTACGCGCTGACAATAGAGCGCGTGATTATTGTTGTGACGATCCAGCCGTGTTTATCGCTGTATGCGCAGTGGACTCTATCACGCCGTATTGACCACGCGAACTTCGCGAAATTTTTGTGACAAACATCACGTATAACACCCCACAACACCGCCACTTATAGTGATTAAGATCACATTAATGCCGTGTAAAAAAGCCACAACGACCATAAAGCGCGCCTAAATCGCACAATAATGTGACTAATATCTCATTTTTAAATTTCGGGTTTGTTTTTATTTTGTGATAAACATCACAATTTATTTTGCCTGCGCGGGCCGAATCCTGGCCCTGCGGCGATCTTCCCTGTGAGCATTCATCCCGCCGGGAAATAGCGATGCGATGAATGAAAGAAAACTACATGATAAAACGGAATGATTACTCGAAGTGTAGTACAGAAGCGCAGCGCAAGAAGCGAGCAAGCTATTGGAAACGCTGAGGGGAAATAATAAAGGCCGGCAAGCCGGCCTTTAATGCGTCGTGAGCAAGGCTTACTGCATCACGCTCTGGATGGTCCGTTGCGCATTCAGCAGATTCTGCTGCTTGGCCACCAGGTTCGACATCATGGTGTTGTACTGCGTCGCCTGTTGGGCGGTGCGGAACTGGACGCCATTGTTGTTGAAGCTCACCTGATTGCCCTGGGTCTGCAGGAAATCGCCCACCTGCGCCAGATCCTGCACGAAGCCGGCGGTGGTCGGGATGGCCGGCATCAGCGCATTCGCCGGGCCGGTGACGATTTTGTCATAGGCCTGGTTATAGACCGCTTTCAGGTCATCCGGCTGCTTCAACGCCGCCCGGGCGGTATCCGCCTGCGATTTGGCCGACTGGATCTGCTGGCCGAGCAGGTTCAACGCCCCTACCGATTGCTGCAGCGCGTCGCGCTTGCTCATGTAGTCCTGCGCGGTGCGGATCTGGTTAATCTGATCCAGCGCCGGCGTCAGGCTGGCATCGACCGACTTGGACAACTGCTGGGAAAAGCCGACCAGAATGGCGTAATCCCCGGCATAGTTGCCGAATTTCTGTTTCTGATCTTCGCTCAGCGTGGGTATGCTCGCCCCGCTGCGCATTACCGTGTTCTGTAAGTAATCAATGAATGCCTTGCGTTGTTCCGGCTCTTTATCGCCGCAGGCGGTCAGCTGCATGACCACCAACAATGCCAATACCGGTGCCAACCAACGCGCGAAGCCTCTGCTCTGGATCCCTACCGCCATGTGACATAACTCCTGTTATAAACCTGCTTTTTCATCGGACTCCGTCCCTTTTTCTGCACTCCGTGCGCCTATAAGAATAGATCAACTGACGGCGATCCGATACGCGATTCCGTTTGCGGTGAACATTGTCTGGTTAAAAACGGCGTACTGCGTGTACCACGTACGCATGGTACACTTTTCCAACGTTTATCGTCGGGCCAACTTGCTCATGTCCTCTTATCAACCGCCGTTGACCATCACCCCCTCCATTCTGCATCTGGCGACAGACGTAGGGGCCGCGTTGGCCCGTTTGACGATGCAAGCGGAACAAGAGCACACGTTGCGGCTAAGGCGCATAAACCGCATTCGCACCATTCAGGGCTCGCTGGCTATCGAGGGCAATACGCTGAGCGAAGAGCAAATCACCGCGATTATTGCCGGTAAGCGCATCATTGCACCGCCGCGCGAGGTTCAGGAAGCCATGAATGCCATCCACTGCTATACGAACCTGAGTAATTGGCATCCGGACAGAGAAAACGATTTACTCGGCGCGCACCGCATGCTGATGAGTAGCCTGCTGGCGGACGCCGGTCACTACCGCCAGGGTGGCCTCGGCGTCATGAACGGCACCACCGTCATTCATATGGCTCCCCCGGCAGAACGAGTGCCGCTGCTAGTCCGTCAATTGCTAACCTGGCTACAGACAACCGATCTTCCTGCGCTCATCGCCAGCTGCGTATTTCATTATGAATTCGAATTTATTCATCCGTTTACCGATGGAAACGGCCGTATGGGCCGCTTGTGGCAAACGCTGATCCTGTCCCGCTGGAACCCGCTGTTCGCCAACGTGCCGGTTGAAAGCCTGGTGCACGACAACCAACCCGGCTACTACCAGGCACTAAACTTCAGCACGCTAAAAACCGACTGCGCCCCCTTTGTAGAATTTATGATGGAAATGATTCTGCAGGCGCTTAAGCAGAGCACTGGCCCCCAAGTCACCCCCCAAGTCACCCCCCAAGTCGATGACTTACTGGCGGCGCTGCAAGGTGAGATGTCGCGAGAAGCACTCCAGAATGTTCTACAGTTGCAGGATCGAAAATCTTTCCGCGAACGCTATCTCCAACCGGCCTTGAATGCCGGTTGGATTGAAATGACGCTACCGGATAAGCCCAAGAGCCGTTTACAACCCTATCGCTTGACCGCAGCCGGTATCAAACAGTTACGCCAGCCATAAAAAAGGCGCCCAAAGGCGCCTTTTCAGGGTGAACCGCGATTACTGCAGCACGGAGATATCCGCCACCTGCAGGAACAGCTCGCGCAGCTTGCTCAGCAGCGTCAGGCGGTTGACGCGCACCGCGTCGTCTTCGGCCATCACCATGACGTTGTCGAAGAACGCATCCACCGGCTCGCGCAGCGCAGCCAGCTCCACCAGCGCATCCTGATAGTTGCCCGCGGCGAAATACGGCTCCAGCTTATCGCGCAGCACCACCAGATGCGTCGCCAGCTGGATTTCGGCCGCTTCCTTCAGCACCGAGGCGTGTACGCGGTCGTTCAGCGTATCGGTCGACTTGGCCAGAATATTGGAAACGCGCTTGTTGGCAGCGGCCAGCGCCGCCGCTTCGTCCAAGGTGCGGAAGTGGCTGACGGCTTTGACGCGCGCGTCGAAGTCGGCCGGTTTGGTCGGACGGCGCGCCAGCACCGCCTGGATGGTGTCGACCGCATGGCCTTCTTCCTGGTACCAGGCGCGGAAGCGGCCCAGCATGAATTCCACCACCTCGTCGACCACCTTGGCGTTGGTCAGCTTGCTGCCGTACAGGCGCACGGCCTCTTCGGTCAGGGTCTGCAGATCCAGCGGCAGGTTTTTCTCGACGATGATGCGCAGCACGCCGAGCGCGGCGCGACGCAGCGCGAACGGGTCCTTGTCGCCTTTCGGATGCTGCCCGATGCCGAAGATGCCGGCCAGGGTGTCCATCTTGTCGGCGATCGCCAGCGAGCAGGCCACCAGCGACTGCGGCAGCGCATCGCCGGCGAAGCGCGGCTGATATTGCTCGTTCAGCGCGACGGCCACGTCTTCCGCTTCGCCGTCGTGACGCGCGTAGTGCATGCCCATCACGCCCTGGGTGTCGGTGAACTCGAACACCATGTTGGTCATCAGGTCGCACTTCGACAGCAGGCCCGCGCGGGTAGCGTGGTTGACGTCGGCGCCGATCTGGCCGGCAACCCAGCCCGCCAGCGCCTGAATGCGGTCGGTCTTGTCGCGCAGGGTGCCCAGCTGCTGTTGGAACAGCACGGTTTCCAGACGCGGCAGGTTGTCTTCCAGGCGTTTTTTGCGGTCGGTGTTGAAGAAGAACTCGGCGTCGGCCAGGCGCGGACGCACCACCTTCTCGTTACCGGAAATGATTTGCTGCGGATCTTTCGATTCGATGTTGGCGACGAAGATAAAGTTCGGCAGCAGTTTGCCCGCGGCGTCGTACACCGGGAAATACTTCTGGTCGCCCTTCATGGTGTACACCAGCGCTTCCGCCGGCACCGCCAGGAATTTCTCTTCGAACTTCGCGGTCAGCACCACCGGCCATTCCACCAGCGAGGCCACTTCTTCCAGCAGGCTTTCGCTCAGATCGGCCTTGCCGCCAATCTGCTGCGCCGCCAGCTCGGCGTCGCGCTTGATCAGCGCCTTGCGGGCTTCGTAATCGGCGACCACTTTACCGCGCTCCAGCAGGATCTGCGGGTATTGGTCGGCGTTGTCGAGGGTGAACTCGGCTTCGCCCATAAAGCGGTGGCCGCGTACGGTGCGGGCGGACTCGATGCCCAGCACGGTGCCCGGGATCAGTTCCGAACCCAGCAGCAGGGTCACGGTGTGCACCGGGCGCACGAACTGCACCTCGGAATCGCCCCAGCGCATCAGTTTGGGGATCGGCAGCTTGCTCAGCGCAGTGCTGACCATGCCGGCCAGCAGTTGCTGCGCAGACTGGCCCTTGACGTGGGCGCGGTATAACAGCCACTCGCCCTTGTCGGTCACCAGGCGCTCGGCCTGATCGACGGTAATGCCGCAGCCGCGCGCCCAACCTTCGGCCGCTTTGCTCGGTTTGCCTTCGGCGTCGAACGCCTGGGCGATCGCCGGGCCGCGTTTTTCAACTTCGCGATCGGCCTGCGCCGCGCTCAGGTTGGCCACTTTCAGCGCCAGACGGCGCGGAGCGGCGAACCAGCTCACTTCGCCGTGTTCGAGGTTGGCGTTATCCAGCTCGGCGGTAAAATTGGCGGCAAAGGATTCCGCCAGTGAACGAAGAGCCTTCGGCGGCAGCTCTTCCGTGCCGATTTCCACCAGGAAAGTCTGTTGAGTCATGGCTGCCTCTTAGTTCTCGTTCTTTTTGCACATCGGGAAGCCCAGCGCTTCGCGGGAAGCGTAGTAGGCCTCGGCAACGGCTTTGGTCAGCGTGCGGATGCGCAGAATATAGCGCTGGCGCTCGGTCACCGAGATCGCCTTGCGCGCATCCAGCAGGTTGAAGGTGTGTCCCGCCTTCAGAATGCGTTCGTAGGCCGGCAGCGGCAGCGGTTTTTCCAGCGCCAGCAGCGACTGGGCCTCTTTCTCGTACTGCTCGAAGCAGGAGAACAGGAAATCCACGTCGGCGTATTCGAAGTTGTAGGTGGACTGCTCCACTTCGTTCTGATGGAACACGTCGCCGTAGGTGGTGACGCCCAGCGGGCCATCGCTCCACACCAGATCGTAAACGCTGTCCACGCCCTGGATGTACATCGCCAGGCGCTCCAGACCGTAGGTGATCTCGCCGGTCACCGGCTTGCACTCCAGGCCGCCGACCTGCTGGAAGTAGGTGAACTGCGTCACTTCCATGCCGTTCAGCCACACTTCCCAACCCAGGCCCCAGGCGCCGAGCGTCGGGTTTTCCCAGTTGTCTTCAACGAAGCGGATGTCGTGAATGGTCGGATCCAGACCCAGCTCTTTCAGCGAGCCCAGGTACAGTTCCTGAATGTTGTCCGGCGATGGCTTAATCACCACCTGGAACTGGTAGTAGTGTTGCAGACGGTTCGGGTTTTCACCGTAGCGGCCGTCGGTCGGGCGACGGGATGGCTGCACGTAGGCGGTAGCCATCGGCTCCGGGCCCAGTGCGCGCAGGCAGGTCATCGGGTGTGAGGTGCCCGCGCCGACTTCCATGTCCAATGGTTGAACGATGGTGCAGCCCTGGCGCGCCCAATAGTCCTGCAGTGTCAGGATCAGGCCCTGAAAGGTCTTGGTATCAAACTTTTGCATGTTGAATTCGCACGCGATACAAGTGGATTTAGATGGAATGCGCCAGTATACCCGTTGACCGTAAGATATACAGCCTGAATCCGGCAACAAGTGCGAATCGGTCGAGAAGCGTTGAATTTTCATGCACCCTAATGAGGCAACTGCGCCCGCAGAGTGCCCATTTTCCGCCGGGCCGCCGCCGCTCGCCGCCGCCGCCGGCGCAAAAACGCCGCTGGCACCGATCTTGCTGCTTCCTGATATCCAACATGCCAGGAGGTTCGCTGATGACCCACGCCCTGACCGACAGCCGTTATCGTTACCGCATTTTCGCCATGGTGTTCTTTATTGCGCTGATCAATTACGTCGACCGCGGCGCGCTGTCTTTCGCCGCCAACGATATCTCTCGCGAGTTCAACTTCAACAAGGCGCAGCTGGGCGCCGTATTGGGCTATTTCGGCTTCGGCTATCTGTTCGGTTCGCTGTGCGGCGGTTTCCTGGCCGACCGCATCGGCACCAAAAAAGTCTGGCTGCTGGCCGGCGCCCTGTGGTCGCTGCTGGAGATCGCCACCGCCTGGGCCGGTGAGCTCGGGGTGGCGCTGTTCGGCGGCTCGGCGATCATGGGATTCGCCGCGCTGCGCATCATGTTCGGCTTCGCCGAGGGGCCGGCCTATGCGCTGATGAACAAGACCATCGCCCACTGGGCGCCGCGCAAGGAGCGGGGATTCGCGCTGGGGATTGGCCTGCTCAGCACCCAGGTCGGTTCGCTGCTGACCGCGCCGCTGGCGGTCGGCCTGCTGCTGCTGACCGACGACTGGCGCAGCATGTTTATCCTGCTGGGGCTGTTCTCGCTGCTCGCCATCCTGCTGTTCGCCCGCTACTTCACCGACGCGCCGCAGCAGCACCCGCAGGTCAACGCCGTCGAACTGGCGGCGATTGGCGCCGATCAGGAAACCGACACCGCGCAAGCGCGCCTGCCGTGGTGGGCGTTCTTCACCAACCGCACCCTGGTGTTCAACGCCCTGGGCTACTTCTCCTTCCTGTACGTGACCTTTGTGCTGGTCACCTGGGGGCCCAAATACCTGCAGGATACCTTTAACTACGACCTGCGTTCGCTGTGGTACGTGGCGATGATCCCCTGGAGCGGCGCCTGCTTCACCGTGTTGCTGGGGGGGCGCATTGCCGACGCCCTGCTGCGGCGCTTCGGCAACCTGCGGCTGGCGCGCAATCTGTTTGCCGCGCTGACGCTGCTGCTGACCGCCACCTGCTTCCTGCTGATCCCGTTCATGCGTTCGCCGACCGAAATCATTCTGCTGATGACCCTGGGCAATGCGCTGAATGCGTTGGTGAATAACGTCTACTGGTCGGTGGTGATCGACGTCACGCCCAAAGCCTCGGTGGGGGCGTACAGCGGCATGACGCTGGCGATCGCGAACATCGCCTCCATTACCGCCCCGATGCTGAGCGGCTGGCTGGCGCAACATCATGGCTACGGCGCGATGTTCTTCGCCACCGCGGTCGTCTCGTTCTGCAGCATGCTGTGCATGACCCTGCTGCAGCCGGAACGGAAAATGGCGGCGCCGCCGGCCAATCCGGGAAGCAACAAGCTGCAGCAAGCGCCGTTCTGAAACGCCGTCCGTACGGCTAATTATTCCCTGCCGGGCCCGGCACGCACCCGGCAGGGAATAATAACCGCGCCGGTGTTGAAAAACCTCCACGCAAGTAAATAGAATGAAAAAAACTATAACTCAGTGTTATATGATGCGTTTATCATGGCCATACCGCCGCCGGCTAAAATTTACTTGCCATAGTGACTCTGTTAGGATAAATAATTGTGATTGCCTGGCGATTAAAAAATTAAATTCAATTAGGGAAAGTAGTTAAAATGATAGAGATCTTTGACGTAGGCTATAATCTGCTGTCTGATAATAGGTCGAGAGAGTTATTCTCTCTTAGAAAGAAAACGTTTAAAGATCGTCTCGACTGGATCGTAAATTGTGAAAACAACATGGAGTTTGACGCCTACGACGATCGTCACACCACCTATGTTTTCGGCACCTATAAAGACCAGGTCATTTGCAGCTTGCGTTTTATCGAAACCAAGAACCCCAATATGATCACCTGCGGGGAGTTCAACGAATACTTTAATAATATCAGCCTGCCCGAAGGGAATTATGTTGAAGCCAGCCGGTTGTTTATTGATAAAGAACGCGTACGTGCGCTGGAGCTCCGCCGGCAGCCGATCAGTTCGATACTTTTCCTGTCCATGATCAACTATGCCAGAAACTTTGGTTATCAAGGCATTTACGCCATCATCAGCCACCCTATGCTGGTTATTTTCCAACGTTCAGGCTGGCAGATCTCGGTGGTGGAAACCGGGTGCTCCGAGAAAAATCAAAATATTTATCTGGTCTATATGCCGGTAGATGACGACAACCAGCAGCGGCTGATCGCACGCATCGCCCAGCAAACCCCGCTGCCGGACAACGCTGCGGGCTCATGGCCGTTATCATTCCCCGTCGGCGGGAAGCGGGCGGATCAGCTGTAGCTCAACCCCCAGCCTGATGGCATGTTTGGCATTGGTGACGCCCAGCTTTTTGACCGCATTGCCAATGTGATATTTTACTGTGGTAAGTTTTATCCCCAGGATAAGCGCGATTTCCTGATAGGATTTCCCCACGCTTGCCCAGTAAATAATCTCGTTCTCTCGTTTTGAAAAAAACTCCCGCTGGTTCATTCTTTCAAAATCTGCGGGGGTATTCACGTTCTGATAATTCGCCGTCAGCTCTTCATGCGTGGTAATCAATAACATCTGAATTTTGTCTTTGTTCTTTTCGAGCTGTTCTTCTATATCATCATCGCAATGTTTATCCAGCATAATGGAAAGCACCACCAGATTATGGTTGTGATCGTGCAGCACGAAGGTATATCCATTTATCACATTGTAATTCTTGCCCATATCAAATATTTTCGGCAACTTGAGCCCCGAACCGATCTTCAGATCTTTATCCCAGGTGAACGGAGTTATCCTGTGCGAGGCCGTAATCAGCACCGGATCGATAAATTGATAGTTGTTTTTAATATAAAACTCAAACCATTCCGTTCTGTTTGATATGATAGAAAAATTCGCCGGATTTCTTTTATTCATTATCGCATAAGCGTACTTGATGTTTTTGTATTCGCTTAGCGTTGCTTCCAGATGTTTTTTTATCGAGGCATTAATGTTTTCATCATTGAAAAATAAATTAGACACGCATCAACCCTCTTTAAAATAAAAAACCAAAACACAAATAGCCGTCGAAGTATAACATAGAGTTATTCTCGAGCATAACCCTATTAAAATCCCAATAACCTTATATTATTGAGGAATATTAAAATATAAAACATCAATAATTAACGGCGCGCGTTCAGGATGAATAACGGGAATCTTTCATTTATCGGCCAGGATCATAATACAAGAACGGCTGGTGCGGCGCGCATTGGCGACATTAAATTAACACATCATGAACAAAACAATCACAATTGCGCATCATTAAACAAACAATATAAGGCGCGAATTTAAAAAAGAGAGGTGTTGGCGGGCAGCCGACAACGGGCTACGCGCCAGTGACTGCGGCGCCACTGGAGAAAGAAATTGACAGTGAATATTTGGTTATACAATAATAAGTAAAATTTTCCCTGGTGTTGGCCAAGTGGCTACCTGATCCTTAACCGGATCAGTTTTTTTTTGTACCTACTACTACCTTGTTGTTATGCAATAACAATAATGACTTTCCTCCCCCAATGATAGTTGTACTAAAGTACAGTTTTAGCCGTACCTTCGCCCTGAACCGCCCCCTGACGCCCCCACACATCGCCCGACTGCAGGCGGCCGCCGGCCTCAGAAACGCGCGCTGACGCCGACGTTATACATAAACTGTTCGCCGCTGCTCAGACCGCCGGTTTGCGATACCGTGGCGAATGCCGCCACCTGATCGGTCAGCGGCATATTGGCCCCCAGGGTAACGTCTACCCAGTTCTTGTCCTGGCTGGCGCTGTCGCGGGTGAAGGAAGTTTGGGTCGATTTCAAACCGCCGCCGGCGCGGTAGACCTCATCGCCGAACTGATGCTGATAGCTGACTTCGGCATAGGGATTAAACATGCCGAAGCGGGTGTCCAGCCGCCATCCCAACGCGCCAATCTGCGAATGATAGGTCTGATCGTTGAAACGCATGGCGGTGCTGTCATTGCCGTCTTCGCCGTAGCCGGCAACGCGGCTGTAGTCCCAGGCGAACTGCGCCATCGGCCCGGTGGTCAGGAAGTCGGCGATCGGGAAATCATAACCGGCAGTGACGCGCGCCCCCCACTGCTTGCCGTCCGTGCTGCCGGTCTCGGTGCGGGTCAGCGGCCCAAGCTGCACGCTGCGGCGGATATCGTCATAGTCCATCGCCGCATAATGCAGATCGGCGTTCACCCACCCCTGCTCAAAGATCGCCAGCGAAGTAAACGCCGAAAACAGCAGGCCCCGCGCCTTATAGTCATAACGGCTGGAGGGTTGCTGATCGTCGTTGGAACCGGAAATCAGCGCGCCGATCAGCCAACCGTCGGTCAGCTGATAATCCACCCCCACCGTCAAATTATGGGTGGTGGCGTTGCCGTCGCCCGCCGCCAGGTTGGCGGAGTAGTCATAATGCTGGCCGGCATAGCCGCCGAATACGCCCAGCGATCCCTGCGGATTATCGCCGTTGCGCAGCTGCTGGAAACGGCTGTCGAGCGTGGCGCGGCTGTCGCGCGCCAACGCCGCCGTCGCCTGGTTCAGCGCCACCACCTGTGCCGGGCCGTCCAGTACCGCCTGAATATAATCGGCGATCAGCAGGTGCGCCTGCGGGCTGGGGTGAAAATGGTCGGAGAACAGGTAGGACTGGGCAGCGTCGAAGCCCGGCATGGCGGAACGGCATACCGCCGAGGAAACGCCGGCCGGGCAGGCCATCCCCGCGGTGTTGGCGAAGCCGAACTGCGCCGGATTGGCGATCGCCTCGCCGAACAGTTTATTGACGTCAACCCGCACGATATTGCCGCCGCCCTGCGCCAGCAGGCGGTCCTCGCTCTGGTTATAGAAATCGGTCAGCTGGGCGGCCTGGGCGCTCAGGCCGTCGTAGGCGGCGATCAGCTGGGCGGCGATCGCCTGCTGCACCTGCGGAACGGCGCTGCCCTGCTTCGCGGCGGCGGCCAGCGCGTCATGGATCGCCCGGGTGCGTGAAGCGTTGTCCGGAGTGGTCAGCGAATTGAGGGTGGCGTAAGCCGCCTGGATCGCGGCGCCCTGCACCGGCGGCAGCGCCTGCTGGATAATCAACTCCATCAGCTGCGGCGTAGAGCCGATATTCGGCACCGTGGGCACGATCACCGTGCCGGCGCCGGCATTCAGCAGGGAATGGACCTGCGCCGCCGCCGCCGCCGCGCTGTTATAAGCGACGCCGGGCGCGGTTGTCGGGTTTAACGCCGCCGCCGCCAGATCGTTGCCGCCGATCCAGTGAACATACAGACCGTCGCCGTCGGCCCGGCCATCGACCCGCTTGAGATAGCTCTGCAGCTGATCCTGAGTGTTGTCGGCCGGGTTCAGCGCAGGCACCGCCACGCCGCCGCCTGCGGCATAGTTGTCGCCGCCGTTGTCCGACGCCAGCAGCGCGGCGCCAATGCGCTGCGCCAACGCCTCGTCGTACAGCAGGTGCCGGTTGCCGTCATAGGTAAACCGGCCGTTGTTGCCGGTGTCGCTCAGGCTATCGCCAAATACGTAAATCCGATCGTAAGCCTGAGCCGGGGTCGTCATATAGCAGAATATTGCCACTGCAAGCGCCGCCGGGCGGGGCATGCGAGTTATTTTTAGAGGCATGAATCGACTCCTGAGAGCCAGCAAATGAAGGAAATCGCGTTTTTATCATTGGCCTGTTTTCACGTCGGCCATCTAGTAAATATTGCCGGCTTTTTCGCCACGTCAAGCCGGGTGATGATAAAACAATCAGAGGCTTGCCAAGTGCGCCGCTTCGGGCGATGATTACTGTAAATAAACACAGCACAGGGATAATCATTATGGCAGATGAACGTTGCGGTTGGGTGACGGCAGATCCGTTGTATCTCGCGTATCACGACAAGGAATGGGGGGCGCCGACCACCGATGCGCGCGAGCTGTTTGAAATGCTGTGTCTCGAAGGGCAGCAGGCCGGCTTATCCTGGATCACCGTGCTGAAAAAACGCGAAAACTATCGCCGCGCCTTCCACGATTTCGACCCGCAACGGGTGGCCGCCATGAACGAACAGGACGTGGAAAGGCTGCTGCAGGACAGCGGCATCATCCGCCACCGCGGCAAAATAGAAGCCATCATCACCAACGCCCGAGCCTATCTGGCGATGGAGGCGGCCGGCGAGGATTTCGTCACCTTCATCTGGCAATTCGTCGGCGGTCAGCCGCAGCTCAATGGCTGGCAGGCGCTGAATCAGGTGCCGGCCAAGACCGAGCTGTCGGACGCCATGTCCAAGGCGCTGAAAAAGCGCGGCTTCAAATTTATCGGTTCCACCATCTGCTACGCCTTCATGCAGGCCAGCGGCCTGGTGAACGATCATCTGACAGGCTGCATCTGCTACCCAAAGCCGCACTGATCCGCCCCTGCGGCCCGGCCGATCTGGAACGGCTGATGGCGCTGTGGCTGCCCAGCACCATCGCCGCGCACCCGTTCGTGGCCGAGGATTACTGGCGGCAAAGCGCCGCGCTGGTGCGGGAAAACTACCTGCCGCGGGCGCAAAGCTGGGCTTATTGTCAGGATGGCGAGATCGTCGGCTTCATCAGCGTGCTGGATGAGCAGTTTATCGGCGCGCTGTTCGTCGATCGCCGGTTTCATGGGCGCGGCGTCGCTGCGGCGCTGATGACGCAGGTGCAACGGCGCTACCGCCGGCTGAGCCTGGAGGTGTACCAGCAGAACCTGCGCGCCTGCGCCTTCTACCACAAGCGGGGTTTCCGGCCGACGCAGCGGCTGTTCAACGAGGAAACCCGGGCCTATACGCTGATCATGAACTGGTCATCGGCCGAAAACGGCGCGCCTTACGGTTAAAAATGGCGCATCCGGCTCGCGGATGCGCGCAATTCAGAATCCACTGCATGGCATTGCCCCGCGTTTTGCCGCATAACGGGTTCCTGCTGCTATGCGCTTATAATTTGTCACGTTTCTCTCCGGAACTGCCGGGGTTAAAACGCGTCATAGTAGCGCGGCGCGGCGGGCGTTTCCGTTGCGCTACCGATTTTTAGCGTCCCCGCCTGGATTGACGCACACAGATTCTGATGCCATTAAGGAAAAAAACATGAAAAAACGCATTGCGATTATTGCCGGCGCGGTGAGCATGGCGCTCACGCTGTCGGCCTGTACCACCAACCCGTACACCGGCGAATCAGAAGCCGGTAAATCCGGCATCGGCGCCGGCCTCGGCGCGGCGCTGGGCGCCGGCGTAGGCGTGCTGTCCTCATCCAAAAAAGACCGCGGCAAAGGCGCGCTGATCGGCGCGGCCGCCGGTGCGGCGCTGGGTGGCGGCGCGGGCTATTACATGGACGTGCAGGAAGCCAAGCTGCGCGACAAGATGAAAGGCACCGGCGTCAGCGTCACTCGCCAGGGTGACAACATCGTGCTGAATATGCCGAACAACGTGACCTTCGACAGCAGCAGCGCCACCCTGAAACCGGCAGGCGCCAACACCCTGACCGGCGTCGCCATGGTGCTGAAGGAATACCCGAAAACGGCGGTTAACGTTGTCGGCTATACCGACAGCACCGGTTCCCGTTCGCTCAACATGAATCTGTCGCAGCAACGCGCCGACGGCGTCGCCAGCGCGCTGATCACCCAGGGCGTGGCGGCGAACCGCATTCGCACCACCGGCGCCGGCCCGGACAATCCGATCGCCTCCAACAGCACGGCGGAAGGCAAGGCGCAGAACCGCCGCGTCGAGATCACCCTCAGCCCGCTGCAGTAATCCCGCGCGGGGCGCTCCGCCCCGCCGTTTCCCTCTTCCCCGCCATTCAACATTCCCGGCTGCGCATCGGGTGTGATAGTCTCCTTGGCAATTAACCGCAGGGGAGATCGGCTGTGAGCAGTGTGAAGGCAATGCGCGCTTCGGGGCGCGCCACCATCAGCGATGTGGCAAAAACCGCCAAAACCGGCAAAACCAGCGTGTCGCGCTATCTGAATGGTGAGCAGCATCTGCTTTCTGACGATCTCAAACGGCGCATCGAGCAGGCGATCCAACAGCTCGATTACCGGCCAAGCCAGATGGCCCGCAGCCTGAAGGGCGGCCAAACGCGCCTGATCGGTCTGATCCTCGCCGACATCACCAACCCCTATTCGGTCGACGTCATGCGCGGCATCGAAGCCGCCTGCCGCCAACACGGCTTTACCCTGCTGGTGTGCAACACCAACAACGAGGTCAATCAGGAACAGCACTACCTGCAGTTGCTCAGCAGCTATCGGGTGGAGGGCATCGTGGTCAACGCGGTCGGCATGCGTGAAGAAGCGCTGTCGACGCTGCAACAGTCGATGCTGCCAATGGTGTTGATCGACCGCAAAATCCCCGATTTCGACTGCGACGTGGTGGGCCTGAACAACCACGAAGCGGCGACCACCGCCACCGAACACCTGCTGCAACAGGGTTTTGAAGCCATTCTGTTCCTCAGCGAACCGATCGGCACGGTCAACACCCGGCTGGAGCGGCTGCACGCCTTCAATCAAACCATGGCGCAGCATGCCGATCTGCTGGCAGAGCGGGCGGAAACCCCGCTGAATGACCAGCAACAGCTGGAACAGGTGCTGAAGCACTTCAACGACGGCCATCGCGGCATGCGCAAGGCGGTGATCTCGGCCAACGGCGCGCTGACGCTGCAGGTGGCGCGCGCCATGCGCCGGCTGGGCATTCAATGGGGCAGCGATATCGGCCTGTTGGGCTTCGACGAGCTGGAATGGGCCGAGCTGGCGGGCGTCGGCATCACCACGCTGAAACAGCCGACCTACCGAATGGGCCATGCGGCGCTGGAACAGCTGGTGCAGCGCATTCAGGGGCTCGATGCGCCGATCGGCGAACGGATGTTCTCCGGCGAACTGATCGTGCGCGGCTCCACCACCCGCTAATCCGCTCTACGGGGCGCGCAGCGCACCCCGCCTTACGCTCCCCTCGCCTCTTTCGCGACTGTTTTTTGCGCAGCTTCGTGATTGCGATCATATTTTTACATTCTGTCGCTTTCGCTTGGAACCGGTTCCATTTAACGTGCTGGTAACAGCATTGGTGGGAACAACGCCACCTCAGGAGCCAAAATGAAAAAAGAAATTATCGTGGTGACCGGCGCATACGGCACCGATACCGTTCAACAGCACGGCGGCCAGGCCGCACTGTTGCCGATCATCGCCGGTGCGGGCGCCGACGGCGTGGAGATCCGCCGCGAACTGTTCGCCCCTCAAGAGCTGGACAGCCTGCCGGCGCTGGCGCTGGAGATTGAGCGCCAACGGCTGTTCGCGGTCTATTCCGCGCCTGAGGCGCTGTTCACCCCAGAACACGCGCTGAATCCCAACCTGCCGGCGCTGCTGGCGGAGGCCCAGGCGCTCAACGCGCGCCAGCTGAAGCTCTCGCTGGGCCACTACCAGCCGGGCTTTGATTTCACCGAGCTGAAGGTGGCGCTGGAGCAACATCCGGTCAAACTGGTGGTGGAAAACGACCAGACCCCGGACTGCGGCATTCTGTCGCTGCTGAACGCCTTCTTCCACGCGGCGGAAGATAACCATCTGCCGGTCAGCATGACCTTCGACATGGCCAACTGGCACTGGGTGTGGCAAGACGCCTTCGCCGCCGCCGACCGCCTGGCGCGCCACGTCAGCTATGTGCACGTCAAAGCCGCCACCCAAGGCCCGCGCGGCTGGCGCGCCATCGCGCTGGACGACACCGACGGCAGCTGGCGTACCCTGCTGGCCCGTCTGCCGCAGGATGCGCCGCGCGGTATCGAATTCCCGCTGCAGGGCGACTCGCTGGAAGCCGTCACCCGCCACTACGTTAACCTTCTGCGCGCGGAGTAAACATGATGACAACGCTGACAACCGCGCGCGACGCGCAATTGGACGTAGTTACGCTCGGTGAAGCCATGGCGATGTTCGTGGCGGCGCAAACCGGCGACCTGGCGGCCGTGGAGAGCTTCACCAAACGCATCGCCGGCGCCGAGCTGAACGTGGCGATCGGCCTGGCGCGCCTGGGGTTGAACGTCGGCTGGGTCAGCCGGGTCGGCAACGACTCGTTTGGCCGCTTTACCCTGCAACAGCTGAAAAAAGAAGGCATCAACTATCAGCAGGTGACGGTGGATGGCCATTACCCGACCGGTTTCCAGGTCAAATCCAAAAACATCGATGGTACCGATCCCAATGTGGAGTACTTCCGCAAAGGCTCCGCGGCCAGCCATCTGTCGACCGCCGATTTTAACCGCGATTACTTCGGTTCCGCGCGCCATCTGCACCTGAGCGGCGTGGCGGCGGCGCTGTCCGGCCAGTCGCTGGAGCTGTGCAACCATGCCGCTCGCGAAATGCGCGCCATGGGCAAAACCATTTCCTTCGACCCCAATCTGCGGCCGGTGCTGTGGTCCAGCCAGCAGGTGATGATCGAACAGCTGAACAAGCTGGCGTTCGCCGCCGACTGGGTGCTGCCGGGGCTGAAAGAGGGGCAGATCCTCACCGGGCAATCGACGCCGGAAGGCATCGCCGATTTCTATCTGGAGCGCGGCGTGCAGGCGGTGATCATCAAAACCGGCCCGGATGGCGCCTGGTTTAAAACCGCCGGCGGCGACAGTGCGGCGGTGGCGGCAATCAAAGTCAGCAACGTGGTGGATACCGTTGGTGCGGGAGACGGTTTCGCCGTCGGGACCCTCAGCGCCCTGCTGGAAGGCAAAACGCTGAAACAGGCGGTGCAACGCGGCAACAAAATCGGCTCGCTGGCGATCCAGGCCATCGGCGACAGCGAAGGGCTGCCGACCCGCGCGGCATTGGCTGAATAAATAAAATAAATACAAACAATTAAACCCAATCTCCAACACGGCCGCGCCTCTAGCCCTACAACTAGACCGCCGGGAGAGCATCTATACCCAACGATTTTCACGTTGCGGCGCGAAAGGCGAAGGGTATGCAACACCACTGAGGAACCCGAACATGAACAAAGCGACTATCGCCGCCAAACGCTGGTGGTACATCATGCCCATCGTGTTTATCACCTACAGCCTGGCCTATCTCGATCGCGCCAACTTCAGCTTTGCCTCGGCTGCCGGCATCAACGACGATTTGGGCATTACCAAGGGCATGTCCTCGCTGCTGGGGGCGCTGTTTTTCCTCGGCTATTTCTTCTTCCAGATCCCCGGCGCCATCTACGCCGAGCGTCGCAGCGTAAAAAAACTGATCTTCTGGTGTCTGATCCTGTGGGGCGGCTGCGCCTCGCTGACCGGCGTAGTGAGCAATATCCCGATGCTGGCCGCCATCCGTTTCATTCTCGGCGTGGTGGAAGCCGCGGTGATGCCGGCGATGCTGATTTACATCAGCAACTGGTTCACCAAGTCGGAACGCTCGCGCGCCAACACCTTCCTGATCCTCGGCAACCCGGTGACGGTGCTGTGGATGTCGGTGGTGTCCGGCTACCTGATCCACGCCTTCGGCTGGCGTGAAATGTTTATCATCGAAGGCATTCCGGCGGTGATCTGGGCCTTCTGCTGGTGGGTACTGGCGAAAGACAAGCCGGCGCAGGCCAAATGGTTGAACGAAGAAGAAAAACTGGCGCTGCAGCGTCAACTGGATGAAGAACAGAAGGGCATCAAAGCGGTACGCAACTACGGCGAAGCCTTCCGCTCGCGCAACGTGATCCTGCTGTGCGCGCAGTATTTCGCCTGGAGCATCGGCGTGTACGGCTTCGTGCTGTGGCTGCCGTCCATCCTGCGCAGCGGCATGCAGATGGGCATGGTGGAAGCCGGCTGGCTGTCGGCGGTGCCTTATCTGGCGGCGACCATCGCCATGGTGCTGGTGTCCTGGGCCTCCGATAAAATGCAAAACCGCAAGCTGTTCGTTTGGCCGCTGCTGCTGATCGGCGCGCTGGCGTTCTTCGGTTCTTACGCCGTCGGCGCCAACCACTTCTGGATCTCCTACGGCCTGCTGGTGGTCGCCGGCGCGGCGATGTACGCCCCGTACGGCCCATTCTTCGCCATCATCCCGGAAATGCTGCCGAAAAACGTCGCCGGCGGCGCGATGGCGCTCATCAACAGCATGGGCGCGCTGGGCTCGTTCTTCGGCTCCTGGTTCGTCGGTTACCTGAACGGCGCCACCGGCAGCCCGGCGGCATCCTATATGTTTATGGCCATCGCGCTGGTGGCGGCGGTGGTGCTGACGCTGGTGGTCAAGCCCGCCCGTAACGAGGTTCAGCCGCAACTGGCTTGATCTGGTTATACTTTATTTATACCTATGTTAAACGTGACCCAATGGATGTTCGTGATGAAGCCTTCTATCGTATTGTACAAAAGCCTTCCCGCCGACCTGCGCGAGCGGCTGGAACAGCACTTCACCGTGCACACCTTCGACGGGCTGAACCCGCAAAACCGCGACGCGCTGCGCCAGGCGCTGCAGCAGGCCGAGGGCATCATCGGCTCCGGCGGTAAAATCGACGAAGCCTTCCTGCAGCTGGCGCCCAAGCTGCGCGCCGCCTCCACCATTTCCGTCGGCTACGACAACTTCGACGTCGCGGCGCTTAACGCCCGCAACGTGCTGCTGATGCACACGCCAACCGTGCTGACCGAGACCGTGGCCGACACCATCATGAGCCTGGTGCTGGCCACCGCGCGCCGCGTAGTGGAAGTGGCCGAGCGGGTGAAAGCCGGCGAATGGCAGGGCAGCATCGGCCCGGATTGGTTTGGCGTCGACGTGCACCATAAAACCATCGGCATCCTGGGCATGGGCCGCATCGGCCTGGCGCTGGCGCAGCGCGCGCACTTCGGTTTCGGCATGCCGGTGCTGTACAACGCCCGCCGCACCCACGCGGAAGCCGAGCAGCGTTTCAACGCCCGTCGTTGCGATCTGGATACCCTGCTGGCCGAGTCCGACTTCATCTGCATTACGCTGCCGTTGACCGACGAGACCTTCCACCTGATCGGCCGTGACCAACTGGCGAAGATGAAAAAGAGCGGCATATTGATCAACGCCGGCCGCGGCCCGGTGGTGGATGAGCAAGCGCTGATCGAAGCCCTGAAAAACGGCACCATTCACGCCGCCGGGCTGGATGTGTTCGAGAAAGAGCCGCTGCCGGCGTCTTCAGCGCTGCTGACGCTGCCGAACGTGGTGGCTCTGCCGCATATCGGCTCCGCCACCCATGAAACGCGCTACGGCATGGCCGCCTGCGCGGTGGATAATCTGATCGCCGCGCTGACCGGCACGGTGAAAGAAAACTGCGTCAACCCGCAGCTGTTGCAGAAATAACCTATCGCGGCCGGTTATCTGCGGATAGCCGGCCGTGGTTTTCTTCCGGCGCCGGATGAAACAACGCCTGCAGCTGATGCTCTTCGGCGAAGTCCCGCAGCTCGGCCTCCTGAATCGCCTGCACTATTTCTTCCCGCCATCCTTTATCCGTCATCATTCGCCTCCTTGATTCGGTTGAACGAATTCAATCTGACCCAGGATGCGGATAAAACCAAGCGGAATCTGTCCGAAAACGCTCCCCCCCCCTCCTCATCCTCTAAAAATTCACGCCGGGATGAGGCCGTTTTCTCTCCTTTCGGCACACTGGCGACTCCCCTGGGATAAAAACGCTTCCTGCCCCGCGTAAGGAGAGCCATGAAACGCCTGACCCTACCCCTGTTAATGCTGCTGTCGCCGGCAGCGATGGCCGGCTGGACGCTGCAGGGCTTGCCGCCCTTCGACGAAACCGCCCCCGGCCTGTTTATCAGCCAGGCCACGCTGGCCAAAGGGCAGCTGCCGCTGCGGCTGCATCAGGACCAACAGTGCTGGCAACCGGCGGCGGCGGTGAAGCTGAACCAAACCCTGTCGCTGCAGCCTTGCGGCGCCAACCCGCCGGTCAACTGGCGGCTGTTCCGCGGCGGCGACTACCAGGTGCGGATCGATACCCGCAGCGGCACGCCGACGCTGCGGCTCGGCCTGAAGAGCGCGCCGCAGGCCGCCACGGCCGCCGTTACCCGCCGCTGCCCGCGCTGGGACGGCGCGCCGGTGACGCTCGACGTCTCCGCCACCTTCGCCGAGGGCGAAACGCTGCGCGACTTCTATTCCGGCCAGACGGCGCAGGTGCGCCGGGGCAAGGTCACCCTGCAGCCGGCCGAGGGCAGCGGCGGGCTGCTGCTGCTGGAATCCACCGGGGCGAGCGAGCCGGCGGCCTTCAGCTGGCACAACGCCACGGTGTATTTCGTTCTCACCGATCGTTTCGAGAACGGCAATCCGGCCAACGATCACAGCTACGGCCGCCGCAGCGACGGCCTGCAGGAGATCGGCACCTTCCACGGCGGCGATCTGGCCGGCCTGACGCAGAAGCTGGATTACCTGCAGCGGTTCGGCGTCAACGCCCTGTGGATCAGTTCGCCGCTGGAGCAAATCCACGGCTGGGTCGGCGGCGGCACCAAGGGCGATTTCCCGCACTACGCCTACCACGGCTACTATGCGCTGGACTGGACCCGGCTCGACGCCAATATGGGCAGCGAACAGGATCTGCGCACGCTGGTCGAACAGGCGCACCGGCGCGGCATCCGCATCCTGTTTGACGTGGTGGTGAATCACGTCGGTTACGCCACGCTGGCGGACATGCAGCAGTTTCAGTTCGGTTCGCTGTACCTGAAGGGCGAGGCGCTCGAAAAAAACCTGGGCAAACGCTGGAACGACTGGCGGCCAGGCCCCGGCCAAAACTGGCACAGCTTTAACGATGTCATCAACTTCAGCGACCGGGCCGGTTGGAGCACATGGTGGGGGAAAAACTGGATCCGCACCGATATCGGCGACTACGACTCACCGGGCTACGACGATCTGACCCTGTCGCTGGCCTTTCTGCCGGACATCAAAACCGAGGCGCCCGGCGCCAGCGGCCTGCCGCCGTTCTATCGCCACAAACCCGACACCGCCGCACGGGACATTCCCGGCGCCGCCACCCGCGACTACCTGACCACCTGGCTCAGCCAGTGGGTGCGCGATTACGGCATCGACGGTTTTCGCGTCGATACCGCCAAACACGTGGAAAAACCGACGCTGGCGCTGCTGAAACAGCGCGCCACGGCGGCGTTGGCGGCGTGGAAAGCCGATAATCCGCAGCAGGCGCTGGACGATGCGCCGTTTTGGATGACCGGCGAAGCCTGGGGGCACGGCGTGATGAAAAGCGACTATTACCAGAACGGCTTCGACGCGATGATCAACTTCGATTTTCAGGACCAGGCGTCACAGGCGCTGGGCTGCTTCGCCGACATCGACGCCACCTACCGCCAGATGGCCGACAGGCTGCAGCAGTTCAACGTGCTGAGCTATCTCTCCTCGCACGACACCCGGCTGTTCTTCGCCGACGACGCCAAAGGTTCGCTGGCGCTGCAGCGGCGGGCGGCGGATCTGCTGCTGCTGACGCCGGGCGCGGTGCAGATTTACTACGGCGATGAAAGCGGCCGCCCGCTGGGCCCGGCCGGTTCCGATCCGCTGCAGGGCACCCGTTCCGATATGAACTGGCGCGAACTTCAGGGCGACAAGGCGCCGCTGCTGGCCCACTGGCAGCGGCTTGGGCAGTTCCGCGCCCGCCATCCGGCGATCGGCGCCGGCGTGCAGCAGCCGCTGCCAAACGCCGGCTACTACGCCTTCAGCCGCCGGCTCGGCGAGGATAAGGTGATGGTGGTGTGGGTCGGCGATCGGTCACAATAATTCAGCGTAATATGCTGGAGATGAGCCTGTGGGCGAAGTTTATGCCCACAGGCCGTTTTATGAACCGCATTGCACCCTGATTTATCTGGCGGTATGGTGGGCGATTACCTGCTAAAAACAATACTGCTGCACCTATGACTTTTTCACTTTTCGGCGACAAATTTACCCGTTACGCGGGCATCACCCGCTTGATGGACGACCTGAACGAAGGCCTGCGCACCCCCGGCGCCATCATGCTTGGCGGCGGCAATCCCGCGCAGATCCCCGAGATGGAGAGCTACTTCAAACAGCTGTGCCAGGACCTGCTCGACCAGGGCAAACTGACCGAGGCGCTGTGCAACTACGACGGCCCGCAGGGCAAGGATGCGCTGCTGAAAGCCTTGGCCAATCTGCTGCGCGACGAACTCGGCTGGCAGATCTCTCCACAGAATATTGCACTGACAAACGGCAGCCAGAGCGCGTTTTTCTACTTGTTCAACCTGTTCGCCGGCCGCTACGCCGACGGTTCGCGCCGCCGCGTGCTGTTCCCGCTGGCGCCGGAATACATCGGCTATGCCGACGCCGGGCTGGACGAAGGGCTGTTCGTTTCGGCCAAGCCGAACATCGAGCTGCTGCCGGAAGGCCAGTTCAAATACCACGTTGACTTCGAGCACCTGAATATCGGCGACGATATCGGCATGATCTGCGTGTCGCGCCCGACCAACCCGACCGGCAACGTGATTACCGACGAAGAGCTGATGAAGCTCGATCTGCTGGCGCAGCAGCGCGGCATTCCGCTGGTGATCGACAACGCCTACGGCGTGCCCTTCCCCGGCATCATCTTCAGCGACGCCACGCCGCTGTGGAACCCGAACATCATTCTGTGCATGAGCCTGTCGAAGCTCGGCCTGCCCGGCTCGCGCTGCGGCATCGTGATCGCCGACGAGAAGGTCATCAGCGCGCTGACCAACATGAACGGCATCATCAGCCTGTCGCCTGGCAGCATGGGGCCGGCGCTGGCGGCCGAAATGATCGAGCGCGGCGATCTGCTGCGCCTGTCGAACGAGGTGATCCGTCCGTTCTACCAGCAGCGCGTCGAGCACACCATCGAGATCATCCGTCGCTACCTTTCGCCGGAGCGCTGCCTGATCCACAAGCCGGAAGGGGCGATTTTCCTCTGGCTGTGGTTCAAGGATCTGCCGATCACCACCGAGCTGCTGTATCAGCGCCTGAAGCAGCGCGGCGTGCTGATGGTGCCGGGGCACTACTTCTTCCCGGGGCTGGAGCATGAGTGGCCGCACACCCACCAGTGCATGCGCATGAACTATGTGCCGGATCCGGAGAAAATCGAACGCGGGGTGGCGGTCCTGGCGGAAGAGATCGAGCGCGCGCATCAGGAAGCGGGCTGACGTCGTATAAGGGCGCATCGCCGCGCCCTTCGGTCATATCGCCCAGAACAGCACCGCCAGCAACTGCGGCGACATGATGCGCAGGAACATCGCCAGCGGATAAACCGTGGCGTAGGACAGCGCAGCGGCGCCGCAGCTGGGGTGCAAACCGTTGGCGAAGGCCAACGCCGGCGGATCGGTCATCGAACCCGCCAGCATGCCGGAGAGCGTCAGGTAGTTCATCTTGCCCAGCGTGCGCGCCAGAATGCCGACGCAAAGCAGCGGGATCGCGGTAATCAGCGCGCCATAGCCGATCCACGCCAGCCCTTCGCCATGCAGCAGGGTATCGACGAAATTACCGCCCGATTTCAACCCGACCACCGCCAGAAACAGCACGATGCCCAGTTCGCGCAGCGCCAGGTTGGCGCTCGGCGGCATAAACCAGTACAGCTTGCCGATGCTGCCGATGCGCCCGAGGATCAGCGCCGCCACCAGCGGCCCGCCGGCCAGGCCCAGGCGCAGCGCCGCCGGGAAACCGGGCACGAACAGCGGAATGGAGCCCAGCAGCACCCCCAGGCCGATGCCGATGAACACCGGCAGCATCTGCACCTGCTGCAGCTTCTGCTTCGCGTTGCCGACGATCGCCGCCACCGCGTCGATGGCCTCCGGCCGGCCGACCAGGTTGAGGATATCGCCAAACTGCAGCGTGACGTTGCTGCCCGCCACCAGCTCGACCCCCGAGCGATTGAGGCGCGAGATCACCACGTCATATTTTTGTTTCAGGTTCAGATCGCGGATTTTGCTGCCCAGCACCCTTTCGTTGGTCACCACCGCCCTCACCACCTGCAGCGCGGTGCCGCGCGTCGACAGCGAAGCGTCCACCTCTTCGCCGATCACCAACCGGGCGTTTTCCAGACTCTCGCGTTTGCCCACCAGATGCAGGTAATCGCCGAGCTCCAGCCGCTCAAGCGGCGCCGGCACCATCAGCAGCTCGCCGCGCTTCAGCCGGGAACAGATGATGTCCTCGCCGTTGAGCAGCGGCACGTTCTTGATCGCCATGCCCTGCAGGTTAGGATTGCGCACCGCCACGTTCATGGCGTGCAGCAGCTCGCGCCGGCTCCCCGGGCCGCTGTCAAACGCCTGCGCCTCGCGCTCGATATTGATGCGGAAAAACAGGCGAATCAGCCACATCACCAGTAGGATGCCGCAGATGCCGAACGGGTAAGCCATGGCGTAACCCATCCCCATACCGTCGACCAATGACGGGTCCGAGCCGAGATCGGTGAGGATTTGCTGGCCCGCGCCAAGCGCCGGGGTATTGGTGACCGCGCCGGAGAACACGCCAAGAACGATCGGCAGCGGCACCTCGAACAGCTTGTGCACCGCCGCCGCCACCAGGCCGCCGGCCAGCACCAGCAAAATGGCGAAGCCGTTGAGCCGCAGGCCGGATACCCGCAGGGACGAGAAGAAACCCGGGCCGACCTGAATGCCAATGGTATAAACGAACAGGATCAGGCCAAACTCCTGGATAAAATGCAGCATATCGCCGTTCAGGTCGATCTGCCCCATTTGCGCGAAGTGCCCGACGATAATGCCGCCGAACAGCACGCCGCCGATACCCAGCCCAACCCCATACACTTTCCAATTGCCCATCCACAGCCCGAGAACGGCCACCAGCGCCAACATGCTGACGGTCAGGGCGATATCGCTCATAGCTCACATCCTTGCCAAAGTTGAACATCCGGCGCGCGGCCAAAGGCACACATTTTAAAGGGATTATGACACTCGCGATGCGGGGGGAATGTGGGGTACGCCACAGAACGCAACGGGGGAGATCCCGCTGGACCTCCCCCGTATCATTATCGCCGTTTTTCAGACGGTTATTTGGCTTCCAGCTCCGGCGTGCTGCCGATGGCGATGCGCTGCGGCTGCAACGCTTCCGGCACCTGACGCACCAGATCGATATGCAGCAGGCCATTTTCGAATTTGGCCTCGGCAACCTGCAGGTGTTCCGCCAGGGTAAACGTCAGCTGGAACTCTTTGCACACCAGCCCCTGATGCAGGTACTCGACCTGCTTTTCCGGCGGAGTCGGCTTGCCGCTGACGCTCAGGCGCGGGCCTTCCACTTCGATATCCAGCTCACTCTGCCGGAAACCGGCCAGCGCCAGGGAAATGCGATAATGGTTGTCGTCGCTTTTCTCAATATTGTAGGGCGGGAATCCCTGAGGCTCCTGGCCCCCCATTGAGCTGGCCAGTTTATCAAAACCAATCCATTGACGCAGAAGCGGGGATAAATCGTAATTACGCATAGGGACAACTCCTTCTATTTAAGCGAGATGTGTTTATTCAGCCCCCTGTCGGCGGGCCGATAGCTATTGCATATTCACCGACGCGGCATGGCGCCGGTGAAAGAAGAATTATTTAATTTCGATGCGACGCGGTTTTAATGTTTCCGGCACGATACGCTGCAGATCAATATACAGCAGGCCGTTTTCCAGTTTGGCGCCCTTAATGTGAATATGCTCGGCCAGCTGGAATTTACGCTCGAAGTTTCTCTCGGCAATACCTTGATACAGGTAGGTTTTTTCTGCCGGTTCGTGATTATGGGCGCCGCGTACAATCAGCAGATTGTCCTGCGTGGTGATCTCCAGCTCCTGCTCGGCAAACCCGGCCACCGCGATGGCGATGCGATAATGGTTTTCATCCACCAGCTCGACGTTATAAGGCGGATAGCCGCCATTACCCTGGCTTTGTCCCGCCTCCAGCGCATTGAACAGGCGGTCAAAACCGATCGCGGAACGGTATAGCGGGGAAAGATCAAAGTTGCGCATAAAACAGCCTCCTAAGGCACTTCAGCGAGGTTTACATAAATAAGCCTTCCACTCCGGACAGGCTAATTGGCCAGAATTCCCTTACGGCAAATTCTTAATTCGGCCTTGCTAACAAAATGGGGGCCAGCTTCGTCATTTCAAGCCGGCGGCAGGCAAAAAATTGACAATCTGTGCTGCGAATGTTTTTTTATCACTTACACTAAAGTGAGAGAACCGCCACAGAGCGGGACTTTGCTTCTTTTAAAACATCGACGGGATGTTATAAATCAGGAAATTTTAGGGGCACAGCAACCCTGCAGGATGGATCAATGACAACGATAAAAGTGATAGCGACCAGCTGCATGCTGTTGGCGACCAGCGGTTGCTCCAGCGTGATGAGTCATACCGGCCCGAATCAGGGCTACTATCCCGGCACCCGCGCCAGCGTAGACATGCTGAAAGACGACAATACCAGCTGGGCGATGATGCCGCTGGTGGCGTTGGACCTGCCGTTCTCGGCGGTGGTGGATACCGTGCTGTTGCCTTACGACTACCTGCGTTCCGGCAGCGACGGCACCGCAGACTCACCGAAAGCGCGCATCCTGCGCGGCGAAGAGCAAAACTTGGCGGCCACCGGCAACCCGGGCCAGGGCGCCGATACCACCCCTCATTAATTCTCGCGGCGGGCGCTGCGCCGGCCGCCGCAACGCTTAGGCTTGCGCGACAAAAATCTGGCTGAACCCGCCGACTTCACGCATAAACGCCACTTTTTTACCGTCGGGTGAAAACACCACCGCGTCGCCCGACGGCGGCTGGGCGCTGCGCTGCGTCAAACGCCGCATGCGGCCGCCGGCGATGTCGCACAGCATCACGCTGTTATCGCACACCAGCGCCACCCTGTCGCCCTGCGGGTGCCAGCTGAACGCCGACTGCACGCCATGCTCGCCGTGCGTCACCTGATGCGGTTCGCCGCCGTTCGGCGACACCGTCCACAGTTGCACCACGCCGTTGTCGTCTTTCATCAGGAAGGCTATCCGGCTGCCGTCCGGCGAGCTGCGCAGCCAATGGCGCGGTGCGGTGGCGACGCCGGGATAACGCCGCCCGCCGGTAAAGGTCAACCGCCGCTGGCTCACGCCGCGCGGCGGCGCCGGCAAGGCGTCCTCGGTGCCCTGAATCGGCCGCGCGCCCGCTTTGGCGTAGTCGGCGTCGTGGTGCGGCAAATCGACAATAAACACCTCCGGCAGCTTCTCGCCGGCGGCGGACAGCGTATCGCCAATAAACGCCAGCGCCCAGCGCTGCCGCTGGCCGTCGGGCTTCAGGTAGCCATTGCCGCCAATCCAGCCTTCTTCATAGGCACGGGTGATCTGATCGCTGCCCGGCTGCGGCTGCGGCGTAGTCTCGCTGACCAGCACGCAGTAATGGCTGCCGTCATATTCACGCGGATGCTGTTTTGGCGGGTTCACGCCCTGCAGCGGCACGGCTACGCCGACGTTGCGCAGATCCAGCGCCGGATCGCGCTCATGCATCACGTGATCGTTATAGGTAAAGCTGAGCCGGCTGCCGTCCGGGCTGAACACGTGCACATGGCTGCCGCCGCGCAGCGCGCCGGGGGTGTAAGGCGCGGTAATGTCCAGCGCATCGAGGGTGATGGCCAGTTCGCGATCGGGTTCGCTGACGATCACCCCGCGACGATGGTGAAAATCGTAATGCCAGGCGCTGTCCGGATGTTCAGGGCCGTGGATAAAGACGTAGCGGGCCGGCGCATCGGGGCTGACGGTGACCACGCCGACGTGAGCGCCGTGCTGGGCGCGGTACACCACCTCAACGTCGCCGCTGGCGACGTTGACCCGTTCAATGCTCAGGCCGGTGAAGGAGGCGCCGGCGGGCCGCACGTCGTAGGCCAGCCACCGGCTGTCCGGCGTCCAGACGTTGATGTTGGTTAACTGATGTCCCCGTGGGTCGAAAGTCAGCTGTTTTTCCCGATGGCTCATGGCGGCTCCCCTGCGCATGCTGGCACTGAGCCGCCATCTTACCGGATCAGCCGACGCGTTTCACATCGCCGACCAGCAGCAGATACGACAGCGCGCCAATCAGCGCCACCGCGGCGATGTAGATCAACGAGGGCGCAAAGCCGTAATCCTGCGCCAGATAGCCCACCACCAGCGGCACCGTGATGCCGCCCAGCCCGCCGACGAAGTTGAACACCCCGCCGGTAAGGCCAATCAAGCGGGTCGGCGCCAGCGATGAAACCAGCGACCAGGTAATGGAGGCGAAGCCGTTACCGAAGAACGCCAACGCCATCAGCGCCATAATCCACAGCGGATCGTCGGTGTAATTAGCCCCCATGATGCAGGTGGAAAGCAGCAACCCGCAGACGATCGGCGTTTTGCGCGCGAAGCCGATGGATCGGCCGCTGCGCAGCAGCCGATCGGCGACAAAACCGGACAACAGCACGCCAAAGAACGCCGCCAGGAACGGCACCGTGGTCATGAAACCGGCGGTCAGCGCGGCGATATGCTTTTCCTGCGTCAGATAGTTCGGGAACCAGGTAAGAAAGAACCACAGCGTCGAAGTGATGGCGAACTGGCCCAGATAAACCCCGATCAGCTTGCGATGAAACACCAGCTTCCAGTCGGCGGCGGTCAGCGCCACGCGGTGCTTTTTCTCCGCCGCCGCGTCGCCGTCCACCATGCCGCCGCCGGCCTGAATATACGCCAGCTCGGCCGCATTCACGCCTTTGCTGTTGCGCGGCGACCGGTAAACCCGCCGCCACACCAGGGCCCAGACGATGCCGACGGCGCCGGTGATGATAAATACCCAGTGCCAGCTCAGCAGCTCCTGAACCCAAATCAGCAACGGCGTGAGAAACGCCAGCCCGACAAACTGCCCCGAAGTATAGAACCCGACCGCCGACGCGCGCTCCTGCTCGGGAAACCAGCTGGTGACGATGCGATTGTTGGTGGGAAAAGCCGGCGCCTCGAACAGCCCGGTCACCGCACGCAGGCCGATCAGCGACGCCAGCCCGCCGGCGAACCCCTGCAGCAGCGTGGCGACCGACCAGCCCATGATGGCGATGAAATAGGTCAGCCTGGAGCCGACGCGATCCAGGAACCAGCCGCCGGGGATCTGACACAGGGTGTAGGTCCAGGCAAAGGCGGAAAAAATATAGCCCATCTGCGCCTTGCTGATGCCGAACTCTTGCTGAATATGCGCCGAGGCCACCGCCAGGTTGGCGCGATCGACATAGCAGATCACTACCGTGACAAATATCATGAATAACGTCAGGTAGCGGCGTTTGCTTTTTGGTGTTGAGGTCAAGGTCATGTCCATTATCGTTATTCCGTTATGTTTCGGATTTTAATCATGGCGGGGCGCTGTTGTAGGGTAAGCCCCGCCGGGTCAGGGTTACGGATGATGATCGGCGGCGTTGACCGGGCCCGATGACGCGGCCGGGCGCGGATTTCGCCCCAGCCGCAGCCCCATCAATCCGCCGACGATGAGCGCCGCGGCGACCAGGATCAGCGCGGCGGTATAGCTGTGAGTGACGTCCTTGATTCGCCCCATCACCGGCGGAAATATCAGCCCGGCAATATTGGCCACCGCATTGATCAAGGCGATCGACGCCGCGCCGGCCACGCCCGCGACGGTTTCGGTCGTCACCGCCCAGAACACCGGCGTGATCGCCCAGTTCAGGCCGACGGTCAACGCCAGCAGCCCGTAGGCCAGCACCAGGTTATGGCTGTAAAGCGCCAGCAACAGCAACAGCCCGGCCCCCATCAGCGGCAGCCCCAGATGCCGGGAGCGCTCTTTGGTGATATCGGAGTGCCTGCCGTTCAGATACATGAAAATGCAGGCGAACAGGAAGGGGGCGGCGGACAACAGGCTGACGATGAAATTGCTCTGTTCCGTCACCACGCCCTTGACGATCAGCGGCAAAAACAGGGTGATGCCGATGGTGCCGAACGCCTGCAGCAGCCACAGCACGCTTAACCACCATACGCGCCGGTTTTTCAGCGCCGTTTTCCAGCCGTGGCGATGGCCGATCGGCGCCTGGGCAGACTCCGCCGCCAGCGTGGCGGCCAGCCACGCTCGCTGCGGCGGGCTGAGCCAGCGCGCCTGCGCCGGCGAGTCATCGAGATAGAAATACACCACCACCCCCAGCGCCATCGCCGGAATGCCCTCCAGCACAAACAGCCAGCGCCAGCCTTCGATACCGAAAAAACCGTGCATATTGAGGATCGAACCGGAAATCGGCAGCCCGATCACCGAAGCCAGCGCGGCGCCGATATAAAACAACGACATGGCGCGCGCCCGATCGCTGCGCGGATACCAGCAGGAGAGATAGTAGATGATGCCGGGGGTGAAGCCGGCTTCGGCCACCCCGAGTAAAAAACGCATGACATACAGCTGGAACGGGGTTTGCACCAGGCTCATGCCGGCGGCGATCGCCCCCCAGGTCAGCATAATGCGCGCGATCCACAATTTCGCGCCGACGCGGGTTAAAATAACGTTGCTGGGCACCTCAAATAAAATATAGGAAATATAAAATATGCCGGCGGCGATGCCGTACATTTCCGCCGTCATGGCCAGATCGGCATTCATTTGCAAGGCCGCAACGGAAATATTCGCGCGATCGATATAGGCGATCAGATAAAGAATCATAATAAAAGGTATGATTCTGACATTCATTTTTTTAATTGTTGAGGAGTACAGATCGTTATTCATCGCCTACCCTCACACGGTTTATTTGCAGGTGAACGCCTCGCCTAACGGCGACGTTAAGCGAGACAGGCTTGAGATGTCTTATTTAGCGTGACTTTAAAATTTTTTATTTATTTCGGACCAGCCCCTTACCACTCAGCGACGGCGCCGTCCGGATAACGCCACACCGGATTACGCCAGTCCGGCGCCTGCTTGCTGCGCGCGATCACCAGCTCTTCGTCGATTTCCACCCCCAGACCCGGCTTGGTGAGCGGATAAAAGTGGCCGTCGGTCATTTTGAAGTCGTCTTTATTCACCACATAGTCCAGCAGCTCGGCGCCCTGGTTATAGTGAATGCCCATGCTTTGCTCCTGGAACACCGCATTGCGCGCCACGAAGTCCACATGCAGGCAGGCGGCCAGCGCAATCGGCCCCAGCGGGCAGTGCGGGGCCAACGCCACGTCGTAAGATTCCGCCATCGCGGCTATCTTGAAGCATTCGGTGATGCCGCCCGCATGGGACAGATCCGGCTGAATAATCGCCAGGCCGCCGTCCGCCAGCACCCGTTTGAAGTCGAAGCGCGAATACATGCGTTCGCCGGCGGCGATCGGTATATGGGTCTGCGCCGCCAGACGCGGATAATATTCCGCCTGCTCGGCCAGCACCGGCTCTTCGATAAACAGCGGACGGTACGGCTCCAGCTCCTTGATCAGGATTTTCGCCATCGGCGCGTCGACGCGGCCGTGGAAATCCAGGCCAAACTCAATGCGGTTGCCGAACGCCTCGCGGATCTGCGCCACCACCGCCACCGCCGCATCCACTTTGCGCGCGCTGTCGATGATGCCCATTTCTTCGCAGCCGTTCAGTTTGAAGGTATCGAAGCCGATTTCCGTCAGCGTGTTGATGCCGGAAATAACGTCGGCGGGACGATCGCCGCCTACCCAGCTATAGGCCTTGATTTTGTCGCGCACCAGCCCGCCGAGCAGCTGATACACCGGCACGCCCAACGCTTTGCCCTTGATGTCCCACAGCGCCTGATCGATGCCGGCGATGGCGCTCATCAGGATCGGGCCGCCGCGGTAGAAACCGCCGCGATACAGGGTTTGCCAGATGTCGTTGATGCGCGCCGGATCCTGCCCGACCACATATTCCGCCAGCTCGTGCACCGCCGCCTCCACGCTGCGCGCCCGCCCCTCGATCACCGGCTCGCCCCAGCCGACGACGCCCTCGTCGGTTTCGATTTTCAGGAACATCCAGCGCGGCGGCAGCCGGTAGGTGGTCAGTTTGGTTATTTTCATTTTGTGGCTTCCTTATAGGCTCGAACAAAAGCGGCGGCCTGGTGCGCAGTACGCTCCAGCGGCTGACCGGCGCGATAGAGATCGCTGCCCAGCCCGGCGCCCACGCAGCCTGCGGCCAGATACCGATGCAAATTTTCCGGCGTAATGCCGCCAACGGCGAATACCGGCACCTGCGGCGGCAGCACGGCTTTCAGCGCCTTGATATAGTCCGGGCCGAAGGAAACGGACGGGAAGATCTTCAGCGCCTGCGCGCCGGCATCGAGCGCATTGAAGGCTTCGGAAGCGGTGGCGCAGCCGGCGCAAACCGTCATCCCAAGCGCCACCGCCCGCCGGATCACCGCCGGTTGGGTATTGGGCGTCACCACCAGCTTGGCGCCCAGCGCCGCCAGCTCGTCAACCTGCGACGGCTGCAGCACGGTGCCGGCGCCAATCAAGGCGCGATCGCCGAAGGTTCTCACCGCATCGCCGATGCTTTGCCGCCAGTCCGGCGAGTTCAGGGGGATTTCGATCGCGTCGAACCCCGCCGCCAGCAACGTCTGCACGTGGGCGCCCGCCTCCTGCGGCAAAATGCCGCGCAGAATGGCGATCAGCGGCAGCTCAGTATTCCAGCTCATGCACAATGCTCCTTATTCCCGATTGGAAAGCCCGGTCGCCATCCAGAAAACGGTGGCGGATCCCGACCTTGTTCATCGCCTGGGCGTAGCGTTCGCCCAGCCGCGGATTGCCGATCAGCGTCAGCTCCGCGCCGGCGGGCAGCGGATATTGGCGCTGCATTTGCGCCACTTCGCTGCCGATCAACAGCCCGGACAGCCAGTCGCTAACCGCGCTTTTCTCCAGCCGGCCCAGCAGGTGCGCGGCGCGGGTTTCGAACAGGCGCTGCACGAGGTGGCCGTCGTTGACGCCGGCCTCCAGCCCGCGGGAAAACGCCCGAGCATCCGCTTGCTGGGCGCCCAGCCCCGCGCCGATCAGCGACTGATGCAGCAGCAGGTGGTGCAGCTCGCCGGTCATCAGGGTGCGAAAATCCACCAGCGCGTCCCCTTCCATTCGCACCCATTTGCTGTGGGTGCCGGGCATCACATACAGCGCCGCAGGCCGCTCGGCGTAAGCGCCGATCAGTTGCGTTTCTTCACCGCGCATCACGTTGCAGTTGTCTTCGCGTTCGACGCTGATGCCCGGAATAATCCAGGCTTGATAAGGTAAAGCCGGCTCTACCGCGGTTAATCGCCGGGCAACCTCCGGCAAACGCGTCGGGCAAGGCAGATAAGGCACCTGCAGCCAGCCGGCGTTGCTGCCGATCATTCCAGCCATCACTACCGGCAGGGGTTCCGCCCAGCGCGCCATCAGTTCGCTGAATACCCGCTGCGGCGTTCGGCCGCCAAGACGGGTAACCCCGGCCTCGGACTGCAGGCTGTCGACGCAGGCGCCCTGCTCATAGCGCCAGGCGCGCAGGTTGGTGGACCCCCAGTCAATCGCGATAAAGCTGTCACTCATGTAATGTCCTTCAGGCGTTTGGTCGAGCTGGCGATCATCGTCAGCGCCGCACGCTCCGCGGCATCCGGATCCTGATGACGAATGGCGTCATACAGCTCCTGGTGCTCACGCAGGGTGCGCGGCATATTGTCTTCGTCCGGCATATAGGTGCGCTCAAACACCGCGCGCTGCAAAGAGCTGATCGCCACGCTGAGCTGTTGCAATACCGGGTTATGCACCGCCGCCAGTACCGCTTCGTGATAACGGATATCCGCTTCGTTAAAACGTTCGCGCTCCTGGTGGTGGGTGATCATGTCGTTCAGCGCGGCCTCAATCACCGCCAATTCGCTGGAGGTGGCGCGCTCCGCCGCCCAGCGGGCGATGGTCGGCTCCACCAGGTTGCGCACCTCGCTCATCGCCGCAATCAGCCGCGGGTCATAGTCCTGAGCCAGCACCCAGTTCAGCACCTCGGTGTCCAGATAGTTCCACTGGTTGCGCAGCGTCACGAAGGCGCCGCGGTAGCGTTTGACCTCCACCAGTCGCTTCGCCATCAGCGCGCGCAGCACTTCGCGAATGATGTTGCGCGAGGTCTGAAACTCCTCGCAAAGTTCGGCCTCCGCCGGCAAAGGTGACCCCGGCGGGTACTTGCCGCCGACGATCTGCCGGCCAACCTCGATGATGATCCGGTCCGTTTTACCGATCTGCTGCTTGTTCATGATTGCTCCGTGGCCTCGCCATAGTGATAACGGATTTACTTTACCCCGCGCCTCCGGCTGGCGTCCTGCGGTTGCAGCACAATCTTCGCTACTGTCCCATCAATTTATGCCTGATTGTAGTACCAACAAATAATGTTGTACTACAATCTGGATCACAAAATAGACAAAGCGCATCAGGGAATATGGGAAATTAAAGCGGGGAGGCCAGCCGACGGCTGGCCTTTTTGGCAGTAAAAGCTTACTTTTTCAGGCCGTTGAATTCGTCTTTGGCCTTTTGCAGCTGGGCGGCGAAGGTGGGTTCGGCATGCAAACGCGCCACCATGGCCGACGCCGCCATGCGCGCCGCAGTCACGTCGCTTTGCCAGTGATAACCGCAGATAACCCGGCTTTGGCCCATATCATAGCCGCGCTGCAGGATTTCACCCTGCCTGGCGGGGTTGATTTCAGCCAGCACCAGCGCGGTCGCCCAGCCGATGGTGGTATGGCCGGAAGGGTAAGAACCGTTCTTCGACAGGGTGCTTTCTTCGTCCGGTCGGCAGGTCGCTTCGTTATAAAACGCAAAGGGGCGAATGCGCATATAGTGATTTTTGGCGCTGCGGGTCGCCAAATCGCCGGCGTCTTCACGCATTTTCATCACCAGCTTAAACAGCTCCGGCGTTTTCCGTTGGGCTATTTCCAGGCCGAAGGCGTTGGAAAATGCGGCGGCAACGCCGTCCCCGGCAACATGGGCGTCATCATAAGCCTGCTTGCCACGCGGAGTATTGCGCACTATTTTCCCGGCGTCGTATTGCGCTTTGTCATTCAGGAAATCAATGCTGTCCATCGCCGGCGGCGGCGGCAATAGTGCCAGGCTGTCGATGGACTGTGATTCTTGCAGAAAATAAACCTCAGGGTGGGTAGTGACATCTTTGGCGGCAAAGGAAAACTGCGTCAACGCGGCGCAGCTTAATGTGGCTAATAATATTTTTTTCATATCTATTCCCTAATTAAAATAATTAATATGGATGCAACTTCCTTGAAGAAAATAAGTTAAAAATATGGCCGGTTAACTATAAATTAATAAGAACTTTTCACCTCAATAGCGATCACAGAACTCAACATTGGCCTGCCGATCGAACCTGGGTTGTCAGGGGTTTACAAAGAAGACTAAAAAGTACATATTGGATTTTTAAGTCTACACATTACCCGTCTACAGGAGCCGGTATGAGCCACCTCTTCGATGCCATTGTTTCCGCCCACCGACAGCTGCGCCCGCAGGTTCGCGTCACCCCGCTGGAGCGCAGCGTACTGCTGTCTCGCCAGCTGGGCTGCGAACTGTATCTGAAATGCGATCACCTGCAGCCCACCGGCTCCTTCAAATTTCGCGGCGCCAGCAACAAGCTGCGGCTGCTGAACGACGAACAGCGCCGGCGAGGCGTGATTGCCGCCTCCTCCGGCAATCACGGCCAGGCGATGGCGCTGGCGGGCCGGATGATGGGCGTCGGCGTCACGGTGTACGCGCCGGAAACCGCGGCGGCGGTCAAGCTTGAGGCCATCCGCGCGCTGGGCGGCCAGGTGGAGCTAGTGCCGGGCGATGCGCTGAACGCCGAACAGGCGGGCGAAAAGGCCGCTCATGAGCAGGGCAAGGTCTATATCTCGCCCTACAACGACGAGCAGGTGATCGCCGGCCAGGGAACCTGCGGCATGGAGCTGGTTGAGCAGCAGCCCGACCTGGACGCGGTGTTCGTGGCGGTGGGCGGCGGCGGTTATATTTCAGGGATAGGTACCGTTCTGAAGCGATTGTCGCCGAAAACGCAGCTTATCGCCTGCTGGCCGGAAAATGCCACCAGCATGTACAGCGCGCTGGAAGCCGGCCATATCTTCCCGGTGGACGAACAGGATACGCTGTCCGACGGCACCGCCGGCGGCGTCGAGCCGGGTGCAGTGACCTTCCCGCTGTGTCAGCGGCTGATCGATCGCAAAATCTTAGTCAGCGAAGCGGAAATCAAAGCGGCGATGCGCCAGCTAGCCGCCAGCGACCGCTGGATCATCGAGGGCGCGGCCGGGGTGGCGCTGGCGGCGGCGATCAGGCTGGCGCCGGAATTCCAGGGGAAAAAGGTGGCGGTGGCGCTGTGCGGCAAAAACATCGTGCTGGAAAAATACCTCAAGGCAATCGCCGATGAAGACCGTTAATCGCCAACAGATCCTCGAGGTTTTCGATGCCGACAGCTTCACCTTGCTGCAGAAAGCAGGCTTTATCGCCTATTCGCAGCGGCGGGTGCAGCAGCCCCCGGTGCAGCATTTCCTGTTCGCGCAGGCCGACGGCGACGGCTGCATAAAATCCGCCTGGCTGGAGGGGGATCGGCAGTTTGTCGTTAAGGTTTCCACCGGTTTTTATCGCAACGCCGAGCGGGGCCTGGCCAGCAATCAGGGGCTGATGATGGCCTTTTCCGCCGAGACCGGCCAACCGCAGGCGCTGCTGCTGGACGAAGGCTGGCTGACGGCGCTGCGCACCGCGCTGGCCGGGCGCATCGCCGCCGAACTCTGCGCCCCGGCGGAGGTTCAGGCGATCGGCATTATCGGTTGCGGCCTGCAGGCGCGCCTGCAGCTGCAGCAGCTGAAAGCGGTGACCGCCTGCCGCCAGGTGTGGTTATGGGGCCGCAGCGAGCAGGCGCTGCACGCCTTGCGGCGCGACGCCGAGGCCGATGGGTTTCGGGTGCGGGTTACGCAGGATGCCGCGCAGCTGGCGGCGCACTGCCGGCTGATCGTCACCACCACCCCCAGCCGCGAACCGATTCTGCAGGCGGCGGATATCCGACCCGGCACCCATATCACGGCGGTGGGCGCAGACGCCGACGGCAAGCAGGAACTGGCGACCGAGCTGGTGGCCAAAGCGGATGCGATTGCGGTCGACGCGTTATCGCAATGTACGCAATACGGCGAGATAGCAACGGCTTATCGGCAGGGATTGCTGGCATCGACGCCGATTGTCGAGCTGGGCGCGGCGCTGCAGCAGGGGGCGAAAGTGCGCGGCGACGCGCAGCAAATCACCCTGGCCGATTTAACCGGGCTGGCGATTCAGGACGTGCAGATGGTGAAAGGGGTGCTGGCGGCGCTGTGAAGGGGCGCCAAAGCGCCCCTCGGCCTTAGACGTCAAGCACGAACTTTTCGATGGCGCGCGCCACGCCGTCTTCGGTATTGGCGGCGGTGACGAACTGCGCCACCGCTTTCAGCTCAGGGATGGCGTTGCCCATCGCCACGCCGACGCCGGCGTATTCGATCATCGCCGTGTCGTTGGCCTGATCGCCCAGCGTCATCACGCTTTCCCGCGCAATGCCGAGATGCTCGGCCAGCATTCTGACGCCGGCGCCCTTATCGACGTTCTTGTGCAGAATTTCCAGATAGTAAGGCGCGCTTTTCATGATGGTGTAGCGCTCCCGCGTCTCGACGGGAATGCGCGCAATGGCGCGATCCAGCAGCTCCGGCTCGTCGATCATCATCACCTTCGGGAAGCGGATCTGGCGATCCATCTCCTCCACGCTGCGGTATTTCAACGGGATGCCGGTCATTTCCGACTCGTGCACGGTGTATTTGCCGATATCCTTGTTCGGGGTATACAGGGTATCGAAATCGAATGCCTGGAAGTGGACGCCAAACTCTCGCGCCATCTGCTCGAAGTGCAGGTAGTCTTCAAAGCCCAGGGTTTCCTGCAGGATGCAGGCGCCGTCGACCGCCTGCAGCACCAGCGCGCCGTTGTAGGTAATGCAGTAATCACCGGGCCCCTGAATGTCCAACTGACGCAGATAGTCCTGCACGCCGACGTAAGGCCGCCCGGTAGCCAGCACCACGTGCACCCCTTTGCGCCGCGCTGCGGTAACCGCCTGCTTTACCGCCGGCGTAATCTGGTGCTGCGGGTTGAGCAGCGTGCCGTCCATATCGATCGCGATCAGTTCAATAGCCATTCGAGCCTCTCCCAGTGGTTTTTTCCCATGCTAACGCGTTTCAGCCCATGCTGTCAGCGCCAAAAAAGGCGTAAAAAAATCCGCGCAAGTCACCCGGCGCGGATTTTGTTGGCCATTCAGCCCGTTAAATATCGATGTTCGCCGCTTTCAGGGCGTTTTCTTCGATAAAGGCGCGGCGCGGCTCAACCGCATCGCCCATCAGGGTGGTGAACAGCTGGTCAGCGGCGATGGCGTCCTTCACGGTCACGCGCAGCATGCGGCGGCTTTCCGGATCCATGGTGGTTTCCCACAGCTGCTCCGGGTTCATCTCGCCCAGACCTTTATAACGCTGCACCGACAGACCGCGGCGCGACTCTTTCACCAGCCACTCCAGCGCCTGCTCGAAGCTGTCGACCGGCTGGCGACGCTCGCCGCGCTCGATGTAGGCGTCTTCTTCGATCAGCCCGCGCAGTTTCTCGCCCAGCTGGCAAATCTTGCGGTATTCGCCGCCGTGGATGAAATCGAAGTCCAGCTGATAGTCGGTATCCACGCCGTGGGTACGGATGCGCAGCGCCGGCTCAAACATCTGGCGCTCGCGATTTTCGTGGATCACGAAGTCGTAGCTGCTGCCGTGCTGCTCTTTGTCGTTCAGCAACTGCACCAGCGCAGAGATCCACGCCTTCACCTTGGCTTCGTCGCTCAGATCGGCTTCGTTCAGGGTTGGCTGGTAGATCAGGCTGTTCAGCAGCGCGCGCGGGTAGCGGCGCTCCATGCGGCCGATCAGCTTCTGCACGCCGTAGTGCTCGGCCACCAGCTTTTCCAACGGCTCACCGGCCAGGGCCGGCGCGCTGGCATTGGTGTGCAGCGTCGCGCCGTCCATCGCGATGGAAATCTGATACTGGTCCATCGCCTCGTCGTCTTTAATGTACTGCTCCTGCTTGCCTTTCTTCACCTTGTACAGCGGCGGCTGAGCAATGAACACGTGGCCGCGCTCAATGATTTCCGGCATCTGGCGGTAGAAGAAGGTCAACAGCAGCGTACGGATGTGCGAGCCGTCGACGTCGGCATCGGTCATGATGATGATGCTGTGATAGCGCAGCTTGTCCGGGTTGTACTCGTCGCGGCCGATGCCGCAACCCAGCGCGGTGATCAGCGTCGCCACCTCCTGCGAAGACAGCATCTTGTCGAAGCGCGCCTTCTCCACGTTGAGGATTTTACCCTTCAGCGGCAGGATAGCCTGGTTCTTGCGGTTGCGCCCCTGCTTGGCAGAGCCGCCCGCGGAGTCCCCTTCCACCAGGTACAGTTCGGACAGCGCCGGGTCGCGTTCCTGGCAGTCCGCCAGCTTGCCCGGCAGGCCGGCCAGATCCAGCGCGCCTTTACGGCGGGTCATTTCGCGCGCTTTACGCGCCGCTTCACGCGCGCGGGCCGCATCGATGATCTTGCCGACGACGATTTTCGCGTCGCTTGGATTTTCCATCAGGTAATCCACCAGCTTCTCGTTCATCAGCGTTTCAACCGCGGTTTTCACCTCGGAAGACACCAGCTTGTCCTTGGTCTGGGAAGAGAACTTCGGATCCGGCACCTTCACCGACACCACGGCGATCAGGCCTTCACGCGCATCGTCGCCGGTGGCGCTGACCTTGGCCTTCTTACTGTAGCCTTCCTTTTCCATGTAGCTGTTCAGCGTACGGGTCATCGCGGTGCGGAAGCCGACCAGGTGGGTGCCGCCGTCGCGCTGTGGAATGTTGTTGGTGAAGCAGTAGATGTTTTCCTGGAAACCGTCGTTCCACTGCAGCGCCACTTCCACGCCGATGTCGTCTTTCACGGTGGAGAAATAGAACACGTTCGGGTGGATCGGGGTTTTGTTCTTGTTCAGGTACTCGACAAACGCCTTGATGCCGCCTTCGTAGTGGAAGTGGTCTTCTCTGTCGGAACGCTTGTCCTTCAGGCGGATAGACACGCCGGAGTTGAGGAAGGACAGCTCGCGCAGGCGCTTGGCCAGAATGTCGTATTCAAAGTCGGTGACGTTGGTGAAGGTCTGGTGGCTCGGCCAGAAACGCACCATGGTGCCGGTCTGATCGGTTTCACCCACCACTTTCAACGGCGCCTGCGGCTCGCCGTGGCCGTAGGTCTGCTCATGCACCTTGCCTTCGCGGCGGATCACCAGCTCCAGCTTCTCCGACAGGGCGTTAACCACCGAGACGCCCACGCCGTGCAGGCCGCCGGACACCTTGTAGGAGTTGTCGTCAAATTTACCGCCGGCGTGCAGCACGGTCATGATGACCTCTGCGGCGGAAACCCCTTCTTCCGGGTGAATACCGGTCGGGATGCCGCGGCCGTCATCCTGCACCGAAACCGAGTTGTCGGCGTGGATGGTCACCTGAATGTCGCTACAGTGGCCAGCGAGTGCTTCGTCGATAGCGTTGTCCACAACCTCGAATACCATGTGGTGCAGACCGGTGCCGTCATCGGTGTCGCCGATATACATGCCCGGGCGCTTACGCACCGCATCCAGCCCTTTTAATACCTTGATACTTGAGGAGTCATAAGAATTCGACATCAACGTTTCTCGCTCATTTTAGTCCTGTGGTTGAACCTCTATTTTACCTTGTTCCACGCGGAACATCTTGCCCTTTTCACCGGCCATGTCGGTCACTTGTTCAGCGCTGACTGCGCTGACAAAGACCTGGGCCTGGGTGGCTTTCAGGCGATCGGCCAGCAACCGGCGACGGCCGGTGTCCAGCTCGGAGGCAAAATCATCAATCAGATACAGGCAACGCCGCCCGCTCTGCCGGGTGAGAAACTCACCCTGCGCCAAGCGCAACGCGCACATCAGCAGCTTCAGCTGACCGCGCGATAACAAATCCTCTACCGGCGTGCCGTCGGCACGAATGCGGAAGTCCGCCTTATGCGGCCCCACCGCGGTATAGGTCAACGCCCTGTCGCGCTCGAACTGGCGCTCCAGCAGCTCTCCGTAGTCGCTCTCTTTGTCCCAGCCGCGCTGGAAAGAGAAACTCAGGGCGAATTCGGGCAGAAACTGCGCGCAGGTCGCGGTGATATCCGCGGCGATCGCCTCGCTGTATTCTGCCCGCCACTCGCTGATGCGCTCGGCCAACGGGATCAGTTCCTGATCCCAGGCGCGGATCTGCGCATAGCGACTGACCTGGCGCAGCGCGGCATTGCGCTGCTTCAGTAACCGTTTCAGGTTGCTCCAGGCGGTGAAAAAACCGGGTTCGTTATGGAAACATCCCCAGTCCAGGAAGGCGCGCCGGAATTTCGGCCCGCCGTTTAGCAGGGTAAAGCCTTCGGGAGTGATCAGCTGCATCGGCAATAGCTGCGCCAGCTCAGCCACTTTGTGGCCGTCGCTGCCGTCGATGCGCACTTTGCTGTCACCCTGACGGCTCTTGCTCAATCCTACGGATATTTCACGTTCTGCGCCTTCGATGCGGCCGTGCAGCACGAACTCCGGCTGGTCGTGGCGGATCACCCGCCCGGCCTGCAGGCTGCGAAACGCGCGCCCGTGGCCGAGGGTATACACCGCCTCCAGCACGCTGGTCTTGCCGCTGCCGTTGGCGCCAACCAGGAAGTTGAATCCCGGCGCCAGCGCCAAATCCGCCGCTTCTATATTGCGGAAGTCTTTAATCAGTAAACGCGTCAGAGCCATGCAATCTCTTTACCGATGACGGTGCTGTAATTCAAGGTAATGAGACTACAACCGCATCGGCATGACGACGTATGCCGCCGCCTGGCTGGCGCCGTCTTCGATCTGCACGCTGGAGACCGAATCGGTCAGCAGCAGGCGCACATCTTCGCACTTGAGCGCGTTCAACACGTCGAGCACGTAGCTGACGTTGAAGCCGATTTCCATTTCGGTGCCGTCATAGCTGACATCCAGGATCTCTTCCGCCTCTTCCTGCTCCGGGTTGTTGGCGGTGATCTTCAGCTGGTTCTGGCTCACGTACAGGCGCACGCCGCGGAACTTTTCGTTCGACAGAATGGCCGCGCGGGCAAACGCCTGCTTCAGCAGATCGCAGCCGGCTTCCAGCGTTTTGTCGGGGTTTTTCGGCAATACGCGGCGATAATCAGGGAAACGGCCGTCGACCAGCTTGGAAGTGAAGATGAAATCGCCGACGTGGGCGCGGATGTTGTTGCTGCCGATCTGCAGCTGCAGCGGCGTATCGCCGCCGTCCAGCAGACGCACCAGCTCCATCACCCCTTTACGCGGCACGATCACCGAATGCGACGGCAACTGCTGGCCGATCGGCATCGAACACACCGCCAGGCGGTGGCCGTCGGTCGCGACGGTGCGCAGCTCTTCGCCTTCGGTTTCGAACAGCATGCCGTTCAGATAGTAACGCACGTCCTGATGCGCCATCGAGAACTGGGTGGCTTCGATCAGGCGCTTCAGCGTCGCCTGCGGCAGGGTGAATTCCACCTCGCTCTGCCAGTCGTCCAGATTCGGGAAGTCCGCCGCCGGCAGCGTGGACAACGAAAAACGGCTGCGGCCGGAACGCACCAGCATGCGCTCGCTTTCCAGCGTCACGGCGATCTCCGCCCCTTCGGGCAGGCCACGGCAGATATCAAAGAATTTACGCGCGGGCACGGTGGTCGCGCCCGCCTCATGCGGCTGGGACAGGGCGACGCGCGCCACCATCTCCATCTCCAGATCGGTACCGGTCAGCAGCAGGGAGCCTTCCGTCACCTGCAGCAGCAGGTTACCCAGAATCGGCAGCGTCGGGCGGCCGCCCAGCGGGCTGCTCACCTGTTGCAGCGGTTTTAGCAGATGCTCACGTTCAACGATAAATTTCATAGCGCTAGGAAGATAATGTTCTGATTAAATTGGAGAAATCTTCTTTGATGTCGTGACTTTCCTCACGCAACTGCTCGATCTTCCGGCAGGCGTGCAACACCGTGGTATGGTCGCGGCCACCAAACGCATCGCCGATTTCTGGCAGGCTGTGGTTGGTGAGTTCCTTTGCCAATGCCATCGCCATCTGGCGCGGGCGGGCAACCGAACGCGAACGCCGCTTGGACAGCAAATCCGCGACTTTAATTTTATAGTACTCGGCCACCGTCTTCTGAATATTGTCGATGGTGACCAGCTTTTCCTGCAGCGCCAGCAGATCGCGCAGCGCTTCACGCACGAAATCGATGGTAATGGCGCGGCCGGTAAAGTTGGCGTTGGCGATCACGCGGTTCAGCGCCCCTTCGAGCTCACGCACGTTGGAACGCAGGCGCTTGGCGATAAAGAACGCCACTTCGCCCGGCAGACGGATATCGTTCTCGTCGGCCTTTTTCATCAGGATCGCCACGCGGGTTTCCAGCTCCGGCGGTTCGATCGCCACCGTCAGCCCCCAGCCGAAGCGGGATTTCAGACGATCCTCCACCCCGTTAATCTCTTTCGGGTAGCGGTCCGAGGTCAGGATGATCTGCTGATTGCCTTCCAACAGGGCGTTGAAGGTATGGAAGAACTCCTCCTGCGAACGCTCCTTGTTGGCAAAAAACTGGATGTCATCGATCAGCAGCGCGTCGACCGAGCGGTAATAACGCTTGAATTCTTCAATGGCGTTGTTCTGCAAGGCTTTGACCATGTCCTGCACAAAGCGTTCCGAGTGCATGTAAACCACTTTGGCGTTGGCCTTGCGCGCCATGATGCCGTTGCCGACCGCGTGCAACAGGTGAGTCTTACCCAGGCCGGTGCCGCCATAGAGGAACAGCGGGTTATAGGCGCCGCCCGGGTTGTCCGCCACCTGGCGTGCCGCCGCGCGCGCCAGCTGGTTGGATTTACCCTCAACGAAGTTATCGAAGGTGTGCTTCGGGTTAACGTTGGAGCGGTAGGAGAGTTCAGGTTGCGGCGCCGCGTTGTCCCAGCTAGGGCGCGAAGGCGCCGCGGCGCGGGCTACCGGCGCGGCGGGCGCGCTACTGCTGCTGACGCTGGCGGTGACGGTTTGGCTGATCATTTGGGTGATCGGTTTGCTGCCCACTTCAAAACGCAGCAAAGGCGCGTCCGTACCGCAGAAATCATTCAGCAGACCATTGATATTGTTTAAGTACTTATCGCGAACCCAATCCAGCACAAAACGGTTAGGCGCATACAGCGCCAGTGTGTTGTCACTCAGTTCCGCCTGCAATGGGCGTATCCACAT